>NZ_JBEXSW010000084.1:0-18060 GCF_040613775.1 Streptomyces sp. NPDC006208 | reverse complement strand
GACCGCGGAATGTTCTGTGACCCCTGGATGTCGATCTTCAGGTCGAGCGCCTTGAACATCGTGAGGGCGGCACCGACGACCGGCCGATATACCGGGGGTGGCCCGCTTCCCATGTCGGCCACTCACAGCCCGCGCGCGACCTCCGTCGCCCAGTAGGTCAGGATCATGTCCGCCCCGGCGCGCTTGATGCCGAGCAGAGTCTCCGCGATCGCCTTGTCCCGGTCGATCCAGCCCTTCTCCGCCGCCGCCTCGACCATCGCGTACTCACCGCTGATCTGGTACGCCGCGACCGGCACGTCCACCGACTCCGCGACCTTCGCCAGGACGTCCAGATAAGGACCGGCCGGCTTCACCATCACCATGTCGGCGCCCTCTTCGAGGTCCAGCGCCAGTTCCCGCATCGACTCACGGACGTTCGCCGGGTCCTGCTGGTACGTCTTGCGGTCGCCGCGCAGAGACGAACCGACGGCCTCGCGGAAGGGCCCGTAGAAGGCTGACGAGTACTTCGCCGTGTAGGCCAGGATCGCCACGTCCTCCTTGCCGATGGTGTCCAGCGCATCGCGGATGACGCCGACCTGGCCGTCCATCATCCCGCTCGGACCCACCACATGGACGCCCGCGTCCGCCTGGACCTGGGCCATCTCGGCGTACCGCTCCAGCGTCGCGTCGTTGTCGACCCGCCCGTCCGCGTCGAGGACGCCGCAGTGCCCGTGATCCGTGTACTCGTCCAGACACAGGTCGGACATGATGACGAGCTCGTCGCCGACTTCGGCCTTCACGTCACGGATCGCGACCTGGAGGATCCCGTCCGGGTCGGTGCCCGCCGTACCGAGGGCGTCCTTCTTCGCGTCGTCCGGCACCCCGAAGAGCATGATCCCGGCGACACCCGCCTCACGGGCCTCGACGGCCGCCTTGCGCAGGGTGTCGCGCGTGTGCTGCACGACGCCGGGCATCGCGGAGATGGGAACCGGCTCGCTGATCCCCTCACGTACGAAGGCGGGGAGGATCAGATCGGCCGGATGCAGCCGGGTCTCGGCGACCATGCGCCGCAGGGCGGGAGTGGTCCGCAGTCGCCGCGGCCGCGCGCCGGGGAAGGATCCGTACACAGTCATACGGCAACGCTACGCCCGTCCGGGAGGGGCAATTACCGACAGGGCGTCGGGCCACGTGCGGGCCCACGCGGCCGCCCGCGGCGGGCCATCGCGACCCGGGGCTCCGCCCGTTTCAGGGCTGGGGTGCCCGCGCCTGCTGTGCGGACCGGTGGGCCGGCGTCCCGCAGCCCGCGCCGGCCGCACACACACCACCCTGGCGGGACACACCCAGGCCCCGCCGAGGGACCGACAGCAGGCGTCCGCAGCCCCGGACGGGGGCCGACTCGGCCCCGCGGGGTCCCCCGGGTCCGGGGACAGCGCCCCCGGGAAACGGGAAGGGGCGGGGAGGGGAAAACCCCCACCCCGCCCCTGCGCGGTCATCTCACATCACGTCGTCCGGCGACGCCGCCCACCCGGCCGCCGCTCGCTCGGCCGCGTCACATGCTCCCCGGCCTCCACGGCCGCCGCACGCCTGCGCGCACCGAACTCCGCGAGCGCCTCCGCGAGCCTGTGCACCGAAGGCTCCGGCGAGAGCACGTCCACCCGCAGCCCGTGCTCCTCCGCCGTCTTCGCGGTCGCCGGGCCGATACAGGCGATCACCGTCACGTTGTGCGGCTTCCCGGCGATACCCACCAGGTTCCGCACGGTCGACGACGACGTGAAGAGCACGGCGTCGAAGCCACCGCCCTTGATCGCCTCACGCGTGTCCGCCGGCGGCGGCGACGCGCGCACGGTCCGGTACGCGGTCACATCGTCGACCTCCCAGCCCAGGTCGATGAGCCCGGCCACCAGCGTCTCGGTCGCGATGTCCGCACGCGGCAGGAAGACCCGGTCGATCGGGTCGAAGACGGGGTCGTACGGCGGCCAGTCCTCGAGCAGACCCGCCGCGGACTGCTCACCGCTGGGCACCAGGTCCGGCTTGACCCCGAAGTCCACCAGCGCCGCCGCGGTCTGATCGCCCACCGCCGCGACCTTGATCCCGGCGAAGGCGCGGGCGTCGAGCCCGTACTCCTCGAACTTCTCGCGCACCGCCTTGACCGCGTTGACCGAGGTGAAGGCGATCCACTCGTAACGCCCGGTCACCAGCCCCTTGACCGCACGCTCCATCTGCTGCGGCGTGCGCGGGGGCTCGACCGCGATGGTCGGCACCTCGTGCGGCACGGCACCGTAGGAACGAAGTTGGTCGGAGAGCGACGCCGCCTGCTCCTTGGTCCGCGGCACGAGCACCTTCCAGCCGAACAGCGGCTTGGACTCGAACCACGCGAGCTGGTCGCGCTGAGCAGCGGCACTGCGCTCACCGACCACGGCTATGACGGGCTGGTGGCCGTCCGGGGACGGCAGCACTTTCGCCTGCTTCAGCGTCTGCGCGATCGTGCCGAGCGTCGCCGTCCACGTCCGCTGCCGCGTCGTCGTACCGGCGACCGTGACGGTCATCGGGGTGTCGGGCTTGCGGCCGGCCGTCACCAGCTCACCCGCCGCCGCGGCGACCGTGTCCAGGGTGGTGGACACGACGACCGTGCCGTCGCTGGCACCGACCTCGGTCCAGCACCGGTCGCTGGCCGTGCGCGCATCGACGAACCGGACGTCCGCGCCCTGCGCGTCGCGCAGCGGGACACCGGCGTACGCGGGCACACCGACCGCGTTGGCGACACCCGGCACCACCTCGAAGGGAATCCCCTCCGAGGCGCAGGCGAGCATCTCCTGACCTGCGTCGGTGTCCAGCCCCGGGTCACCGGTCACCGCACGCACGACCCGCTTGCCGGAGCGCGCGGCCTCCATGACAAGATTGGCCGCATCCCTGAGGACCGGGATCCCGACGGTTGTTGACGACCTGTCAACAACCGTCAGCTCAGGCGTGCTTACGCCCGCCCGCGCATGGCTGCGTACGACGTCGAGCACATCAGGCTCGGCGATCAGCACGTCGGCGCATGCGAGCGCCTCCACGGCGCGCAAGGTCAGCAGACCGGGGTCGCCGGGACCGGCCCCCAGGAAGGTGACATGCCCGTGACCGCGTGCGGGAAGGGCTGGATGGTTCGAGGCGGTGGGGCTCAATGTGCTCGCTCCCCCATAAGACCGGCTGCACCCTTGGCGAGCATCTCGGACGCGAGTTCGCGACCGACTGCTATGGCCTCGTCGTGCGACGCGGGTACGGGACCGGTGGTGGACAGCTGCACCAGCGTCGAGCCGTCGGTCGTGCCGACGACGCCGCGCAGGCGCATTTCGGTGACAGCCTGGCCGTCGTCCAGAAGGTCGGCCAGCGCACCCACAGGTGCGGAGCAGCCGGCCTCCAGGGCGGCGAGCAGGGAACGCTCGGCGGTCACGGCGACCCGGGTGTGCGGGTCGTCGAGCTCGGCGAGCGCGGCGGCGAGGTCCGCATTCGCTGCGGTGCACTCGACTGCCAGTGCCCCCTGGCCGGGGGCGGGCAGGACGGAGTCGACCGACAGGAAGTCGGTCACCTCGTCGGTGCGTCCGATCCGGCTGAGCCCGGCCGCGGCGAGAACCACCGCGTCCAGCTCACCGTTTCGGACATAGCCGACGCGGGTGTCTATGTTGCCGCGGATCGGTACGGTCTCGATCTCGAGTCCGTGCGAACGCGCGTACGCGTTCAGCTGCGCCATCCGGCGCGGCGAGCCGGTGCCGACGCGGGCGCCGTGCGGCAGCCGGTCGAGCGTCAGACCGTCGCGCGCGACCAGCACATCGCGCGGGTCCTCGCGCTTCGGGATCGCGGCCAGCACGAGGTCGTCGTGCTGCGTGGTCGGCAGGTCCTTCAGCGAGTGCACGGCGAAGTCGACCTCGCCGCGCAGCAGCGCTTCGCGCAGCGCGACGACGAACACTCCGGTGCCGCCGATCTGCGCGAGGTGCTCACGGGAGACATCGCCGTACGTGGTGATCTCGACGAGCTCGACGGCCCGGCCGGTCGCCCGGCGCACCGCGTCCGCCACGTGGCCGGACTGGGCCATGGCCAGCTTGCTGCGTCTGGTCCCGAGCCTCAGTGCCCTCTCGGTCATACTCGCCCTCGGTTCTTGACGTCTGCGTCATTCAGGTCGGCCCGGCTGACGGAAGCGACCGTCTCCGGGTCGAGGTCGAAGAGTGTCCGCAGCGCGTCCGCGTAGCCGGCACCGCCGGGTTCGCCGGCCAGCTGCTTGATCCGCACGGTCGGCGCGTGCAGGAGCTTGTCCACGACACGGCGCACGGTCTGGGTGATCTCGGCACGCTGCTTGTCGTCCAGGTCGGGCAGCCGGCCCTCGAGCCGCGCGACCTCACCGGCCACGACATCCGCGGCCATGGTGCGCAGGGCGACCACGGTCGGGGTGATGTGCGCGGCCCGCTGGGCGGCGCCGAAGGCTGCCACCTCGTCGGCCACGATGCTCCGCACCTGGTCCACGTCGGCGGCCATCGGCGCGTCGGCGGAGGCCTCGGCCAGCGACTCGATGTCGACGAGCCGCACTCCGGCCAGACGATGGACGGCGGCATCGATGTCGCGGGGCATGGCCAGGTCGAGCAGCGCGAGCCGCACGGGCCCGGTGGTGTGCACCGTGACCGGGTTCCTGTCGGTCCGCGGGGCCCGGGAGGCGTTGTCGACCCAGGTGCCGTGCTGTGCCAGGGCGCCGTCGTCCAGTCCGACAGGGCACACCTCGGCATCGCCCGGCCGGGCGGCGACGTCGCCTTCGCCGGCCGCAACATCCGCACCGGACGTGGCCGGGAAGCCGGCCGTGTCCTCTGCCCGCCCCGGCACCTCCGCGACCCGCCCGTCCCGCGCAGCGGCCGCGGCCAGCCGGGCGACAACGCTGCCTTCGGGTGCCCTCAGGTCGGCGCCGGAAGACGCCCCCGGCACGACGTGCTGCGCGAGCGCCGCCGCGACGGACTGTGCCGTCAGGACCAGCCCGGTCGCACCGGTGCACGAGACGGCCACATCGGCACGTGTCAGCTCTTCGGCCACGTCCGCCATGGACACGGCATGGGCGCGCACGCCGCCCGGCGCGCTCAGCGCCGCCGCCAGCCGCTCGGCGCGATCCTGGGTCCGGTTCGCGATGACCAGTTCCGACACGCCGAGGCGGGCAAGCGTCGTCGCGGCGAGCGAGGACATCGAGCCCGCGCCGATGACCAGCGCCCGCTTGCCGGCCGCCCACGTCTCGACGGGCGCGCCCGCAGCGAGCTGCTCGAGACCGAAGGTGACGAGCGACTGCCCGGCACGGTCGATCCCGGTCTCGCTGTGCGCGCGCTTGCCGACCCGCAGGGCCTGCTGGAACAGGTCGTTGATCAGCCGTCCGGCGGTGTGCAGTTCCTGCCCGAGGGCCAGGGCGTCCTTGATCTGTCCGAGGATCTGCCCCTCGCCGACCACCATGGAGTCGAGCCCGCAGGCCACCGAGAACAGATGGTGGACGGCCCGGTCCTCGTAGTGCACGTACAGATAGGGAGTGAGCTCCTCGAGGCCCACCCCGCTGTGCTGGGCCAGCAGCGTGGACAGCTCGGCGACACCGGCGTGGAACTTGTCCACGTCGGCGTACAGCTCGATGCGGTTGCAGGTGGCCAGTACCGCCGCCTCGGCGGCGGGCTCCGCGGCCAGGGTGTCGTGCAGCAGCTTGATCTGCGCGTCCGAGGGCAGGGAGGCCCGCTCCAGCACGCTCACCGGCGCACTGCGATGGCTCAGCCCGACGACCAGGAGACTCATGCCGGCATCACGGCGGGCATGTCCCCGTCGGGTCCCTTCCGGCCTGCGGCCTCGGCCTCCTCGCCGGCCTTCCGCTGCTCGTGGAAGGCGAGGATCTGCAGCTCGATGGAGAGGTCGACCTTGCGCACGTCGACGCCGTCCGGCACCGACAGGACGGTGGGCGCGAAGTTCAGGATGGAGGTGACGCCGGCGGCGACCAGGCGCTCACACACCTGCTGGGCCGCGCCCGCGGGTGTCGCGATGACGCCGATGGACACGCCGTTGTCACTGATGATCTTCTCGAGGTCGTCGCTGTGCTGCACGGGCATGCCCGCGACGGGCTTTCCGGCCATTGCCGGGTCGGCGTCGATCAGCGCCGCGACGCGGAAGCCGCGCGAGGCGAAGCCGCCGTAGTTGGCCAGCGCGGCGCCGAGGTTACCGATACCGACGATCACAACCGGCCAGTCCTGGGTCAGCCCCAGTTCACGCGAGATCTGGTAGACGAGATACTCGACGTCGTAGCCGACACCACGGGTCCCGTAGGAGCCGAGGTACGAGAAGTCCTTGCGCAGCTTCGCGGAGTTGACGCCTGCGGCAGCCGCGAGCTCCTCGGAGGAGACCGTGGGTACGGACCGCTCGGACAGCGCGGTGAGTGCGCGCAGATACAGCGGAAGCCGGGCGACGGTGGCCTCGGGGATTCCTCGGCTACGGGTCGCCGGTCGGTGATTTCGGCCAGTTGCCACGGTGCTCCTGCGGGATGAGCGAGGCTGCAGGCGGCCAGATGTTCCGAGACCGCCCCGTCGAATGCAGGCTATGTCTTTGTGAACGCGTGCACAAAGATGGTGTCCCATTTGTCCGAGCAAAGTGACCGGGGTCACGCAATCCGAACACCGGATTCCGGAACCGCGGGCCACCCCGATCCGTTGCAGAGCCAATGGGGGCAAAGCCGTACACACTCCTCACGATGACGCCCCCGAGACCGCTGGATCCGCCTACTGTGCCCTGTCCTCGTCGTGTCCCGATAGAGCCCGGCGACCGGCGGAGCAAACCCAGCAAAACGACCATGATGGTAACCGTCGCCGGCGCTACGCCCCCAGCGCGCGACGCAGCCGCTCGGCGTCCACCTTCCAGAAGGTGTGCTGCTCGCCGTCCACCAGCACCACCGGGATCTGCTCCCAGTACGCGCGGTGCAGCTCCTCGTCCTGTGTGATGTCCTTCTCCTCCCACGAAGCACCCGTCTGCGCGCAGACCGCCTCGATCACCACCCGCGCGTCGTCACAGAGGTGACACCCGGGCTTCCCGATCAACGTGACCACGCGCTCACCGGCCTTCTTCTTCGTACGCCGCAACAGGGGACTCATACGCCCATTCTCCGCCCGTCCGCGCCGACTCCGGTTCCTGCCGCGGCGGCCTGTTTAACAGGGAGGTCGCGCACTGTTCACGCCATCGCTTTCCGGCACGTCGGGAAGTGTGGGGGTGACTGGCTATGCTCACGTCATGGCCGCACTGGGATGGCTCACCCCCCGTAGGAGCTCCGCCACCGCACGCAGCGTGCTCGCAGGCGAAGCCGCAGCCGAGGCAGCCCGCAAGTCCTCGCAGGCGTACGAGGTTCTCGACGCAGCGAAGGACGGCAGGGCGCACGCCGCGGAACCGGCTTTCCCCGTCGCCGGGGACGACCGCGCCGCCGCCTTCTTCGACCTCGACAACACGGTCATGCAGGGCGCCGCGATCTTCCACTTCGGCCGCGGCCTGTACAAGCGGAAGTTCTTCCAGCGCCGCGAACTGGCCCGGTTCGCCTGGCAGCAGACGTGGTTCCGGCTCGCCGGCGTCGAGGACCCGGAGCATATGCAGGACGTGCGCGAGTCCGCGCTGTCCATCGTCAAGGGCCACCGCGTCTCCGAGCTCATGAGCATCGGCGAGGAGATCTACGACGAGTACATGGCCGACCGCATCTGGCCCGGCACCCGCGCCCTCGCCCAGGCCCATCTCGACGCGGGCCAGAAGGTCTGGCTCGTGACCGCGGCACCGGTCGAGACCGCCACGATCATCGCCCGCCGCCTCGGGCTGACCGGCGCGCTCGGCACGGTCGCCGAGTCCGTCGACGGCGTCTACACCGGCAAGTTGGTGGGCGAGCCGCTGCACGGACCCGCCAAGGCCGAGGCCGTACGCGCCCTGGCAGCCGCCGAGTGCCTGGACCTCGGCCGGTGCGCCGCCTACAGCGACTCCCACAACGACATCCCGATGCTCTCGCTGGTCGGGCACCCGTACGCGATCAACCCGGACACCAAGCTGCGCAAGCACGCGCGGGCCCTGGACTGGCGGCTGCGCGACTACCGGACCGGCCGCAAGGCGGCCAAGGTCGGCATCCCCGCCGCGGCAGGTGTGGGAGCGCTGGCCGGTGGCACCGCGGCCGCGGTCGCCCTGCATCGCCGCCGCCGCTGACGCCCCCCGTCACCGGCCGTACCCGGCAGGGCGACGCCGTTCGGCGTACCCCTTCGCCTGCGGCCACTGCGGGCCTGCGCCCCCTTCCCCGCGCGTGTCGGCGGCCAATCCCCCGGTGGTGACCCACGACCGCCTCCGGCCAGTCCTGTTACGGGCGCCCGGCCACAACCCACCACCCGAAAAGACAGATCACGCACCAATTCGATCAACAACTGCTCACAATGTGCGACTTGATCTGTCGCCTAGGCGTAACAGAAGCGACGGAAACGACGATTTGAGCAACTGGGTGTAGCACTGCCTGTACGAAGCGTTATTCTCCTCAGACGCATGACGGACCCCACCAGTCCCCACGACGGGTGAACGGTCCCGCACTGCACGTGATGGAAGCTCTGCCTCTGGGAGTCCCGTGTACCCACACGTCGGGGTTGACGCCTCGGGCCTGGCTACGCTGCGCGCAGCGGTCCTCGACCACTTGCGCGGCTTCGTCCCCACCGCGTACGCCGTCCCTGCAATCGCCACGTCCGGCCTCGCCGTCAACGGCCCGGCCGCCCCCTGCTACGCCCTGGCCGACGGTCGCGCCGCAGTGGGCAGACGCGGGAGCCGCAGCACCTCGGGCGCCTCGACCACCGCCCGCAGGCCCACCGCCGACAGCGACAGCGCCCGCATGATGGACCTCGTCGAGCGCGCGCAAGCGGGCGAGGCGGAGGCCTTCGGCCGGCTCTACGACCAGTACAGCGACACCGTCTACCGCTACATCTACTACCGCGTGGGCGGCAAGGCGACGGCGGAGGACCTCACCAGCGAGACCTTCCTGCGTGCCCTGCGCCGCATCTCCACCTTCACCTGGCAGGGCCGCGACTTCGGCGCCTGGCTGGTGACGATCGCCCGCAATCTGGTCGCCGACCACTTCAAGTCGAGCCGTTTCCGGCTCGAAGTGACCACCGGCGAGATGCTCGACGCCAACGAGGTGGAGCGCAGCCCCGAGGACTCCGTCCTCGAATCGCTCTCCAACGCCGCACTGCTCGAAGCGGTCCGCAAGCTCAACCCCCAGCAGCAGGAGTGCGTGACACTGCGCTTCCTGCAGGGCCTCTCGGTCGCCGAGACGGCCAGGGTGATGGGGAAGAACGAGGGCGCGATCAAGACCCTCCAGTACCGGGCCGTCAGGACACTGGCTCGCCTCCTCCCCGAAGACGCCCGCTGAGACACCTCCCCTCCCCTGCTGTCCCCGACCCCCGTATGTCGCCCCCCACACCATCGACCCTTACCCGACTCACATTCGGTGACGCCCG
Source organism: Streptomyces sp. NPDC006208 (assembly GCF_040613775.1). Classification (NCBI taxonomy): domain Bacteria; kingdom Bacillati; phylum Actinomycetota; class Actinomycetes; order Kitasatosporales; family Streptomycetaceae; genus Streptomyces; species Streptomyces sp. NPDC006208. Next base: position 8,587 of record NZ_JBEXSW010000084.1, on the reverse strand, counting down.
ATGACGCACTGGTCCGATCATCTTTCGCGCGTAACCCAAGTGCCGCGCCGCTCGTTGTGCGGGATGCAGGCTCCCTGTGGACACGCCATGTCCGCTTCCACTCACTCGTTCGTGTGGATTCGCTCAAGGCGTGCAACCCTCCAGACGCCCAGGGGAGTCGACCGTCATGACGAGAGGAGGTGCCGCCAGTGATCGCGAACGTTTCGGCGCACCGGCGGGCGAACGCCTTCGCCCAGGCCTTGGAAGATCAGGATCCTGAGCAGCCGGACGAGTCGGTCGAACCGACCGAGCGCGGACGGCTGTTGGCCCTGGCGAACGGCCTCGGCGAGCTGCCGAAGCCGGAGCTGGACCCCGAGGTCAAAGTGGTGCAGCGAGCCCAGCTCGTGGCCGCCATGGAAGCGATGTTCGCCGCGGGAGGTACAACCTCGGGCCCTACGGTGCCCGAGCAGCGGACCCACGGCCGCGGCGCCCATCGGGCCGCCCCGCTCCGGAAGCTCCGACCACGCTCCCGGTGGTCGAAGGGGCTTGCGGCCGGTGGACTGACCGTCGGTGTAGCCGCGGGCGCCTTCGGGGGAGTGGCCGCCGCCAGTTCCGACGCCCTCCCCGGTGACTCGCTGTACGGGCTGAAGCGTGGCATGGAGGACTTCAAACTCAACCTGGCGGACGGTGACTCCGACCGGGGCGAGCTCTACCTCGACCAGGCATCGACCCGTCTCAGCGAGGCCCGCCGCCTGATGGAGCGTGCCCGCGCCGGCGACATGGACCACGAATCCCTCGGCGAGGTCCGCCGCACGCTCAACGGTATGGGCCACGACGTCAGCGAGGGCCACCGGCTGCTGTCCGCGGCGTACGAACGGGACGGCTCGCTCGGCCCGATCGCCACGCTCAATTCGTTCTCCCGCTCGCACCGGGAGACGTGGAACGGACTGCGCGACCGCCTGCCCGCCCAGCTGACCGATGTCGGCAAACAGGTGAACGACGCCTTCGACGCCATAGACCAACAGGTCGGCCCGCTCGAGTCGCTGCTGCCCCGTATGCCGGACAGCGGCCGCGGCTCCCGGAGCCCCGGGACCACGCAGGGCTCCGGGCACACAGCGGGCCCCGGCAGCCGCACGGCGCCGTCCTCACCGGACAGCACCGCCGGCCGCACGGGGGAGGACAGCAAGCCGCAGCCGTCCGGCTCCAGTTCGGTCTCGGGCGACGGGCTGCTCGGCGGTGGCACGGGCGATCTGCTCGATCCCCCGGCGCAGGGCACCGGCCCGTCCCCGTCCGGCAGGCAGTCCACCGCGCCGGGTCCGGACATCACCATCCCGCCGCTGCTCCCCGGCATCCTGCCGGGCCTCGGCCTCGACGGCGACGACGGGTAGCGACGCGAGGCGTCCGCGGACATGCGTGTGGGTGGGCCCCGGCCGGGGCCCACCCACACGCATGTGCTCAGAAGAAGACGGACCGGCGCTGCACCAGCAGCTTGTACAGCGTGTGCTGAATCTGTTCCCGGACCTGGTCGGTCAGATTGAACATCAGCATCGGGTCCTCCGCCGCCTCCGGCGGATACCCGTCCGTCGCGATCGGTTCCCCGAACTGGATCGTCCACTTCGTCGGCAGCGGCACCGCCCCGAGTGGCCCCAGCCACGGAAACGTCGGCGTGAGCGGGAAGTACGGGAACCCCAGCAGCCGCGCCAGCGTCTTCGCGTTCCCGAGCATCGGGTAGATCTCCTCCGCCCCGACGATCGAGCACGGCACGATCGGCACACCCGCGCGCAGCGCGGTCGACACGAAACCGCCGCGCCCGAAGCGCTGAAGCTTGTAGCGCTCGCTGAACGGCTTCCCGATGCCCTTGAAGCCCTCCGGCATCACCCCGACGACCTCACCCCGCTGCAGCAGCCGCTCGGCGTCCTCCGCACACGCCAGGGTGTGCCCCGCCTTGCGGGCCAGCTCGTTGACCACCGGCAGCATGAACACCAGATCCGCGGCGAGCAACCGGAGATGACGGCCCGCCGGATGGGTGTCGTGGACGGCCACCTGCATCATCAGCCCGTCCAGCGGCAGCGTCCCCGAGTGATTGGCCACCACCAGCGCCCCGCCGTCGGACGGGATGTTCTCGATGCCCTTCACCTCGACACGGAAGTACTTCTCGTACACCGGCCGCAGCAGCGACATCAGGACCTGGTCGGTCAGCTCCTCGTCGAAGCCGAACTCGTCGACCTCGTAGTCACCGGTCAGCCGGCGGCGCAGAAACGCCAGGCCGCCCGCGATCCGCCGGTCCCACCCGGCAGCGCCCGCCGACCGCGGCGCGGCCCGCGGGGCGTCGGCACCCGGGGCGCCCCCTGCGGCTTCCTCAGCGGTCCTGCCGGCCTCAGCGTCCGCCTGCGCCCCGGAGGGCGCTCCGCCGCCCGACTGCCCGGGCAGCGGGCTCACCGGCGCCTCACGGACCACGGCCGCGGGTTCGGCCTTCCTGCGACCGCCCCCCGCCGGGCGCCGCCGCGCCGGGCGGGGGGCCCCGCCGCGCGAACGGTCGTCGTCGAACGGAATGACCTTGGCGTCCGCCATCGTTGGCTGCGCTCCTTACCTGGCTTGTCCGGCCCTGTGAGTCGTCTGTGAGCCCGCAGGCCCACCGCTGTCCGCGCCCGGCAGCGCGGCCGCGAGCCGGTCCACGGCTCTGGAGACCGCTTCGGGCGGGAGCAGTCCCGGAGCCCGGCTGCGGGCGAAGTCCGCAAACGTTTCCGCAGTCGAGAACTTCGGGACGAATCCGAGTGTCTCGCGCATCTGGACCGTACTGACCACCCGGCCATGGGTGAGCAGCCGGATCTGCTCGGGCGAGAAGTCCGTGACGCCGACCGTACGCAGCGCCGAGCCGACCCAGGTGACCGCCGGCAGCAGCACCGGCAGCGTCGGCCGTCCCAGCCGGCGCGAGCACTGCGAGAGCGTCAGCACCCCGTCCCCGGCGACATTGAACGTGCCACTGTTCAGCGTGCCGCGCCGCGGCTCGTGCAGGGCGATCCGCAGCACGTCGATCACATCGTCCTCGTGGACGAACTGCAGACGCGGGTCGTAGCCGAAGACGGTCGGCATGACCGGAAGAGCGAAGAACTCGGCGAGCGGGGAGTCCGCGCACGGTCCCAGGATGTTCGCAAAGCGCAGTACGCACACGGCGACATCCGGGCGGCGCCGGGCAAAGCCGCGCACATATCCCTCGACCTCCACCGCGTCCTTGGCGAATCCGCCGCTCGGCAGCGACTTGGGCGGCGTGGTCTCGGTGAAGACGGCCGGATCGCGTGGGGCGGAGCCGTACACGCTCGTACTGGACTTGATCACCAGCCGCTTGACGGTGGGCGACTTCTGGCAGGCACCGAGCAGCTGCATGGTGCCGATGACATTGGTCTCCTTGACCGTGGTACGACCGCCTGCACCGAGCGGCGTACCCGTGACATCCATGTGCACGACCGTGTCGACGACATGCTCGGCCAGAACACGCGCTATCGCGGGCTGGCGGATGTCTGCGCGAATGAACTCGGCCCCGCCCAAGTGGTGCGCGGGCGCCACCGCGTCGACCCCGATCACCCGGTCGACCTCGGGATCCCGCTGGATACGCCGCACCAGACGGCCCCCGAGCTGCCGGGCCACCCCGGTGACGAGCACGACCTTTCCCAAGATCAGCGCCTTCCCCTAGGTCCTGTGCGTCACCGTAGCGCTTCGGTGTTGCGCTGTGATGACCGCCGGGCGCACTTTTGCCGTAAACGCACCTCGGCCCTTCCACCAGGTGGTGGAAGGGCCGAGCACGCGTACAGCTGCCGCTTACTTCTTGTTGCGACGCTGAACGCGGGTGCGCTTGAGCAGCTTGCGGTGCTTCTTCTTGGCCATCCGCTTACGCCGCTTCTTGATAACAGAGCCCACGACTACCCTCGCTCACTTCTCTTCACTCGGTGCGGGGCGTCTGGGCCCACACGACCTACGTCGGCCTAGCCTACCTGCCGCCGAGTGAGGGACGTAATCCGAGGGGAATCGTCGGCCCCTCATTACGCGGATTCCACCCCCACGAAGGATTCGCGGAGATACTCATGAACCGCTTGCTCCGGCACCCGGAACGACCTCCCCACCCGGATCGCCGGCAGATGACCGCTGTGCACCAACCGGTACACCGTCATCTTCGACACTCGCATGACAGAGGCAACCTCTGCCACCGTAAGAAACTTGACCTCGTTGAGAGGCCTCTCGCTGCCAGCAGCCATGACCCACCTGTACCTTCCGCACCCGACGCGCACCGGCTTCCCCTCCGGTGACTCAACGTCGCTGTGCGCTCACTCCCCAGACTAGGGGCGGGTGATACGAGTGGGGAAGAGGAGCAGCGATCGGCGGCCTACTGTGACAGACACGCTCGATTGAGTACATAGCGCGTCAGCGGGCGGTAGTAAGCGGACCGTACGGCGTCATCAACCGGAACGACGACCGAAATCCGACCCTCGGCCTCGCCCACGAAGAGGGCGGGATCATCGGTGTCCGCCAGCCCGATCGCCCCGATCCCCAGCTGACCTGCCCCGCAGACCCAGCCGTGATCACCGACGAGCAGCTCGGGAAACGGCCCGCCGTCCTCCGCGGCCGCCTGGAGGGCGACCCTGACCGGCAGCGGGGAATGACTGTGCGCCCCGAGTTCGCGCCCGCTCTCCCTCCGCCCGGGCTCGCACAGCAGCGCGACACCTCTTACGTACTCCAAGTTGTACGTACGTACGCCGAACCGGGTCGTTATGTCGACACATCGCCCCTGCGCAGGAGTGAGGACAGGACACCCCGCCGCCGACAAAGCGTCTGCCAGCCCGGCGTAGAACCCGAGCAGCCGCTGCGGATGCCCGGTCCCGAACATGACGGGCGCCCCCGCTCCGGCCACCTCGGCCAGCCGCTCAGCGAACGCGTCGAGCGCACACAACGTCAGCTCGGGATCGATGACGTCGGCCCCGGCACGATGCGCGGGATCTCCCGACACCCCGCACCTGGCGGCCATGAGGGCGATCAACTCGCGCTCCCCCCATGACGATTCGGGAACGAGCCCGAGGGTGACCCGCGGATCCCTGGCGGCGAACGCGCGATAGCTGCGCAGACTGGTCTCGCGCGACGTACCCACGACCCCCGCCAGCCCGAAGCCCACCAGATGCGCCCTCAGCGCTCCCCTGCTCACCACGCTCCCGATGCTGGCGCACCGCCTCACCCCGCGCGGCAAAAGCCGGGAGACGCCGCACTGTTGGCGTAATGCTCAGGGCGATGCCGGTGCGCGACGCCGGGTCCGCGGTGTGACGAGGAGCCACCCCACCACCCATATGGCTGAATCGCCCAGGGTGGAGCCGGGACCCGGGGGGATCTCCCGTCGCACAGAGGATCACCCGCACAGAGGATCAGCCGTCGTACAAGGGAGACGGCCGGAAGAACGTTTACGCCAGCAACCCTCTCAGCGGGAACACCGCCCGCCTCGTCGCCAGCACCGCCTGGTCCAGACGGTCCGCCGGGTCGTAGCCCTCCTCCCACGGCCGCCACGTCACCGAAGTCCGCCCGTCCGTCATACGCGCCGGCGCCAACTGGCGCGTCCGCGCGTACACCTCGTCCCGCCATGACGACGGGATCACCGACTCCGGGTCCACCGGCTCATGCGCCGCGATTCCCACCAGGTGTGTCCACGAGCGCGGCACCACGTCCACCACCGCGTATCCGCCACCGCCCAGCGCCACCCAGCGCCCGCCGTCCGCGTACTCGTGCGCCAGGTCATGACATGCCTCCTGCACCGCACGCTGCGCATCCAGCGAGACCGCCAGATGGGCCAGCGGGTCCTCGAAGTGCGTGTCCGCCCCGTGCTGTGTCACCAGCACCTGGGGACGGAAGTCCGCCAGCAGCTCGGGCACCACCGAGTGGAACGCCCGCAGCCACCCCGCGTCCCCCGTTCCCGCCGGCAACGCCACATTGACCGCGCTGCCCTCTCCCGCACCGGTCCCGCCGGTCTCCTCGGGCCAGCCGGTGCCCGGGAACAGCATGCGGGGATGCTCGTGCAGCGAGATCGTGAGCACCCGCGGATCGTCCCAGAAGGCCGCCTGCACGCCGTCCCCGTGATGCACGTCCACATCCACGTACGCGACGCGCTCGGCACCCAGCTCCAGCAGCCGCGCGATCGCCAGCGACGCGTCGTTGTAGATGCAGAACCCCGCCGCCGACCCAGGCATCGCGTGGTGCAGCCCGCCCGCGAAGTTCACCGCATGCGCCGCGTCGCCACGCCACACCGCTTCCGCGGCCCCTACCGACTGCCCGGCGATGAGCGCTGATGCCTCGTGCATCCCGGCGAACGCCGGATCGTCGAGCGTCCCGAGTCCGTACGACTGGTCCGCCGACCTCGGGTCCGCCGATGCCGCCCGCACCGCCGCCACGTAGTCCTCGCGATGCACGAGCCGGAGCGTCGAGTCCCCGGCCGCCTTGGCTGCCACCACGGTCATGGCGCGATCCAGCCCGTAGGACCGCACCAACCCCATGGTCAGCGCAAGCCGCACCGGATCCATCGGATGGCTGCTACCGAAGTCATACTTCGTTACCGCCTCGTCCCACATCAACAACCCGCGGCCGCTCATGCCCGCCACCGTATCGGGCGCCCGCGTCCGCGAACGAGCGGGCGTACACGAGCGTCGCCAGCACCAACACCATCGGCACCAGCATCGCCCCGCGGTAGCTCCACGTGTCACCGAGCGCCCCGACCAACGGAGACCCGATCAGGAACCCCACGTAATTGAATACGTTCAGCCGCGCCACCGCCGCGTCGCTCGCCCCCGGGAACAGCCGGCCGGCAGCCGCGAACGTCTGCGGCACGATCACACACAGCCCGAACCCCAGCAGCGTGAAACCGAGCATCCCCACCCAGGCGCCGGACGCGCCGGCCACCACCGCGAACCCGGCCGCGGCCAGCACCGCCCCGCACCTGACGACCGCCACCGCCCCGAAGCGCCGTACCCCGAAGTCGCCGAGGGCCCGGCCCACCAGCGTTGTCACCATGTAGGCGTTGTACGGAACGGTCGCCAGCTCCTCCGAGCTCCCGAGGACGTCCTGCAGATACTTCGCGCTCCAGTTGGAGACGGTCGAGTCCCCGATGTACGCGAACGTCATCACCAGACACAGCGGCAGCAGCAGCTTGAAGGCGACACCGTCCGCGCGGCCCGGGCCCGCCTTCGCGGCGACGTCGGACCGCCCCGGCGCCTGCCCCAGCGCGTGCCCCTGTGTCCCCTCCCCTGTCCTCTCTCCGTCGACGTACCACCCGCTCCCCACCAGCACCACCGGCAACAGCACCACGATCACCGGCAGATACGAGATCACCAGCGCCAGGTCCCAGTGCGCCCCCACCCAGGCCAGAGAGGCGCCGGCGATCCCGCCGAGGCTGTACGCAGCATGAAAGCCGAGCATGATGCTGCGCCCGTACGCCCGTTGAAGGCTGACCCCGAGCATGTTCATCGACGCGTCCAGGGCCCCGACCGACAGCCCGAACACGCCCAGGGCGACGGCCACCTCCCACATCTCGCTGCCCGCCCCGACCGCGAGCAGCCCAAGGAAGACCACAGGCTGCGCCCACCGCAGCACCACACTGGGCGCGAGGCGCCGCACGAGCCGCTCGGTCAGGACACTCGACAACCCGGCGAGGATCGGCACGGCCGCGAGGAAGACCGGCAGCAGGCCGTCGGATATGCCGTAACGGTCCTGCACGGCGGGGATACGGGTCACGAGGAGAGCGAAGGCGACCCCCTGCGCGAAGAAGCTCAACGCCAACGAGGCACGCCCGTGCCGCAACCGTGCATCTGTCATGGCCGCACAGCGTAAGCCCGGCCCCTACCCGTGGGTAGATGGCTGCAAGGGGTAGATCAAGCGAGCAGGGCCGGCAGCTCGGTCATCTCGGTGAAGTAGCCCGAGGCCCCCTCCAGCTTGTCCGCCGACAGCATGGCCGTGAACCCGTACACATCCATCCCCGCCGCCCTCGCGGCCTGCACACCGAGAGGGCTGTCCTCCACGACCACGCATCGCTGCGGTGCCACACCCATCCGCTCGGCGGCATGGACGAAGAGGTCGGGGTCCGGCTTGCCCCGCCCCACGTCCTGCGCGCTGAACACGGTGCCCTCGGCGAACCACCGGTGAAGCCCGGTCTTGCGGTGCCCTACGCGGATCCGCTCATGACTCCCGGACGAGGCCACGCAGTACGGCACGCCGTCCGCGGCCAGCTTCTCCAGGACGTCGGTCACCCCGTCGACGGCGACCAACTCCCGCTCAAAGGCGGCGAAGACACGAGCGTGCAGCGTCTCGTCGAAATCGTCGGGCAGGGCCTTCCCGGTCCGCTCGCGCACGAGGTCATGCACCCGATGCACGGCGGACCCCATGTAGTCCCGCAGGGAGTCCTCGTACGTCGTGGGGTGCCCGAGCTCGGTGAGATAGCCGGCCAGGATGGTGTTGGCAAGGGGCTCGCTGTCGACGAGCACACCGTCGTTGTCGAAGATGACAAGGTCATAGCGCATGCCCCTGACCCTAAACGCAAAAATGCCTCAACCCCCGGACAAGGTCCGGGGGTTGAGGCTAATGATTG
>NZ_JBEXSW010000083.1:0-18147 GCF_040613775.1 Streptomyces sp. NPDC006208 | reverse complement strand
TCGCCGACGGCTCCGGATGCCAGGGCGGGGCCGGTGACGACGTCGCGGGCCTCGGAGCCGGCGTCGAGCAGTCCCACTCGCGCAGCGATCGCCCGTGCGGTGGCGGGATGGTCACCGGTGATGAGTACCGGAGTGATGCCCGCAGCCCGGCAGGAAGCGAGCGTTGCGGTCGCAGCGGCCTTCGGGGGATCGTTCAGCGCCACAAGGCCGAGCAGGCGAAGGTGCGTCTCGGCATCGGCGACGTGCACCAGCGGGTCGTCGCGCAGTGCCGAGGCAACAGCGAGTACTCGGTAACCCTGCGCGGCCAGCCGTGCCGCTTCCTGCCGGACGCCCTCGAGCCGGTCTGCGCTCTCGTCGAGCACAGTCTCCTGGACGACGGCCTCCGGAGCGCCCTTCAAGCACACCATCACATGGCCGGACGGAGTCATGTGCAGCGTCGTCATGCGCTTGCGCATGCTGTCGAACGGCTCCTCGGCCGTTCGCGGATACCGCTGCCGCAGCACGTGGTGGTCGGCGCAGCCGACCTTGGCCGCGGCGGTGAGCAGCGCTGCTTCCGTGGGATCGCCTGAGGCCGTCCAGCGTTCGTCGTGCTCAGCTTCTGCCGGCGGCGGACGCAGGGTGGCATCGTTGCACAGCGCGGCAACGGTCAGCACTTCCTGTACGGGGACGAGTTCGGCAGCGGTTGCCATCCTTCCGCCGACGCGCGTCTCACCCGTCGGCTCGTAGCCGACGCCGGTGAAGTCGACCGCGCCGCCGGGTGTCCAGACGTGTTCGACCACCATGCGGCCTTCGGTGAGGGTGCCCGTCTTGTCGGCCCCGAGCACGGTCACCGAGCCGAGCGTCTCCACCGCAGGCAGCCGCCGTACCACGGCATGCCGAGCTGCCATCCGACGGGCGCCCAAGGCCAGCGCCAAGGTGACAACGGCGGGCAGCGACTCCGGAACGGCGGCGACCGCCAGGCTGATCGCCGTCACCGCCATCGTCCCGAGTCCCTGACCGCGCAGGAGGCCCAGCCCGAACACGAGCACACACAACGCAAGCGTGACGACAGCAAGTACGCGGCCCAGGGATGCCAGCCGCCGCTGGAGCGGTGTCGGCTCCAGCCGGCCCACCAGCAACGCGGCAATACGGCCGAGGGCACTCGCCGCCCCCGTGGCCGTCACCTCTGCCACCCCCCGCCCCCGTACGACGACAGTGCCGGCGCTCAGCGTCGCCGCCTCCGGCAGCTCGGAGCGAAGGTCCTTGTCGACCGGAACGGACTCACCCGTCAGCATCGACTCGTCGACGAGCAGCGCCGACGCCTCCATGAGCCGGGCGTCTGCGGGCACGATGTCGCCTTCGCCCAGCAGCAGCACGTCTCCCGGCACAACTTCCGTGGCAGGCACCTCCCGGTCCGTGCCGTCGCGCAGTACTCGTGCGCTCGGCGCGGACATGGCCGACAGTGCGGCCACCGCGTTGTCGGCCCTGATCTCCTGGATCACGCCGACCGTGGTGTTCACGACGATCACAAGGGCGATGACGACGGAATCAGCGTGATCACCAATGGCGACGGTCAGGACCACTGCACCGAGGAGAACCATGATCAACGGATCCCGGAGCTGGGCGAGCACGCGCGTGTGCATCCGCACGGCACGCCGTGCGGCGACCTCGTTGCGGCCGTACTCGAAGAGACGGCGCGCCGCCTCTTGCTCCGTGAGCCCGGCAGGGTGCTCGTCGCCAGTGGGCGTGGTCTGCACGGGGCGGGGGGTCACGGGCGCCTCTACGTTCGGCCGGGGCACGTCTCGCCCTGGGTGGCAACGGCGTCGAGCGGGCAGATAGCTCCGGAATATCCTATTCAGCCCTTGGATCCATTTGGTACCGGAACGTGGCCCCTAGGGCCCTGTACGCGGGGTGGTGTCCGTTCCACGCTGATGATCGGGCCGGCAGGGACCAGCGCGTTCGGAAGGGATTGACCAGCGATGAGCACTGAGGTTCCGCTTTCTGCGCGACAGCGGGATCTTGCAGCTGCGCGGCGATCCCACGCGCACCATGCCGAAGGCGGACCCCACGAACCGTGCGCTCCATCTCGGCTGTGGAGCCGCCCTGCTCAATCTGCGCGTGGCGGCGGCACATGCTGGTTGGTCGGTGATCCGGCAGACCCCTGGCTGTTCGCCTTGGTGGACCTCTCCGGGCCCTTGGGGGGCAGACGACGAATTGGCGTGGGGGCGCCCCCGGCCTTGCTGGCGTTGCTGCACATCCCAGGGACGGGTGCGTCGTCGGCAGGTGTCGCCCCGGATGCAGCGCCGTGCGACCGCGTCCACGATGAAGACATGGCTCCCGTTCACCCCGCGGGCCGCTTCGACGCCTTCCGGGCCCTGGCCGACCGGCGTGGAGCCTGCTTCGCATGCGGAGCAGGCCAGGGGCTGGTGCTGGTGCGCTCTGAGTACCCGGCCGCTCTGGCGCGGATGCGGGAAGCAGTCGGTCAGGCGTACGCCTGCGGCCATCTCGGCCTATCCGTGCACGGCACGACCACCTCCGTGGACATCCAGGTCGTCGATGGCGCGGGATCCTACGTCGCCGGTGAGGAGACCGCTCTGATCGCGAGTCTGGAGGGCGGCCGCGGATGCGCCCGGCCACGCCCGCCGTACCCGACGGAGCACGGCCTGTGGGACGCGCCGACCGTGGTCAACAATGCGGAGCCGGTCTCCCTTTCCGAGCGGTTCGCCCGGCCGGGTTGCTACGAGGTCGAGCTCGGCACATCAGTGCAGCGGATCGTCACCGAACTGGGCGGCGGCCTGAAGGACGGCGCTGAACTGGTCGCTCTCCAGATCGGCGGTCCACTGGGCGGCTTCCTCGCCGCCGACTCGCTGGACGTACTCCTGTCGGAGGCAGAACTGTCGGCCTGGGGCGCCGCCCTTGGCCACGCCGGTCTCGTCGCCTTCGACGAGCGCGTGACACCGGAGGAAGTGCTGCACCACGTGTGGGAGTTCGCCGCGGCCGAGAGCTGCGGCGCGTGCTCACCCTGCCGAGTCGGCTCGCGCCGGGGCCTGGACATGGCATCCGCCGGTACCCCGCCGGGACAGGAGTGGGAACGGCTTTCCCGGCTCCTCGCCGAGGCGAGTCTGTGTGCCTTCGGACGGCGCATTCCGCCTGCCGTGCACAGTCTCGCCCGCGCCTATGGGGATCGACTGGCTGGATGGGGCCCATGACCGAACTCGAGATCGAGGTCGAGGTCGAGGGCACAGGTGTCCACGTGCCTGAGGGAGCCGCACTGCTCACGGCGGTCCATTCGGCCGGGATCGCGCTGCCCGCGCTCTGTTCCGATGACCGGCTCAGCCCTGCCGGGTCCTGCCGTACATGTCTCGTACGGGCCGACGGGCAGATCGCGGCCGCCTGCGTGACCCCGGCCGCATCCGGCGTCCGCGTCGAAACCACCACCGACGATCTGCGGCAACTGCGCAGGGAAGCGGTGGAACTCATCGCCTCCTCCCTGCCGCCCCGGGCCCTCGCCGACGGCAACCCCAGCGAGCTGGCGCATGTCTGCCGGTCGATGGGCATCAGCCCCGAGACGGCACAGAGCTCCGCGGGCCGGGGCAGGGACGACTCACACCCGTACGTCCACCTCGCGCTCACCTCCGCGAGCCGGGCAGCGGCGGTCCGGACGCGCACGACCTGCGGCTACTGCGGCGTCGGGTGTTCCCTCGAGGTCGCCGCCCAGGACGGCGAAGTCACCGCCGTTCTGCCCGCCCGGGACGGCCCGGTCAACCAGGGGCACGCATGTGTCAAGGGCCGCTTCGCCCATGGATATCTCACCTCCTCCGAACGGCTCACCCGACCGCTGCTGCGACGCGACGGCCGCCTGGAGCCGGTCGGCTGGGACGAGGCGCTCGGCCATGTCGCCCGGGGGTTGCGCAAGGCCGTTGAGGCGGGCGGTGCGGATGCGGTGGCGGCGATCTCGTCGGCCCGCGCCACCAACGAGGAGAACTACCTGGTCCAGAAGTTCATGCGGGTCGTCATCGGCACGAACAACGTCGACAACTGCTCGCGTCTGTGCCACTCCCCGTCCGCCGCCGGCCTGACCGCCTCCTTCGGACTCTCCGGCGGCACCGACAGCTTCGACGATGTCGAGCGGGCCGACTGCCTGCTGGTGGTGGGCGCCAACCCCGTCGAGGCCCACCCGGTGGTCGGAGCGCGACTGCTCCGGCGCGTGCTGCACGGGGCCAAGCTGGTCGTCGCAGACCCCCGCGCCATCGGCCTCGCCTTGCATGCCGACGTCCATCTGCGCCCCTGCCCCGGCACCAACGTCGCACTGTTTCACGGGCTCGCGCACGTCCTGCTCGGAGAAGGACTGATCGATGAGGATTTCCTGCGCCGACGAGCAACAGGCCTTCCGGAACTCGCCGAGCTGCTGGACGACTACCCGCCCCAACGGGTCGCGGACATCACGGGGATACCCGCCGCGGACCTGATCGCCGCCGCCCGGCTCTACGGCCGGGCCCAGCGCCCCGCGATCGTCTACGGCCTGGGCGTCACCGAGCACCTGCACGGAACGGACGGGGTGCGGTCGCTGGCAAACCTGGCGATCCTGCGAGGTGCCATGGGCACCGGCCGCGGGCACGGGGTCAACCCGCTGCGCGGCCGGAACAACGTCCAAGGCGCCTCCGACATGGGCGCGCTGCCCGACTTGGTGCCCGGCTACGGGAAGGTGACCGACCCGGCCGCACGATCCCGGGCCGAGGCGGTGTGGGGCGTCCCGGTTCCGCATCGGCCCGGCCTGCGGATCCCGGACATGTTCACCGCCGCGCGGGCCGGGGATCTGCGGGCGCTGTGGGTCATCGGCGAGGACGTGTGCGCCACCGACCCCGACGCGAACCGGGTGGCCCAGGCCCTCGACGCGTGCCCGCTCGTCGCCTGCAACGAACTGTTCCTGTCCGAGACCGCCGGGCACGCAGACGTGGTACTACCGGTCGCCTCCTGGCTGGAGAAAGACGGCACCTTCGTCAACTTCGACCGCCGGTTCCAGCGGGTCCGCCCGGCCGTGCACCCACCGGGAGAGGCCCGAAGCGACTGCGACGTCGTACGTTCCCTTGCCGCGGTGATGGGAGTCGACCTGGGCTGCGCGACTCCGGCCGATGCCCTGGCCGAGTGCGGGCGGGTCGCGCCCGTCTTCGCCGGGCTCTCCCACGCCCGCCTGGACCGCGAGGACGCTGTGCCCTGGCCGTGCCCGGACCCCGACCGGCCGGGGGAGGCCAAGCTGTACACAAAGCACTTCGCCACGCCGGACGGGCGGGCCCACCTGGCCGCAGCCCCCTATCTCCCGCCCGGTGACCAGCCCGACGACGACTATCCGCTGGTCCTGGTCACCGGGCGGCGCTGGGCCCACTACAACTCCGGGAGCATGACCCGGCGCGGCGGCAACCTCGCACTCGATCCGGTCGACTTCCTCGATCTCAATCCCGACGACGCCGTCCGGTACGACGTGCGGGACAGCACGCAGATCTCCGTGGAGAGCCGGCACGGCCGGGCCCGGCTCACCGCCCGGGGCAGCGAACAGACGGCCCCCGGCCAGGCCTTCTGCTCCTTCCACTTCCCCGCGAGTGGAGTGAACCGCCTCACCTCCGACCACGCGGACACCGTCACGTCCTGCCCCGAGTACAAGGTCACGGCGGTCCGCGTGACCGCGCCGTGACAGCGGCGGTGCGAGGCGCTCGATGATGGGCACCGGAACCTCCGTAACGAAGCAGCCCGGAGACGGGGGCCGCAGGCCGGCGGCCCCGAGCGGGACGTGCGGTCCCCCCGTGCAGTCGCTGGCGGCAGGGGAGGTCCTTGCCTCGCTGGACACCTCGCCGCGGGGACTGGCGTCGGCGGATGCGGCGGCGCGGCGGGAGCGGTTCGGGCCCAACGATCTTCCGCCCGCGAGGCGGAGGGGATTGTGGCGAGACCTCGTCGGCCAGTTCACCGACCTCTTCGCCGTCGTACTGCTCGTCGCATCGGCGATCACATTCCTGGCGTATGGACTGCAGGAGCCACAGGACGTGGGCACCTTGCAGCTGGCCATCGCGATTCTGGGTGTGGTGGTGCTGAACGCGGCCATCGGTTTCGCGCAGGAGTACTCGGCCGAGCGGACGGCGGAGTCGCTGCAGGCCATGGTGCCGCACACATGCCGGGTACTGCGCGACGGGCAGCGGCGGGAGCTGCCCGCGCGTGACCTGGTACCCGGGGACGTCGTCGTCCTGGAAGCCGGGGACGCGGTCTCGGCGGACTGCCGCCTCGTGGAGGCACACGAGGTCTCCATGAACAACGCGGCTCTGACGGGGGAGAGCGATGCCGTCGGTCGTACGGCTGAGCCCGTGGCGGACGGCCCGGTACTGGAGGCCCGCAACTGCGTGTTCATGGGCACCGATGTCGTGGCGGGCTCCGCGAAGGCCGTGGTGTTCGCCACGGGCGCGGCAACCGAATTCGGAGGGATCTTCCGGCTCGCAGCCGCGGCACCGCGTCAGAAGACTCCGCTGCAGCGCCAGGTCGCCTCGATGGCCCGCCGAGTGGCGGGAACGGCGCTGGCCATCGGGGCGGGTTTGTTCGCAGTGCGTGTGCCCACCGGGCAGCCGTTCGTCGAGACCTTCGTGTTCGCGCTCGGGGTGATGGTCGCACTCGTGCCTGAGGGCCTGCCCGCGACGCTGTCGGTGTCGCTGGCGATCGGGGTACGACGCATGGCCCGTCGGCACGCGCTGGTCAAGCAGTTGCTGGCGGTGGAGGCGCTCGGGTCCACCACCGTCGTGTGCACGGACAAGACCGGGACGCTCACCCAGGCTGAGATGACCGTCGTGCAGGTGTGGGCCGGCGGGGTGCTGCACGCCGTGTCAGGGGTGGGCTACGCGCCTGTCGGGGACGTGGCCGAGCCGCAGCCGGTGCGCGGGCTGCTGCGGGCGGCGGCATTGTGCTGCAACGCCAGGGTGGTACCGCCATCGGATCGCGCGGGCTGGCGGGTGCTCGGCGACACCACTGAGGGAGCGCTGCTCGTGGCCGCGGCGAAGGCTGGACTCGACCGGGCCGCCGAGGAAACGGCGGCGCCACGTGTAGCGGAGTACCCCTTCGACTCGGTCCGCAAGCTGATGAGTACCGTGCACGGCGACGCGGACGACTACCACGCGTACGTCAAGGGCGCGCCGCAGGAGCTCCTCGCGCGCTGCACCTCCATCGACTGGAGAGGTGAGCCGCGGCCACTGACCGATGAGTTGCGCACCACCGTTACCGCGTCGAACGACGAGCTGGCCTCACAGGGACTGCGGGTGCTGGCGGTGGCCTCGCGGCCCGTGACCGCCCCCCACCCCGACCGGCACGAGGTTGAATCGGAGCTGACGCTACTGGGGCTCGTTGGCATGCTCGACCCGCCGCGGCCTGAGGTCAGCGACGCGGTCACCGCCTGCCGGCGGGCCCACATCCGTGTCGTCATGGTCACCGGGGACCATCCGCTGACCGCGGAGGCCGTCGCCCGCCGGGTCGGCATCGTCTCCCGGCCTGCGCCCACCGTGGTGACCGGCGCCCGGCTCGACGCCCTGGACGACGACGGCCTCGACATGCTGCTGGCCGCATCGGGCGAGCTGCTGCTGTGCCGGGTCAGCCCCGAGCACAAGATGCGGGTGGTCACCGTGCTGCAGCGGCGTGGCGAGGTCGTTGCGGTCACCGGCGACGGCGCCAACGACGCCCCGGCCCTCAAGCACGCCGACATCGGCGTCGCAATGGGCGCCTCCGGCACCGACGTCGCCCGGGAAGCCGCGGTGATGGTGCTGCTGGACGACTCGTTCGCCTCCATCGCCGCGGCGGTGAGGCTCGGACGGTCGGTCTACCAGAACATCCGCAAGTTCCTGATCTACCTCTTCAGCCACAACATCGCCGAGCTCGTCCCGATCCTGGCCGCGACCTTCGCCGGATTCCCGCTGGTCCCGATCACCGCCGTACAGATCCTCGCGATCGACCTCGGCTCCGACGTCCTGCCCGCCCTGGCGCTGGGCGCCGAGCCGCCGGAACCCGACGTGATGGACCGGCCGCCCCGCTCCCGGCGGGAACGCCTGTTCTCCACCGCCGTGATGGGACGCATCGTGTTTTTGGGCGGCATCCAGGCACTCGGCGTGACCGCCGTGTTCTTCTGGCACATCCACGCCTCCGGAATTGCGTACTCCGACTTCACCGAGGACACCACCGTCTACCGCGAGGCGATCACCCTGGTCCAGGCCGGGATCGTGGTCAGCCAGTTCTTCAACGCCCTCGCGGTGCGCACCGACCGGCAGAGCGTGTTCCGGATCGGCCTGCTGTCCAACCCGTGGCTGCTGGCCGCCGGATGCTTCGGAATCTCCCTGATGGCGGCCATCAGCTACCTGCCCCCGCTCCAGGCTGTGTTCAACACCGCGCCGCTGGCCGCCACCGACTGGGCAGTCCTCGCCGGTTTCGGCGCACTGTTGCTGGCCGCCGAAGAGACCCGCAAGTGGTGGCTACGCCGCCGCCGGCTGCCGAGTCCGAAAGGAGAAGTGCGATGAGAGTGATCATCGCAGGCTGCGGGCGGGCCGGGTCCATGCTCGCCGTCCAGCTCGTCGCCGAAGGCCACGACGTGCGGGTCATCGACCGCCTGTCCAGGACCCGCAAGCGGCTCCCGGCCGGCTTCCCGGGCCAGTTCCACGAAGGCAACGCGTACAGCCGCGAGGTGCTCGAGGCCGCCGGAATCGAGCACGCAGACGCGTTCGTCGCCGTCACCTCGGGTGACAACAGCAATGTCGTCGGCGCACGGACGGCCAAGGAGACCTACCGCGTCCCGATCGTCCTCGCCCGCATTTACGATCCCCGCCGCGCCGACATCTACCGCGAGCTCGGCATTCCTACCATCGCCAGCGTCCGCTGGACGGTCCACCAGATCCACCAGATGCTCCTGCACCGCCACCTCACGCCCGAACTCGCCTTCGGCAACGGCGAGACGCTCCTGGTTCGCTCCCAGCTACCCGCCTACCTCACCGGCCGACGGCTGACCGAGTTCGACGTGGACGGCGAGATCCGCGTCGTGGAGGTTACCCGCGCAGGTCGCTCGCTCGTGCCCGCCCACGACACCCCCACCGAGCCCGGAGACCTGGTCACCTTCGCGGTCGCCGCCACCGCACTCGGCCGGCTGCGCGGTTTCCTGGACAAGGAGTTGGGGACATGAAGGCTCTCATCGCCGGCGCCGGGCGCCTGGGCACCCAGATCGCCCAGGTCCTCGCCGCCACCCGCAACGACGTCACTCTCGTCGATGTCGACGAGGACCGCATCGCCGAACTCGAAGGCCACGTTCCTGTGCGCCTCGTGGCCGGAGACGCCTGCGAGCCCACCTTCCTCGAGCATGCGGGCGTACTCACTGCCGACCTCGTCATCGCCGCCACCGGCAACGACGAGGACAACCTCGTCATCAGCCTCCTCGCCAAACGGCAGTTCGCCGTCCCCCGCGTCGCGGCACGCGTCAACGACGCGGAAAACACCTGGCTCTTCGACCAGAAATGGGGAGTCGACACCGCCGTCCCCGCCGCCACCCCCCTGATCTCCCTCATCGAGGAAGCCACCGGCGCCACGGCCACCGTCGCCCTCCTGCGCCTGAGCAAAGCGGGCGTCGACGTCATCGAAACCGCCATCACACCGCAGTCCCGCGCCGCAGGTTGCACGCTCGCCGAGATCACCCTCCCCACAGGCACCGTCATCGCCACCGTGATCCGCGACGGCCAACCCACCGTCCCCGCTCCCGAGATGCGGCTCCAACCCGGCGACGAACTCCTCATCGTCTCCCACGCCGCCACCGAACAGGAGATCCACGCCGCCTTCCAATGACGGCCGTCCGCCCCGAACCAAAGGCGCGGCCAAGTGGTCAGTGGGTCGCGCAGACCACCTCGACGAAGTGGCCCACCTGTTCCTCCGGCAGGCGACGTGCGAGGTCCGCCTCGCTGATCATGCCGACCAGCCGATGGTTGTCGATGACCGGAAGCCGCCGGATCTTGTGCTCCACCATGGCTCGGAGGACTTGGTCCGTGCCGGCCTCGGCATCGATCGTGATCGGTTTGCCCTGCGCGAGCTGGCCCGCGGCTGCACGCAGGCGGCCGCCGTGTGCATGATCTCCCGTGCAGTGGTCATGGCCGTGGCCTTCGAGCCTCGCGGTCTGGGCGGGGAGGCGCCTTGGGGCTGGAGCCGCCCCGACTGGTACTCATCACGGCCAGTGTGGGTTCTTCGGATGCCGTACGCACGCCGACGAAGCCTTCGGCCCGGCCACCGTGGGCGGCGAGGGATCAGGCTGCCACCGAGCGGACACAGAGGGCCGACCGGTCCAGGGGGCGAGGCCGATGTGCACTGGTGCCCTTCTCGGTACGCGTGGAGAGTGGAGGAGTCCCAGGAGGTGAGCCACGGTGATGTACTGGAATGGTGGCTGGGCCTGGACGGCCTTCATGCCCCTGCTGTGGATCGCATTGATCGGCCTTGTGGTGTGGGCGGTCGTGCGGCTGACGCAGCACTCGGCCAGAAGCCAGGACGCCACGGACCCCCGGAAGACACCGAGGGAAACGCCGGAGGAGATCCTCGACCGCCGCTTCGCTTCCGGCGAGATCGATGAGGATACCTACACCGAGGCACGCAAACGCCTCGCCGCTCACCGGCCGGGGCCCCGGTGACCGGGCTGCGTGGCCGTCGGCTGCCGCTGGGGGTATTCCAGCGAGAGTCTCGGTGCGCTACCGGGGCCCGCAGTGAGCTGGGGCGCCAGTCGCCCCAAGGGAGCCGCAGAGATTCGCCGAGATGGTCACGACGCCCGGGTGGCACTCGCCGCCCAAGGCTCCGGCACCCTCGCTGAGACCAAGCCCATGACCCGGAGCAGGTGTCTCCGTGTTCCCGGATTTTCGCCGGGACCCCGTCGCACGCGGCGGACGCTCCGGTCTCAGCCGGGCCTGGAGACGCATGACTTCTTGCACGCAACCCACAACCCGCCGTGTCCAGTGCCGTCCGGGCCCAGCCCGAGGTGTGCCCCGGCCGACGACGTGGGATCTCGCGGGTGGCGCGTGCATCCGGTAGGCATGAGAGCAGTTGTCCGGCCCAACTGCCGTGTTGGTTCCGGGCGGAATGGAGGAGACGGTGGGCAGGCGGCCGGGCGTCGTCACTGCCGCTCGTTCTGAATGTCGATCTCTGCCCAGATCGACTTCCCTCCGGTCAGGTGGCGGGTGCCCCAACGCTCGGCGAACTGGGCGACGAGCAGCAGGCCGCGCCCGCCTTCGTCGAAGATGCGGGCTCGCCGCATGTGCGGGGCGGTGCTGCTGCCGTCGGAGACCTCGCAGATGAGAACCGTGTCGCGGATCAGGCGCAGCTGAATGGGAGGGCCTCCGTAGCGGATCGCGTTGGTGACCAACTCGCTCACCACCAACTCGGCGGTGAAGGCGACCTCGTGCAGTCCCCAGTCCGCCAGGCGACGGGCGACCTCGTTACGGGCGCCGGCCACGGCGGCGGGGTCGGGAGGCAGATCCCAGGTGGCGACCTGGCCTGTGTCGAGAGCTCGGGTGCGCGCGATGAGCAGTGCGACGTCGTCCGACGGCTGGGCGGGGAGCAGGGTCTGGATCAGGTCGTCGCAGGTGGCCTCCAGCGAGCGAGCGGGCCGCTCAAGGCGCTGGCGCAGCAGCGCCATGCCCCTTCCGAGGTCGTGCTCGGGAACCTCGACGAGGCCGTCCGTGTACAGCACGAGGAGGCTGCCTGGGGGCACTTCCCATTCGACCGCTTCGAAAGGCAGCCCACCCACTCCCAGCGGAGGGCCGACAGGAAGATCGATGAACTCCGCCGTGCAGTCGGGCGTGACCACGGCGGGCGGGGGGTGGCCTGCGCCGGCGGCGGTGCAGCGGAGCGAGACCGGGTCGTAGACCAGATACAGACATGTGGCGATGAGATCGGTGACGATCTCGAGCTCGTGATCTGTGGCGGTGTCCTCCTCCGTCCTGAGGTGGGTGACCAGGTCATCGAGGTGGACGAGGAGCTCCTCAGGGGGTAGGTCGACGTCCGCCAGAGTGCGTACCGCGGTGCGCAGCCGTCCCATGGTGGCCGAGGCGCGCAGACCGTGGCCCACTACGTCTCCGACGACCAGGGCGACCCGTGCGCCCGACAGCGGGATCACATCGAACCAGTCGCCTCCCAACCCCGCCCGGGAACGGGCCGGGATGTAGCGGTAGGCCACCTCGACCGCCTCCTGGGCGGCGAGCCGTCGCGGCAGCAGGCTCCGTTGCAGGGCCAGAGCGGTGGTGCGCTCCCGAGTGAAGCGGCGGGCGTTGTCCACGGCCACGGCAGCGCGTGCGGCAATCTCCTCGGCGAGGAGCAGATCGTCCTCGTCGAAGGGCTCCCGGCGCCGATGGCGGACGAGTACGGCCACCCCGAGGGTGATGCCGCGGGCGCACAGCGGGATGACCATGATCGAATGCATTCCGAAGGCGCGAACCTTCGCTGCGCGCTCGGGGTCGGACACCTGCCAGCTCTCGATGGCTTCATCCAGGGTGCGGTGCAGCGAGGGCCGCCCCGTGGCCAGGCAGCGCGCGGGGGGCGAGGACTTCGGGTAGTCGTCCACTTCTCCCGGCTGGATCACCGACTCGGGGATGTCGGGGAGGACGGACTGCTGCGCAGCGCGGCGCAGGGCGACGGAACCTTCGGCCGACGGCATGGGCTCGACGCCGCGGAACAGCGGGTCCAGCAGGTCGATGCTGATGAAGTCGGCGAGCCGGCCCACCGCCACGTCGGCCATTTCCTGAGCCGTGCGCGTCACGTCAAGGGTGCTGCCCACCTGTGTGCTGACGTCGTTCAGCAGGAGGAGCCGCTCTCGGGCCCGGTGCTGTTCGGTGACGTCGAGCGCGATGAGCTGCACGTGCCGCACCTGACCTGCCGGGTTCCTCAGGGGGGACACGGATACGGCCCAGAACCTTTCGTCGGCTCCCCGCCGCGGCCGGCCGTGCACCTGGAACTCCTCCGGTTCTCCCGTCTCGAACACCCGGCGCATTCCCTCTTCTACCGTGCTGCAGATGTGGGGAGGCAGGATGTCGGTGACGCGCCGACCGTGCATCTGCTCCTCGGTGAGGCCCAGCTCGAGGGCCGCGCCGGCGCTCCCCCGCAGGGCCCGCAAGTCGGCGTCGTAGATCATCAAAGGCAGATGGCACTGCGCGAAGGCTTCCTCCGTCGTCGCCTCGCCCTGATGCGGCTCCTGTTGTGAACGTGACAGATGTGGCGATGTGGCCACAATGAGCCACTGTGCGTTGCCCTCGCGGTCGAGCGACGGATACGCCTGCAACTCGGTTTTCACGTAGTGGCCGTTCTGGTGCCGCAGCAGGGTCGTCCCGCTCCGCCCTTCGAGAACCGCGGAAAAGTCCGCCATGGCGTCGGCGTCCCCGCCGAGCAGACGCGCCACGGGGCGCCCTACGGCGTCCTCGTACGGGTACCCGAGCAGCCGTTGGGCGCTGGCACTCCACCCTGTCACCGTCCCCCTGACGTCGACGACTGCTGTGGCGGAGGTGGCCGGAGCAGGAAGTCGGCCGAAGCCGTTTCCGAGAGGGGTGGCATTCTCCATGTCCATTCATCGCCCATCCTGCCCCGGACTTGGGTCCTGGGGAGACGCAGCAGAGGCCGCAGGGCGGCGAAACGTCGGATTCCGTCGCGTCGGCTCCTTTTCTCACTCTCACTCGTACCTCTCCTTGCACGCAAACGCAGGTGGGCGGGCGGCGCAGAGGAGGGACGACGCACCGAGACTGCCGCGTACCTACCCGACGAGGCACCCGGCCGCCCCCTCGGTCCGGCCCCGCAACACGAGGGACACTCGCCGTGCGACCGATCGCTGGCGACAACCAGAGCCCCACAGCGCCTCCAGGCTCCCGAGCAGCGACCGGCGGCGGGGAAGCAAGTGGCGCAGTTGCATCCCGCCCTGAGCAGTCGCCACGTCTGTCGGCACACCGGGCAGATCAATCCTCCGGCAGTAGGAGCGTGCTGGTTTCTCCCGGTGCGATGGTGACGGCTCGGTCGCTCAGTACCACGCGGATCGGTGATTCCTCCGAGTCGGGCACGCCGATCCGCAGCTGTCCGCTCTGCATTCGTACGCTGACGCCCCAGTGGCCGCGGTAGCGCAGTGAGAATCCGTATTCGGACAGCGCCGGAAGCGGCACCGCGTTCAGCCAGAGGGCGTCCTCCCGGGTCTCCAAGCCGGTCAGGCCACGCTGCACCAAGTCGAGGGTTCCGGCCATGGCGCCGAGGTGGACGCCTTCGCCGGTCGTGCCGCCCTGGAGGTCGGCAACATCCTCTTCCAGTGCTTCCTGGCAGTACTTCCATGCCTCGGCCCGTCTGTTCCGCGCGAGGACCCAGCCGTGGACGAGACCACTGAGGGTGGAGCCGTGGCTTGTGCGTTTCAG
This sequence comes from Streptomyces sp. NPDC006208, assembly GCF_040613775.1. Taxonomy (NCBI): domain Bacteria; kingdom Bacillati; phylum Actinomycetota; class Actinomycetes; order Kitasatosporales; family Streptomycetaceae; genus Streptomyces; species Streptomyces sp. NPDC006208. The sequence goes on along the minus strand of NZ_JBEXSW010000083.1, from coordinate 3,751 downwards.
GTAGTAGTCGACGGTCCTGCGCCAGACCTCGTCGTCCATGTCATAGCCGAGGCGGCGGAACAGGTGCCGCAGCTCGGCGGGCGAGAAGAGGTAGCCCAGCATGAGGACGTCGGCCTGTTTGGAGGCCTGGTAGCGGTTGACCGTGTCACCCTCGGCCTCGAGGATCCGGTCCAGCCGCCGGATGTTGTCGTAGCGTGTGCGGTAGGCGTCCCAGTCCAGCTCGGCGAGGTCGCCGTAGCCGTCGAACTGGCTGATGACGCCCTGGTGGAACGGCACGCGCAACCGGCGGGAGATTTCCTCCCACTTCGGGAGCTCGTCACTCTCCAGCTCGATGCGCTCGAACAGCTCCTGTCGGCGCCATTCGGGGAGGCGCCGTACGAGTTCGAGGGTGCGGTTGAGAACCCAGGCTGCGGTGACGTTGGTGTACGTGTTGTCGTCCAAGCCGGGGCGGGCGGCGCCCGGGTAACTGTCGTGGTACTCGTCCGGGCCGACCACGCCACGGATACGGTAACGACCCGACTCGGGGTCGAAGACGGCGGTGTCCGCCCAGAAGCGGGCGATCTGCAGCAGCATCTCCGCACCCTTCGTGTGCAAGTACTCGGTGTCTCCAGTTGCTTCGCAGTACTGCCACACGTTGTAGGCGATGGCCGAGCCGACATGGTGCTGGAGCCGGGAGTTGTCGGGCAGCCAGCGGCCCGAACGGGGGTTGAGATGCAGCTGCTGGGTCTCCTCGCGGCCGTCGCTGCCGCTCTGCCACGGGTACATCGCCCCCGCCCGGCCCACCTCGCCGGCAGCCCGGCAAGCCTGCGGGAGGCGCCGGTGACGGTAGTTCAGCAGCGCCCGCGACACATCAGGGAAGTGCAGATTCAGATACGGCAGCACGAACAGCTCGTCCCAGAAGACATGTCCCCGGTACGCCTCGCCGTGCAGCCCGCGGGCTGGCACACCCACGTCGAGTTCCGCGGTGTGCGGTGACAGTGTTTGCAAGACATGGAACAGATGCAGGCGCAGGACGCGGCCGGCCTGGCCGGGCACCTGGATGTCCGCGCGCCGCCACATCTGCGCCCACGCGGCGACGTGGGAGTCCATCAGGGCCGAGAAGTCCGCAGCTTCTGACACCCTCTCGACCGCTGCCCCGAGCGGGTTGCTGATCGCCGCATCGCGTGAAGTATGCAGCGCCACCGTCTTCTCCACCACGACCGGTCGGCCTGGAGCGATCGGGATCACCAGGCGGTGGGCGGCACGGTGTCGAACGGGATGAAGCTCTGACGAGGCCGGAGGCTGCCCGGTGACGACTGTCCGGGCCGCCATGGCGATGCCTATGTCGGAGGTGCTGGTGCGGCAGTGCAGCCACACCGTGTCGGGCTTCTGTGCTCCCGTCTGTACATGAGCCAAGTGGCTCCGGTTGAGGGACCTGTAACGGTGCACGTTGCCATTGATCACATCGCCGTCGAGGGCGGACTCCACCTCGATCTCTCCCGACCAGTCCTCGGCCGAGAAGAGGGTCCGCAGCGCAGCCAGGTGCGGGTCCCCCATGTGCACCAAGCGGATCTGCTCCACGCTCAACACGCCGGCCTCGTCGTCCCGGAAACGGAACGTGCGGGTGAGCGTGGCACGGCGCATATCCAAGATGTGCCGGTAATCGACGAGAGCGCTGGTGTCCGGGGAGAACCACCGGCCCGCCGATCCGTCGGCGGAACGGAGACGGAACCGCAGGAGCAACCAGTTCGGGAGATTGACCAGGTCCTCGTTCTCCACCTGTCGCCCCGCCACGGTCGACTCCAGGCGGTTGTAGCACCCGGCCGCGTAGGTCCCGGGGTAGTGCACCAGGCCGGCCCTGCTCTCGGGCACCGCGCCACGGGTGGCGAAGTAGCCGTTGCCGAGCGTGCACAGTGATTCGCGCAACTGCTCGGCAGCGGGGTCATAGCCCTCGTACTCCCAGGTCCACTCCGACATCCGCCGCCCTCCCCTCTCCTCTCACGTTCGTCTCGAGATGGCAGGAGCACGGCGCACGCGCCGGGATTCAGGCTCGCTGAGGGATGACAGCGACCGGGCACTCGGAGTGATGCAGCAGTGCGTGGGCGATCCTGCCGAGTTGCAGACCGAAGTGGCCGTGCCGCCGAAGGGCGCCGACGACCAGCAGGTCGGCATCGGACGATGCATCCAGGAGGACCGTGTGGGCGGGGCCCTCCACCGGCCGGCGGTACACATCGACGCGTGGGTGATCCCGTACTTCCCTGCGCAGCGCGTCCGTGAGATTGGTCGAGGCCCGTCCCTCGTACGCACGGACGGCATCATCCTCAAGGAGCGGTTGGTCCACGTGCCCGTGCCCAGGACTGCGCCAGGCCCGTACGGCCTCCAGGGCACAACCGCGCGCCTCGGCCTCGCGCAAGGCGAACCGTACGGCGCGAGAGCCCTCGGTCGGGTCGCCGACCCCGACCACCACCTTCTGGAAGGCTCCCCGCCGGTTCCGCTCGCCGCCACGGACCACGATGACCGGACACACGGCGCGGGCCGCCACCGTGAGGCTGACCGACCCGAGCAGCAGCCCGGCGAGCTCGCTACGGCCGCGGGAGCCCGTGACCAGGGCGAATGCCCCATGCCCCTGGCCCAATAGCGCGGCCACGGCGTCGTCGGGCAGCACCTCGCCCGACACCTTCGCCTCTGGATTGCGAAGCCGGGCGCGTTCCGCCGAAGACGCGATGATGTGCTCCGCCATGACCTCTCCGGCGGGACGATCGGTGCCGAAGGAAGGGCGGCCTTCCTCGTAACGCTCCCACAAGGAGGCATGGACCAGGCGCAATGGCAGCCGGTGGCGTGCCGCTTCGTCCACCGCCCAGTCCACCGCCTGCAGGCTGGAGTCCGATCCGTCGACGCCCGCTACCAAGGGGAGGTCCATCGTCCCCACCGCCTTCCTCTCCGGCCATGGCGAGCAGCCCTGTGAACACCGTCGCACTGCCCTGGATCCACCGCGACATGCGGACCGGCCCTCGGACCGGGACGTTCGGCCGGGTTGCTCCGCGCCGGTTTGCGAGAAGGTGGAGTCATAGGGCCGCTCGGCCCACCTCGATGCCCCTTCAGACCCTGGGGCTGGTCACCTTCTTGCCGGAGGCTGGAGCCGAGAGCAGGAGAAGTGGCCTGAGAGGGCCCTGTCTGCGAGAGGGAGCCAGTGATGAAGCACAGCAAGATCGGCAACCTGATGGTGAAAGACGTCGTCTCGGTGACTCCGCAGGCCCCGTTCAAAGAGGTCGCCAAGCTGCTCGCGGTGCACCGGATCAGCGGTCTGCCAGTGGTCGATACCGATGACAAGGTGCTCGGTGTGATCTCCGAGAGCGACCTCATACTCCGGCAGGCGGGCGTTCCGCCCGAGCCGGGCCCCGTCCGCAGCGCACGGCTGGCCTGGCGATCGCCGCCGGCCGGCGCCACCGAGGCCGGACACAACGCTGACACCAAGGCGCACGCGATGAGCGCCCGAGAGCTGATGACGCAGCCGGCGATCACCGTCCAGGCCACTGACACCATCGCCGTGGCCGCCCGCACCATGGCTCAGCACCGCGTCGAGCGGCTGCCCGTGGTCGATGAGGACAGCCGCCTGGTGGGTATCGTGACCCGCCGCGACCTGCTTCAGGTCTTCCTGCGACCGGACCCTGACATCCGCCGGGAGATCGACGACGAGATCCTGGACGAGACATTGGGGCTCTTCCCAGGCGCGGTCCAGGTGCATGTGACCAACGGTGTGGTCACGCTCAAA
>NZ_JBEXSW010000082.1:0-18843 GCF_040613775.1 Streptomyces sp. NPDC006208 | reverse complement strand
CGAACTGCTCAGTGGCCTGCGACAGCGCCACTCTTCGGCAGCCAGCCCCGTCGCCCGTCCTGCGTCTGCTCTGGCTTAGAACCCCACTGCCGAACTTCCCGGTACGCGCGCCTGCAGCCGACGCCTTTACCGAGGTGCTGCTCACTGACTTCACTGCTGGGTACTGCGCACTGCACTTACGGGTACTGCACTTGCGTTAACTGCGGTACCGCTCACGGCGGCCCCTGATCACTGCGGGCCACCCGGTCCGGCCGTCAGTCCCGTCGCCGTCCTGCAACAACCCTGGCTTCGAAACTCCACCACCGCACCGTCCTGCGAACTGCAACTGCGGGTACTGCTGCCCGGCAGTTCGTCTCTGCCAGGCCCTGCTGTCTCTCTGGGCTACGAGAGAAACCATAACCACACCACCACCCAATGTCTACTCCGGCCAGCATAGATTTTCACGCGTTCGACAGGGAGGTAATCGACCCCGAACAGCGACGCAAGAGGAGCAAAGCCGTCACTGCCCGGGTTAACGGCCCGCAGGCCAGGGCACAAGCACCGCGCAGTAGGGCCAGGCATTGACCGTCCAGAGACCAGGGTGACCTGATGGACACGATGAGCGTCAACGTCGCAACCCTCCGCTCCGCAGCATCCGGGAAACGATCGCCTGCACTCGACGACCAAGATCAAGTACTTAGCGCCGCCATCTGCACCGCTGGCCCCCAAGGCCGAACTTGCCTGAACAACCCGCAGATATCCGTCAGGCATGTGTGCCCGAGGGGCACTTGCCTCACATGCCTGACGCTTGGATCTGCACCCGAGATAACGTCCGCTGTTCTCTACTTCGCCCCGATCCCGCTCAGCGCGGCCGGCTGGTGGAAATCCGGGACAACCTCGTTGACCGCATCGCCGAGGCGGAAAGGGAAGGCTGACTCGGCGAGATCGAAGGGCTCCGCGTCAGCCTGGCCGGCGCCGAGTCCAAGATCAGCCAGATCGAAACCGCGTCCCCCGGCGGACTGGCGAGCTCCTGGCCGTCGTCGCCCGCGTCTCGTTCATGTGAGGCCGGCCGCGATGACCAACGAGACGGTGAACCGCGCACATATCGGCCGAGTACACATCTCCCGGAGCGAGCCTCGGGCGCGAAGTTGGGGCTGAGGTCAGCCCGCAGGAGCGTGCCGTCTTGATGTACCGGTCAGCGGTGGAGCAGGCCGATGGTGATGAAGTAGCCGCATCCGGCGGTGATGAGTAGCAGGCATGAGACAAACATGATCCACACCCGCTGTGTGTATCAGAGGGACGTCCGGCCCCATGTGTGTGGCTCGGCTTGTGTCACCCCGCTGGATGCGCGTGTGCCCGTCGGGTTCTGACTGCGGCGGCGCCCGGTCGGGCGGCACCGACGGCGGGGCTACGGCCAGGTGGCGAGCTTCTGGCCGGATGGCTGGTCGGTGAGGGTGATGCGGGCGCTGGCGGTGCTGCCGTAGTCGCCGATCCAGCTGAGGAATTTTCGGTCCGCGACTGCCCGGTCTTCCCACCAGCCGTGCATCGTGGGCTGGCCGTCGATGGTGAGGGTGAGGTGGTAGGAGATAGCGCTGCGGGTCGGGCTCGGACATGACCCCAGTGCGGCAGGGTCGCTCCAAAAATCGAACATGTGTTTTTATCGGTGGTGAGCGCCCCGCGATGAGGAAGAGAGGTGGTCGGAGTGACGGATCACCTGACCGAGCGGCAGGAGCGCATCCTGCGGTGCATCCGCGAGGAGATCGTCGCCACCGGAGAAGGACCCAGCATCCGGCGGATCGGTCAGCTCGTCGGCCTGTCGTCGTCCTCGTCGGTCGCCTACCAGCTCGGTCGCCTCGAGGAACAGGGCCTGATCGCTCGGTCCGGCCGCCGCTGGCGCGACTGCCACGTGAGATGAGCGAGGATCTCCCCCCGGACCGGGAGCGCCTGCGCGTACTGGAGATCTACCTGGCCCTCACCCTCGACCGCGTGCGGGCGCAGATCGCGTACCTGGACCAGCAGGCCGCCGTCCGCCGGGGCTCGGATCTCCCGGCGCTCGTCCCGGACTGGGTGCTGGAGCGCGGCATCGGGCAGGGCGCGCCGCCGCTGGCTGTGCATGTGGGCGGCTGCCACACTGCCGGGAAGCGGGTGCACACCATCGGACGCAGTCAGGCGCTGAAGGCTCTCGCCGACGGCGTGGAGGCGTGCTCGCACTGCCGGCCGGACACCGGCCTCGGTCTGCTCGACTAGGACGCCGCTCGCTTCTTGGTCGTGGTCTTCTTCGTTGCCTTCTTCTTGGTCGGCGCCTTCTTCTTCGGCATGTCGTGCACCGTCGCGTCCTCGCCGCGGGCCTCGCGCGCCTTGGCCACGGACTCGTTGAGGGCGGCCATCAGGTCAACAACCTGCCCGGACGGCGTGGGCGCTCCTGCCGGGGCGGGCAGCTTCTCGCCCTGTGCCTTCGCATCGATCACGGACGCCAGCGCCTCCCGGTAGTGGTCCGTGTACTCCGGCAGCGTCTCCTCGGTCATCGAATCCATGAGCGCGATCGCGCCCTCGATCTCCTGCTCGGTCAGCTCGACGTCGGGCGGAGCCAGCTCACCGGCGGAGCGGATTTCGTCAGGCCAGCGCATCGCGTGCAGGACGATGACGTCGTCCTGCACGCGAAGGAGGCCGAGGCGCTCCCTGCCGTGCCACGCGAACATGCCAGGTGCGAGCGCTTCAGCACGCCGAGACGGTTCCTGGCAATGCGGTTGTCGTCGTGGGAGGTGCGGACCACAGTGTCGCCCAGTTCACCGCGGCTGCCAGTGCACGGTGAAGCGGGCGACGTGGGTGCGCTGGATGAGCCGGGCCAGGTGCACCCCTTCCACCTCCAGGTGAAGGAAGCCGTCCTCCTCGGCCGCCGCAGGCCCGACGGGGAAACTGACGCCCGATCAAGCCGCAAACGCGGTAGAACGAAACGATTATCCGAAGTGTGAAGTCCCGGCCGGAAGTCCGTGCCGCACCCGCGGCGGGAAGACCGCGACGAAGTACCACACCGCCCGCTTCATCACGTCTCCCAGGCCGTAGCCCAGGACCGTGAGCAGTTGCAGGCCGAGGTTGAAAGGGCGCGCGAAGACGCCCAGGCCCAAGCCGCCAAACTCCAAGAGTCGGCGCGCGGTGCCGAAGCGAAGGTCTCGCAGTGGTGGGTCGAGATGCAGCAGAACTGGCGCGACCATACGGCCAAGGTGAGCAGAGACATCGAGACCCGCAAGCAGGAGCACAACGTGGCTCGTGCGGCCCGCGAGGCCGACCGGGCGGAGGCGGATGCTGTCGCCGCAGTCGAATTCGCGTTGGCCGCCATCGAAGAGGCCGAGTACACGGTCCTCGATGCCCGGCTGGCCCGCATGGAGGCTGACGAGAAGGCAACTGGATAGCGCGCCCGACGGCATCGCCGGCCCGCTTCGTATGAGGGGGATCGGACGGGGACCGGAGTAGGCCACCCAGTTGTGTTGCGTGGCACGGATCTCTCAGTGGCGCACCGCGCGCTCCGGCGGGATCCCTGGCCGGTCCTTCGGCAGCAGCACCCGCAAGGCACCCGGCCGGATTCCGCACAGGACGGGGAGAGGAAGCCGCACCGTTTCACCGTCGATGCCTGCGTCCAGCTGCCGCACGTCACCATGCAGCGTGATGCCGGGAGCCGACCAGACGACAACCCCTTCGTTCGGCGGGCCGGCGGCACCGCGCTGGTGCTGTCGCAGCTCGCTGCGCAGGTGCCGCAGAAGATCCGGGGGCGTCTGCGCCGGGCGCTTGAGGACAATGGCGCCCAGCTGTCCCGTGGTGAGTGAAAAGCGACGCCCCAGCCAGCGCGGTGTGGCCAGGTGGTAAGGGTTGTTGGAGATCAGCACCACCTGTGGGAACTCGACGGTCCCCCAGGGGGTGTCCACGCGGGCCTCGACCCACTGCTCACCCTTGAGATAGTCGGGCGCCACCGTGGCAAATGCGCGAGGCTTGTCCTCCCGGTACCCGGGCTCCAGCAGCGCGTCGGCGTACATGCCGAAAGAGACGTTGTTGACGAAGACACGCGAGCCGAGCACCCCCAGGTCGACCTGTACGGGCTCACCGTCAACCAGGGCGTCCAGCGCCCGCCCCGGATCGCGGACGTCGAGGCCGAGGTCCCGGGCGAAGTGGTTGCGGGTGCCCGCCGGGACCACGACCAGCGGCCGGCCCTCGTCGGCTGCCACCGCGGCGACAGCCGACACGGTGCCGTCGCCGCCCACCGCCCCCAACACCTGCGCCCCCTCCTGGACGGCGTTCCTCGCGAGCGACGCCGCGTCCCCTTCCGCGCTGGTCGTCCAGACCTGGGCGCCCATGTCCTCGGCCCGCTGCACCAGGCCGTAACGAGCAGTCTTGCCGCCGCCCGAGCGCGGGTTCGTCACGATCACCACCCGGGCACGCGTCTGAGCGCCGGCCATCACCGCACCCGCTCTCGCCGTTCAGGGCGGCCTGCGGCCAACCGGTTGACGTAGGACATCGCTGCCTCCTGACGGCGTGGCGGCGGTACTGAGCAGCGCCGGTTGGCGGCGCGTCCGTGCGCTGCGGGCAGCCGGGCAGATGCTGTCTGCGGCAGCGAGGCGGCCGGAGTCTCGCCGCGATCAGTGCTGAGGGTGCGGGTGGGAGCGGAATGCAGGCCGCCGCGTGGCAGTGGTCCCAGGAGCGAGACGGCCGACTTCGATGCGCATCCTGATGGCGTGGAACACCTCGATCACGCCGAGGACGATGGCCATGACGCCCGCCGCCAGGGTGAGCGCGCCGATCGAGGTGAACGGCGAGACGATCAGCACGACGCCCGCCAGCATGCCGATGATCCCGGTGAAGAGCATCCAGCCTCGCGCCGGCGTGTTCGGGGCCGAGGCGGCCGTGGCCGTGACCATGGTCCCGCGCAGCAGCCAGCTGAAGCCGATCCACAGGGCGAGCAGCAGGATCGACTGCAGGGTGCCGCGGAAGCAGATCAGCCCGAGCAGGACGGACAGCGCGCCCGTGAGGAAATGCAGCGCCCGAAGATGTCCGGGGATGTGCGTGCCGAAGGCGGCGGCCAGCTGGAAGACACCGATGACCAGCAGATAGATACCGAAGAGCACGCCGACGACCCGCAGCGTCTCCTCCGGCCAGGCAAGGACCACGACGCCGAAGGCGATGGCAGCCAGGCCCGTGGTGAGAAGGATCTGCCAGCCCATGTTCGCCAAGCCTGCCAGGCTTTCGCCGAGGGAGGCGTCTGGTGGCTCGGCGCCGTGCTGGGGCGCAGTGCCGGTGCCTGATGGGGAATCGGAGGGAGATGTCATACCAGCTCATCCTTCCGAGAACAGAGGGGGCTGATCGGTTCCCCTCCATCGTCACCCCGCCCGGCCCCCTGTCGCCTGGCGAGGACGGAGATGGCCAAGTGATACCTGCTGTGCCGCTGCCGTCGACCGGGACGATGCCGCATCGCGCGATCTCCGTGCGTTGCTCGCGATGCCCACAATGCCGGGGCTCCTCGCCCCCCGGAGGCTCGCCGACGATCCGCGCGGAGACACTTCCGGTCGGCATCCTGATGCTCATCTCGCCCGTGCGGTACGAGCCCGGGCGGGGCCGGCGGGCATGCGGGGACCTCAAGCGGTACGGCACGGCACCGCGATGGGCGTGCATCGTCCAGGCTCGCACAGCTTCGGCAGCGCCTTCGGGTCTCGGTCAGGTGCACGATGCCAACGAACGAAAGCGGGCGAGCACGGACACTGGATCGCTCGTAGATTGACAGGGCAGGCAGTCGCGCTCGCAAGCAACGGAGAGCGCGTGATGACAGCGGATATCGACTTCACGGCGTTCTTCGACGCCACACCAAGCCCGTACCTGGTACTGGACACGGACCTGGTGATCCGCTATGTCAACCCGGCATGCCTGAGGAACACCGGGCTGACCAAAAACGAGTTGATCGGGAAATACTTCTTCGACGCCCTGCCGGAAAATCCCGGCATCCACGACGACGCAGAACGGAACCTGAAAGCGTCCCTGCACCGGCTTCTGGACACCGGGCAGCCGGAAACCGTGGTGCTGCAGCGGTACGACATTCCGCGCCCCGACCAGCCGGGCGGGTTCGAGGAGCGATGGTGGTCCGTGATCCACACCCCGCTTTCCGGAGCTGACGGCAAAGTGAAGTGGATCATCCAACACGTAGAGGACGTCACGGCCTTCGTCCACTCACCCCGGGAACGTCAGCTCAGCGAGGAGTTGACCGAGCGGGCGAAGGGCATGGCAGCCGAGCTCTACGCGCGGGCCCGCGAGCTGGACCGGCTGAACCAGGAACTGCGTCAGGCCCACGCCCGCGAACAGCAGGTCGCCGTCACCCTGCAGGAAGCCATGCTCTCCGTCCCCGACCTGGACCGGCACAGCAACATCGCCGTGCGCTACCTGCCGGCGACTGAGTCACTGAATGTCTGCGGCGACTGGTACGACGTCGTCGACCTCCCACCCGACCGCTACGCCGTGGCCGTCGGAGACGTCGTCGGCCACGGCCTGCACGCCGCAGCCGTCATGGGCATGCTCCGCAGCGCCTTGAGCGCCGTCACCCGCGCCATCCCCAGCCCCGCCCAGGCCCTGGAAGTCCTCGGCCTGTATGCCCGCTGCGTGGACGGCGCGATGGCCGCAACCGCGGTCAAGGTACTCATCGACACCCGCAGCAAGCTGATCATCTACAGCAACGCCGGACACCCACCGCCGATCCTGTGCCACTCCCACGGGCCCTGCGAACTGCTGGACAAGGCCACCGATCCGCCACTGGGCACACGCGAGCACCACGTTCCCCGCCCCCAGGCCGGCCTCGCCTACGCACCGGGAGACACCCTCGTGCTGTACACCGACGGCCTCATCGAGCGCCGCGGCGAGGACATCGACACCGGCCTGGAACGCCTGACCACAGCCCTGGCCCAGGACCAAACCCTCCCCCCTGACCTGCTGGCCGACGCACTCCTGGACCGCCTCGACGTCGCTGATGGCGCCCCCGACGACATCGCTCTCGTCATCATCCGCCTATAAGGCGGTTGGAGGGCCAGGCAGCGTGGACCAGCAGTCAGGGTGGAGCTTCCGCACCAACCACGCCCGCATGCCGCTGGCCGTCGCACGCGATCCCGCCGCCCGCCTCCGCGACATCGCCGCGGCCTGCCACATCACCGAACGCACTGTGCAGGGCATCGTCGTGGACCTCGAACAGGCCGGCTATCTCAGCCGCGCACGGCACGGACGGCGCACGCGGTACACCCTCCGCCTGGACGGCAGGCTCCGCCATCCCGCAGAAGCGCACCTGCCCGTGCGGGGCCTGCTGGACCTGATCACCCCACGCGACGGCGAGCGCTGAAAGCGCTCCTCACTCCTGCTCGCCGCCGTCGTCGTCCTCATCGAGGCGGGGTGCGTCGGGGTCGCGCAGCGGGCGCAGGGTGCCGTCGGCAGGGACGGCGGCGGTGAAGCTGTAGCGGCCCAGCACGTTGAGGTTCTTGTGCTTCAGCGGAGAGAGCCGGGCGATGTCCTCGTCGCGGATCTCGTGGCCCTCGGCCCGCAGCGCCGCGACGGCGGCGTCGATGTAACGGGTGGTCCAGAGCACCACGGCGTTCAGGACCAGGCCGAGCGAGCCGAGCTGGTCCTCCATGCCGTCCCGGTACGCCTGGTAGATGGTGCTGCGCTTGCCGTGGCACACGTCGGACCGGGACGACGAACCGCAGCCCGTCCACCGACGCCAGCAGACCGTCGCCCCAGTACCGCACGATCGGCACCTCGGCCTGGGCGGCGATCAGCTTCGCGTTCGCCGCGGCGATCGTGTCGCTACGCAGGTAGTACTGGTCGACGTGGACCAGCCGGGAACGGGTCAGGGCCTCGATGCCGGGGTTGACCACCGGCGTCATCCCGATGTTGCACGCCTCCGACACCAGCAGCGCCACCAGCGACGTGTGCAGGCCCTTCATGCGGGTGGTGCCGTCCCCCAGGTGCACGAAGGCGCCTGTGTCCAGCAACCGATGGGGAGCGCCCGCTCGAACCCTTCCCGCCGCGTGCTGGCTGGTCGCGCCCTGTCGCTGCACCGCGGGGTGCGGCAGTCTGAGACGACCCCGAAACGATCAACGGGAGGGAACGGCATGGCGTACGAGGACTGCACGTACCACGGCATCCAGGACGGGCCGAAGACCGGAAGGGGCGACGACGAGGAGTGGCAGCCCACCCGGATCCTCGTCGAGACACCCGAGTTCGGCCCCACCCAGCGCGAGACCCTGACGGTGCTCCGTGAGCTGGCAGAGCCGGGCGGCAGCGGCTTCGGCTGGGGCTACGACGGCACCGGCACCAGCAACGCCGCCGCCGCGATCCTCGCCGACGCCCTCGACCTCGGCGACCCCTTGGAATGCGGCATTCACTTCCTCTCCGACCGGGAGGACGAGACGCTCCGCCTGCTCCGTGAGGACTTCTGCGACGACGTCCTGTCCCAGCTCTGCGACCAGTGGCGTCTTCGCCGCGGTGTCATCCTGCGCTGGTCCCTGGCCTGGTATGCCCAGCGGGGCATCGACGAACGGCCCGGCGCCCTGCAGGAGCTCCCTGCGTTCCAGGACGAGAACTGACACGTAGTTCGCCGAATACGGCCCGGGGCCCCTATGGCGCTGCAGAAGAGCGCCGGACAGCAGCGTGCGAGACGAAGTGCGCCAGCGGACTGCGGGACGAGGCGGCTCTCCGCTCCCGGCTCACCCCCGAGCAGCGCGCCGAGGAGATCCATCAGCGCAGCGCCGCCATCCGGAAGGCTCGGGCCGACCAACAGGCGGCAGCACGGGCACACCGGGCTCTGGAGGGGCGCGACTGCGGCGCCGTCCACGACACGTCTTCGCGGAACCGCGGCGGCTTGCCCACTTTTGTGGCCCCGTGTCAGTCCAGAGGCGGGACTGGTGACCCTGCGCTGTCCTGCTCGTTGAATGTGGCAGTGCACGCGCAGAGCAAGGCTTCGGGAAATGTCGTGGTTCCGAGGGCCTTGATCACGTGGGGCGCACGGCCTGGAGCTCGGCCGCGGCTCACTGCTGTGGACTGGCCGCTGGCGCCCTGGGCGACGCTCGGCCAGCCGAACTGCAGGGGCGGGACCCGATGGCCTCGCCCCTGCAGGCCCTGGACGTCAGCGGGATCTCTCGCCGTGGACGTACTCGGCGTACCCGGTGAGCTCGCTGGCGTCACGCAGGGAGGCGAAGGACGTCGTGAGCAGCTCGTCGACGGTGAACTCCTTGTCCTCGACGGCCTTGCGCAAGCAGGCGGGCTGCTGGAGCGGGATGGAAGGAGAACGCCGGAGATGCTTGACGGCCTGGGCGACCTGCTCGACGGCCTCGTCGCTGTCGAGGTTCATCGCCTGCTCGACCAGACGCACACCGGCGACCGGCGTGGGGGCATCCTCCAGCGGTTTGTTGATCTTTATCAGGCGCCAGGTGTTCTGCCAGGCCGCCACGTCCGCCTTACGCCCGCCGCAGGCCAGGATGAACGCTTCGACGAACGACCACTTGGGCAGCGTGTTCCGGCGCAGGGTGTCGCTGATGGTGCTGGTCGGCAGCAAGTTCCGGGTACGGCGGGACAGCTGTACCAACGACAGGCCGGACCAGGCCTGCAGGATCTTCAGCTGGCGGACGAAGTCCTCCGGCGTGACGGCCTTCGAGGGGTCGGTGGCGAGCGGCACGATGGACGGCTCGCTCGGCCGGGCGTGGCGCGCACGGCGCCGGCGCAGCGGGGCGAGGTGTTCGGTGTCCTCACGCTCCTTGACCTTCTTCCAGCGCTCGAACCGGTCGTCAAGGTCCTCCTTGACCTCGGCGGTGGACAGGGCGTTGAGGCTGGATATGTAGGCCGCGGTGACCGGCCAGGTCGGTACGCGGTCGCCGCTGGCGGCCTTGGACAGGGTCGAGAACGACACGCCGCACTCCGCGCTCATGGCCCGGTAGTGCGGGTTACCCGCCCGCTCGCGCGCGCCGCGCATCAGGCAGCAGAAGCCGCCGGCCGCGCTTTCGTAAGAAGTGATCGTTTTTTCGGGGCGCCCCATTGCGTCCTCCCGAGTTCTCGGCGCCGGGTACGGGAAATGCCGACCCCACCGGGCCGGCATTTCCACTTGTGGATCGAGGTGAGATCGCCCGTCAGCGGCGGCGGACCAGACCGACGGCACGGCGCGCGACATCGACCGCGGCACCGCCGGCAAGGTAGAGGACGCTGACGGTGTCCGTGGGCGTGTACCCGGCGCGCAGGAGCGCGGCGAAGCCGCCGACGAAACAGACGATCACGACGATCAGCACCACCAGGCGGGTCGGGAGGACGAGCTGTCCCCCATCTCGGGCGGCAGGCAGCTCGCACGCGGTGACCTGGGGGATGGCGCGACACCGGAGGGGCCGGCCTGAGCGGCGGCGGTGTCGATGGCGGAGGGCAGGAAGCGATTCATCACGGCTTTTCCTTCACGTCGAACTGTCTAGCCCGGCATCCCTCGAAAGAGAGCAGTGATCACGACCCGTTGGCGTTGACCGGGATCACACATTCGTAGGTTCCGATTTCGACCACGATAAGCCAGCGCGTAACCGCGTCACAACCGACCCTGTTTCCTTAGACATTGAACCTTTGCCCATGGCTTTACTTCTAGTTTCAACCCGCCCGCCGGAGACCCCCGGAGGCGGCTGGACGCTTATTTGTTTCCCGCTTTCCGGATCCATCCGAATGTGACGCCCTCATCACTTCAGGGAAACAAAGAAACAACCATCATCCCAGGTCAGGCACCCTGCCTCGTCCGACGCCGTCCGGAAAAAGCCGGAAGATTTGACACCGCAAGGGAAACAACCCTTAATGTTCCTGGTTGGGGTCCCATGCATATGGGCAACAACTCATGGAGGGACTCGTCTGCTAGCGCGGACGAATCCGTTTGTTTCGGCCGCTGGGCGCGTTGGCGCGAGGCCTGGCAGCCGCGGGGCGAAAGCCCCGATCTGGGGGGAACATTCAGAGAAACCCACCCCGCGGAGCCCGGCTCGCCATAGGGCCGGGCTTTCCCAGTTTCGCGCCCTTTATAGTCCGTTTCCCCCGAGTTGGACACATATCGCCGGGTCCCGGGATTGCTTCGGCTCTTCTCGCCATGCCGACGGTGCCCCTGCAGCGCCCGGCGGACGACCGCGCGGGCCGGTCAGTCAGGACGTCACTGTCAGCGGAGACGGATGGAGCGCCAGCCCCGGCCATCACGGCTGATCGCCCCCAGCTGCTGCAGCCTTCTGAGCTGATATGCCACCGACGACGGGCTCGACAGCCCCACGCCCCGGCCGATCTCCCGCACCGTGGGTCCCTCACCGTTCTCCGCGATCCACTCGCGGACACAGGCCAGGACCCGCCGCTGGGTCTCGGTCATCTCGTTCACGCCGCCTCCTTCCAGCGGGACGCGCGGGCGCGGTTCCGCAGCTCCGCCCGGGCGGCCGGCGACCGGCCCATCTCGGCCCAGAAAGGGTGACTGGCCAGACGGCACGACAGCAGAACTCGACCTCCGGACCGCTGCTTGATTCGCGCAAAGCGCCGCCGGAGACGATCGAGATCAGGTCTTGGATCGAGCGGCCGAGCCGATCGAGGGAGGGCACCACCAAGGTGTCGCCGGGCCGGAGGAAGTCGAGGCACTTCCACAGCCCCTCGCGCTCCGCGTTCTTGCCGACTTCTTGTCGTCGATGGTGCCGGTGGACAGCACCGGCGCCAGCATGGGCCAGTTGTCGTCCTCCCCGGCGGCTGGCGGGTACAGCCGGGAGGAACCGATGTTCTTCGCCTCAGCATCAGCTTGAAGTCGAGCATGTGGGCGAAGGCGAACCCGACGATCGCGACACTGCGGGTGTCGGTGTACTGCCGGTCGACGACCATCTCGGTGCAGTGCCGCAGCACGCCCTCGAGCATTGCGGCGACCTCGGAGGCGAACAGGACTTCAACTGCGAGTAGACGATTTCTCATGATCACTGAGCGATCGGCCCGTATCGTAGCGTTACCGGCATGGCCGACGATGACGACAGCCTGGACCACCAGGGCATGGTGATCGAGCTGAGCGGGGGCCAGCCATTTTCGACGGGAGGGGCGAAATGGCGGAGCAGGCTAATGTCTTACGGTTCATGGTGCTGCGGGCTCCGGAGCTGCCGGCGACCGATGCCGCTCGGCAGAACCTCATTCGCGACGATGTGCTGCGCAGCACCGGCCGCGTCGACCGGGATCTGTTCTCGGCGGCGTCCACGTCGGACATCGGCAAGCTGATCTACCAGCTCGTCTTCTGCACCGACGACGTCCCGGCACCGGGCACCGACTCCGATCACATCCTTGACCGGCTGACTGGCGACCTGACCAAGGTCACGACGCCGTGCGGCGACACTGGCCCGGAGGAGCTCCGCCCGCTGTCGCTGATGGTCGACCGCCAGACCTTCCAGCGCGACGAGACCCACTACATGGTGCCCGACCGCCTCGCCGACCTGCCGGCCGGCTCCCTGCCGCCGTTTTTCGGCGACATGATGCGGGCCGTGGAGCGGGCCCTGGCGTCGGACGACGAGGCCGCGATCCCGGTGCTGATGAACGAGCTGCGCGCCATCCGCGACGACGCGCCGCTCTACAACACGATCTTCACCGGCGACGGCACCACCGCGTCCTGGCTCGATACAGCGAAGGCCGCGCTGTTCGACGCGCTCTACCGGCTGTACGTGCTGCGCCGGTGGGCGCCGGTCAACTTCGACGAGATCCTGCGCGGGCTGCAGCTGCTGCACACGCTGGAAGCGCTCGCGGTCGACGAGCTGCTGGCGAAGGCGGTGGACGGCAAGGGCTTGTTGCCAGCCGAGGACGCGATGTTCCGCGCGATCCGGCTCGACTACCAGGAGCTGCGGTTGTGGCGCAAGGCGCCGCTGCCGCCGCGGTTCCCTCTGATCCGCACAGTCACCGACCTGGCGGACTACATGCGGGCGATCCCCGTGGTGCACCCGCTCTTCGCCCGGCTTCACGGCTTCCGCAAGCCGTTCAACCCGATCCGGCACATCGGGGTGGGCGACCTCAAGGTGGTCAAGCAGTGGTTGATCAACTACGAGGTCGGCGAGATTGCGCACGTGGAGAACGTGCTGATCGGCGAGACCCGCACCAAGGTGCACCGCCACTTGGAGAAGACCGAGGACGTGTTCACCTCGTCGAGCGAGCAGGTCGGTGAGACCCAGCAGGACAGCCAGACCACCGATCGGTACGAGCTGAAGCGCGAGACGGAAAACCTCGTCAAGACCGACCTGAACGTGAACGCGTCGCTCGGCTTGAACGTCACGTACAACAACCCGGGCGGCTACACGATCGTCACGTCGGCCAACGGCGGGTTCGCGTACGGCCGCTCGCAGACCGACCAGGTGAAGATCTCGTCGAACTTCGCCCGCGAGGTGGTGGAGAAGGCGGTCAGCCGGATCGAGACCCGGGTCAGCCAGCAGCGCACCACGACGAAGCTGTTCGAGACCGAAGAGACCAACACCCACGGCTTTAGCAACGTGAAGGGGTCCAAGCACATCAGCGGCATCTACCGCTGGCTCGACAAGCGCTACCGCGCCCAGGTGTACAACTACGGTAAGCGGATGATGTTCGAGTTCCTTGTGCCCGAGCCGGCGGCGTTCCTGGTCGAGTCCCGGATGCGGGCCCTCGAGGCGACCGTCGAGCTGCCCCGGGTCCCCCAGGCGCCGGACATGGCCACCCTGCCCGACGACATCGCGAACCTCACGCTCGAGGGCGTCGACGACGCGTACGCCGATCTGAGCCGGCGTTACGATCTGAGCGACTTGCAGCCGCCCGTGTTCAAGCGGTCGATCGACTTCGTGGACACGTCCACAGGCCAGGCGCAGTTCGCCGAGAAGAACCTCGACGAGTCCCGGTGGCAGAGCCGCACCTTCGTGTGCCGCGGCGGCCTCAAGGGCTATCGGATCACCCGGCTGCGCATCGAGGGGTACCTGTACTTCTGGGGCCGGCAGGGCCTGCCCACCGACTCCGACGGCAACCTGGCGGACATAAATACCTTCGAGGTGCGGGTCAACGGCCAGGTGCTGCACCAGCGGGTCGAGAACAACGCCGAGCGGTGGTATGTGGGCTTCGGCAACTACCCCGCCAACGTGACCGGCGACATCGAGGTGGTCGCCGCGCATCCATTCGCCTCCGACGACGTGACGCTGACGTTCGGCTTCTGGGACATCGAGGACTTCGACCTCAGCGTGCAGGCCGATCTCGAACTGTCCGACGAGGCTGGCAACGAGTGGCGCCGCAACGTTCGGCGCCGGGTCTTCGACCTGGAGACCCGCAAGGTCGACGAGACCAACCGGCAGCGGGAGCAGAGCTACCAGAGCGACCTGGCCACCTACGCGGCGCGCCGCGACGAACTGCGCGCCTTGGCGGTCAACGACCTGCTGCGCAGCCGATCCGAGGCGGTGAACCGGCAGCTGATGGAGCGCGAGCTGAAGCGGCAGGTGCTCGCGATGATCACGCGCGAGCTGACCGCCGACCCGGCGGACGACCGGAACTCGTTCCGCGACCCGCTGGGCGTCCGCCAGGTCGATTCGGAATATCACCGGTTCATGGTCACCGAGAAGCCGCCGGGCAAGCCGACCACGATCGAGGCTCGGTTCGAACCATTGAAGGCCAGGACCGAGATCCCGGTGGCCCGGCTCGACGTCGCCCGGGAAAAGGGCCGCCACGTGCAGTTCCTCGAGCAGGCCTTCGAGTGGCCGCAGCTGTCCTACCTCTGCTACCCCTACTTCCACGCGGTGCCGCAGCGCTGGGTCGACCTGATGAACCGCGGCGATGACGTCGACCCAGCGTTCACCCAGTTCCTCCAGGCGGGATACGCGCGGGTGCTCCTCGCGGTCACGCCGGCCTACGACGATGCTGTCCTGCACTACCTCTGCGACGGCAAGCCGTGGGACGGCGGGCGCTCGCCAGTCATCGGCGACCCCCTGTTCATCCCGCTGCACGAGGAGATGCGCCGCCAGACCGACGACGTGCACGGCGGCGTACCGGAGGGCGATGCGTGGGAGTTCACCCTGCCCACGTCGCTGATCTACCTCGACCACAGCACCACCCCCCTGCCGTCCGTGTCGCAGCCGAAGCCGTGACCGTCGTCTACCGGATCGACGCGGCGCCGTCGCTGACCGACGTGCGTTCAGCGCAACAGCAGCTGGCCGAGCAGGCCGCCGACGCGATGTCAGCCCTGCTCACGGCGTTGCATCGGGCGTACGCGGACCGCCTGGCGCAATACCGTGAGGAACTGGACGTCCTGACGGCCACCTCCGGCACGCCCTTCCCCGAGGTGACGCTCACCCTGGACGGCACAGAGGTCCCGCTTGCCATTGACGACCAGCTCTACACGTCGCTCTTCGACCTCTACCTCTTCTACGGTCCGGACGGCGTGGCTGAGGTCGCCAGGGCTCTCCAAGTGCGCGGGACCCGCGACCGCGCCCCCACCCTCTCCTCGGCCCGCCGGTTCTTCGTCTTCACCCGCAACTGCCTGAATCTGGTCGTCCGGGAGAGCCTGATCCGCATCGAGCAACTAGCGGCGCAGCCCCTCTTCGACCAGCTCGGCAAGGTGAACCGGCAGATCAGCGCCGCCTTGCTCGGTGACCTGAAGGTGACGCTGGTCGAGGGCGAGCGACATGGCATCGCCATCGACGACGACGGCCCGGTGGTAACCGTCAAGGATCCCGATCGCTACCGGCTGGACAACCGCGACCGCGCCGACCTGATCCATCGCACGGTCTCCCCCGCGCTGCGCGCCCGCGAGCAGATGGCCCGCCTACTGGATGACCAGTCCACCGCCGGCATGCAGGAGCGCGCCGACGCCGCGCGCGCGTTCGCGCTCGCCCAGCAGCAGGCCTACCAGGCCACCCCGTTCGCCCTTCTGATCCTGCCCGGCCTGGCCGCCAGCGCCGGGCCGGCAGAGATCGAGGACGCGCTCGGCGCACTGCTCATCAAGCTCGGTCAGGACGTCGACGCGTTGGGCCGGGCGACCGTGCCCGGCCGCTCCCGCATCCGCGCCGACCTGGCCGGCCTGCGCGACGCGGACCCGGACAAACACGTGTCCATCATCGAGAACCTCTACCTCGACGGGCCGCGCGGCATGCAACTCGGCCTGATCGAAACGGCCCGGGGCCGGATCGACGACGACCCCGGGTACGCCGCCATGCTGCACCCCGGCACGCTGCTCCAGCTCATGTCCTCCGGAGCGGTGGCACCAGGCAGCTTCGACCACAGCGTGCTGCACCACTGGCTGCTGCTTCTCGGCGAGGAGACCGAGAACCGCACCCGCCGCCGGGCGTCACAGCAGCGTGCCCTCAGCGTCGCCTCGGCCTGCCTTTCACTGCTCGCCCTGGCCGCGCCGCCGCTCGCACCGCTGGCGCTGATCGCCGACCTGTCGCTGCTGGCATTCACCATCTACAGCCTCGGCGAGCAACTCAACGCGCTCGACGAGGCGGTCAAGACCCGGCTGCCGGAGCTGAACGCGGCCGACCACGAGTCGCTCGTCGCGGTCGGGACGGCGGTGGCCGAGCTGACCGCCTATCGCGGCAGCCTGTCGGTCGAGGCAGCCACCCAGCTTGCGCTGTTGCCGGCCGCGCAGATCAGGGCGTTCGGAATTCTGCTGAAGGCGCACGCGTACTTCAACGACGTGCGCACGCTCTACCAGGAGGCGACCCGTGGCTAGCCGGTTCGACCCGTCCGCGCCGAAGGCCAAGGCGCTGACCGCTGGGGTCGAGGCGCAGCCGCCGCACCTGCGCCCGGTCGCGCCGAAGGTCCTCACCGTGCCGCCGCCCCACCTGCAGCTGTTCACCCTGGTCCGATCCGTGCCTCGGGGCGCCGAGCGGCTCACCGACCTGCGCAAGCTCTTCCCGAACCTAGAGCAGCAGGTGGAAATCTTGCTCACCCGGTATGGGCAGAAGTCGTCGCTGTTCGGCATGTCCGGCCCGGGCGTGCTCGCCGACCGCATGCTCCAGTACGTCGGCAACTTCGGCTTCCGCGCCACCACGTTCGCGGAATTCATCCGAGCGCTACGCGGCTATCGCTCGAACATGAACGGCGAATGGTTCCACTGGAGGGTCGAAGCCGACCCGAACCTGCGCGCTGACGTGCTCGCCTGGTCCCGTGCAGAGCGCGACACGTTGCAGAACCTCGCCAAGAACACCTGGGGTCTAAGCGCTCAGCGGCTTGCCACCCGTACCGAGACCTTGGTGGACACGACCGGCTCGGCGCTCGTCCTGCCGTCCGGCGGCCGGTTCCAGGACCCTCTGTTCGCCACGGACATCAAGGTCCGCGTGCCCGGCGGCAGCCCTCGCCCGTTCGTCGACAGCATGACCGTGTCGTTCTACCTGCCGCGGCAGAGTAGACGGGCCAGCCATCTGAGCCTCACGGCGCTCGGGCAATACAAGTTCCGCTGGGCGATCAACAAGCTCGCCAAGCAGATGAGCGAGGATCCCGGCCGGCTCACCCAGGGCGACGCCAAGCTGCTGTTCAAGGTGGGCGGTGTCGACCACAGCTTCTTCGCGAATCAGGTGGTCTTCTCGGCACAGCAGGGCGTCCCAAACCTCAACCGGTACGCGGTCACCCACTTCAACGACCTGCCGGTCGACGTGCCGAAGCCTGCGCCCGTCTACGCCGCCGACCTGGAGACCCTGCTCGGCGGCGAACGCCCCCAGGTCACCCCGTTCGTGGCCCGGGGCGGCACGGTACGCGGCATCCTAATCGAGATGAACATCCGCTCCGGCCTGTTCACCGACCTGACGGCCCTTCTCCTCGGCCACTGAGCACGGCGCGGTGCCGGGCCGCGAGGAGCGGTAGAACCGCTCCACCAGCGGCAGGTAGTTGTTGCCCAAATGGGCTGAGACCGCTTCGTGCGCCGCCGACAACGCGGCTACCCCGCCCGCCTCCGGGTGTGAGTAGTTGGCGTACAGGAAATCCCGGTGGGAACGATCTTGCTGGGGTTCGCCTACCTCGTACGGGCTTCGAGCTGACGAGGGACTGTGCCGGCGCGCAGTTCGCGCAGGTCGGGGATGTGGTTGTAGAGAGTGCCCGGGGAGACGCCGAGGAGCTTGGCGATCGAGGTGATGGAGCGGCCCGGGTCGGGCAGTAGGTCGCGGGCGGCACGGATGACTTCCTCGGTGGCAACGCTGGGGCGCCCTCCGACCCGGCCGCGGGCGCGGGCGGCGGCCAGGCCCTCGTTGGTGCCGATGACGATGAGCTCGCGGATGAACTCCGCCAGGGCGGCGAAGACGTGGAAGATGAGCCTGCCGCCGGGGTGGTGGTGTCCAGGTTCTCGTGGAGCGAGGTGAAGCCGATCCCACGGTCGCGGAGTTCGGCGACCATGTTGATGAGGTCCTGGAGGCTGCGGCCGTAGCGGTCGAGCGAGGGGACCACGAGGGTGTCGCCCGGGTCGAGGAAAGCGTGGCACGCCTTCAGCTCCGGTCGGAGCGCGTTCTTGCCGGACTTCTTGTCCGCGAAGATCTTCCGGCATCCGGCGGCGGTGAGCGCGTCGAGCTGCCGTTCGAGTTTCTGTCCGCCGGTCGAGACCCGCGCGTATCCGATCTTGATCTCGGTGCGGACGAGTGGCTCGGCGACGAGGAGGTCCGGCCCGTCGGCCGGTTCGAGGGCGGTCATGGCCCCGGATCATGTCAGAAAACGGTGGCCTGGGGTTGTTGAATGGTCCAGGTTTTTGAAGGGGTTATTGAAGGCTCTGCGTGGTCTGGGCACCCCTCCGGGGCGATCTTCAGAAAACGAAGGCGAGCTCAAGCGGTCAGCGCATCACCGCTGTTCAGGAGGTCAGCGTAGACCTCTGCCGGAGTGCGGTAGCCATGGGTCTTGCGCGGACGATGG
>NZ_JBEXSW010000081.1:0-19334 GCF_040613775.1 Streptomyces sp. NPDC006208 | reverse complement strand
GGGGGTGTATGGTGGAGGCCACCCCCAACCTCGCTCCGCTCGGTTGTGTGTAGCCACCACCAAATTCCCTCGTCTTGACCGTGGACACGACAAAGCCCGTTGTCTCGACGAGACAACGGGCATGGCCGCGCGCGACGTGGATCAGCTCGACGCGTTCCTACCGTAGGTTGATGATCGTGTGAGTCGCTCGTACTCTGCGGTGAGTTCAGACCACGTCGGCTTTTCAAGGCCAGCGGCCCATGCAAACAGTGTAGCGAGGTTCACCGCGGCGACGGGCTGGCCGTTCTGGTACAGCGTCACGTGAAGTTCTTCGATCTCGTCGTAGTGCGCCATCCCGGTAACTCCGTCGCGCGGCCAGAAGCCGGCGTTGTCGAATTGCTTGCCGGCGACCTTGACGGTGACATCTTGTTCGTCCGGCTCATGCCAGTCGGGGCGGACACCGAGTTCGTGGGCGAGCGTGGTGAGTTCGGCTCGGGTGGTGATGCGCTTCAACATGCGTACCTCCGTTGCGATCTGTGGTTGTAGTATATCCATTACCGTACTAGATCGCAACCCGTCAAATTTAGTTGCCTTGAGCGACCATACCCCTAGCTAAATGTCCATGACTGCAAGTAAAATAGCTGCATGAGGCAGACGCTCAACGATAAAGTCTACGGCCCTGTACAACGTGCGGCGGCCGATGTGCAGTTGGCGTCTCGACAGATTGGCAACGCCGCACAAGCGCAAACCGCGCTCATGGTGGCGCTCACCGTAGTAGCTGTGACTGCGCTCATGGTCGCTGTGATAGTCGCGAGGAGAACATCATGACGACACCCGCGGAGCGTGCTAAGCGAGCCTACGACCATCTGAGGCTCCTGCACTCGATTCACGGAGACGGCTGCGCCGGCAGGTGGATCGCCATATCCCTTGCTGATGGCAGATGTGACAACCGGCTGTACGACTCGAAGGCCGAAGCAATCCGATTCCAGCTACACGAAACGCAGTGCGCCTACTTCTGCTTCGCAGGCGTGCCACTACTGAAGGAAATTCAGTACTTCCTCGACGCTAACGAAACCCTGTATGACGCGGGCTTCTCCCTGTCGGATCCCGCAACATACCTCAATCCGGAGGCACTTCTATGAGTGACGAAATCTTCGATCCTGAGATCCATGCCGCGGACAAGGACGGTAACCCGTCGCTCAACAAGAACGGCACTTTCCGTAAGAAGCGGCGCGACGCAGGAGCCGGGCGAGGTACGTCCTCCCGGACCACGAAAACTGCCGGCACTTCCCAGCATCGTCGGTATGAAGAAGGTGTCCAGGGGCTTCTCCAAATCCCTGCCATGGCGCTCTCGTTCGTGAACCCGGTCGACGGTTTCTGCGTCGCGCACCATACTCCACCGATCTCAAAGGCGGTGGCAGATCTTGCGATTGAGCGTCCCGAAGTCGCTGCTGCTCTCGACAAGGTTCTCTCGGTCGGTCCCTACGGTGCACTTCTCGGCGCGACGCTTCCTCTCGTCATCCAGCTCATGCACAACCACGGGATGGTTCCTGAGTCGATGGCCAAGGCTATGGGTGCTACGCCGAAGAAGGACATTGAGCGTCACCTCAAGTTGGTACCGCAGACGGAAACGACACCGCAGTACGACGACATTCCGGAGATGAGCGAGGAACTGCACGATGTCGCAGCCTGATCAAGTGTCAGCAGAAGTCGCATACGCCGAAGCGCTGCAAGAGATCTTCCGTCTCCAAGAACGACTCATCATGGGTCGAGCGCTTATCGCTTCACTGAAGAAGCAAAGGGAGGTGAGTGATGGTCAGAAGAGTGACGGCAGTTCCGGGGATGGCCGTGCAGGTGATGCCCCGCAGGACTTTTCTGACTGAGATCTGGGACTACAACGCCGGCGATCACACCTCGTTTATCGGTCCGACCGGCTCCGGGAAAACCTTTCTCGCCAACCCCCTTCTGGCACGGTCGGTCGGTAAGGATCTGCCTGGCTTCATCATGGTGATGAAACGTCGGGATGAGACGGTGACGGAGTTCCTGGAGCGGTATCACTGGCGACGGTCGGTGTCGTATCCGATCCCACCTTCCGTGAAGAAGAAACCTCCGGGATGGGCGGTCTGGCCGTATCACACCACTGATCCCGATGCTGACGACGTGCGGCACGCGAAGATCTTTCATGAGCTCTTGCGGGACCGTTATGTGAAGGGCGATTCGATCGTCTTTGCGGATGAAGTGCAGGGACTGGTCGAGGAGATGAACCTTAAGCGGGACTTGATCCGGATCTGGTCTCGTGGTCGGTCGGAGGGGTGTGGTCTGTGGGCTGCGACTCAGCGTCCGTACATGGCTCCGCAGCACATGTACTCACAGGCAGAGCATCTCTTTCTCGCGTTCACTCCGGACCGTCGTGACCAGGATCGGTTTTCGGAGATCGGCGGTGTCGATCCTGAGTTGATCGTGCAAGTGGTCTCCAAGTTGCCGCGGTACCACTGGCTTTACATCAGGCGGTCGGACCGCGTAATGGCTGTGGTTGGTCCTTAGCCAAATGGTTGCCTCAGGCTACTTGTGGTCTCTACAATTGTTCTGATACCGCCCTGCCAAAGCGCCGGGCACAAGGAGGAATTCATGAGCACTCCGACCGAGGCGCCGGCCAAGGGTAAGGGTGGTAAGGCTGCGGTTGTCGCAGCCCGACCTTTCGTCACCGGCACGCGAACTCTGGAATCCGAGGTCTACTCACAGACCGTCACTCAGACGACATCGACTCAGACCCTCACCCCGTATGAGTTCCAGGTCGACGGATACCTGAGTGGCGCACTCATCCGAGTCACTGCCACAACCGCCGGCAACTCCGCGGCGACTGCATTCCAGGCTGACGGTCCGTTCTCCGTTCTCCAGAGCATCGCTTTCGAGGACATCTCCGGCAAACAGGTCATGGGCCCCATCACCGGATGGCAGCTCTACGTTCTCAATCGCTTCGGCGGTTTCGTGTACTCGCCGGACGCAAAGGCGAATGCGGTCTACTCCGTGACAACGGGCTCTGGCGCAACGGGCGGATCGTACCGGTTTGTACTACGCCTGCCCGTGCAGGTGCGCCGGCGCGACGGAATGGGCAGTTTGCCCAACCGCAACGCCAGCGCGACGTTCAAGCTCAAGCTCACCGTCAATACGTCGGCCACGGTGTACTCCACCGCCCCGACCGCCGCGGCGTCGATCAACGTGCAGGTAGAGCAGCACGGTTGGGCAACGTCCGACAATCGCGACTACAAGGGCAGTGCGGTGGCACCGGCCCCCAACGGCGTCGGCTCGCTGATGTACACCGACGTCGAGACGATCCAGCTCTCCGCCGGCGCCTTCAATCAGAGAATGGGCACCTTCGGCGGTCTGCTCCGACTGCTGGTGTTCGAGCTCCGCGACTCCACTGGCTCTCGCGCTCAGGGCGAGTCCGACTGGCCGTCGCTCTTCGAGGTCGAGATCGACAAGGTCAAGCTCTACTCACGCTCGGTCGTGACGTGGGACCACCTCATGTCCGAAGACTACGGGCTGACTGCCACCGCAGAGTCTGCCACCGCGGTGAACACCAAGATCAACGGAGTCAAGGTTTTCCACTGGCTCGATGACTTCGGACTCCAGCCAGGCGCCGAGAACAGTTTCCGCTACCAGCCAGTGACGCCGAGCACGGCCATCCAGCTCATCGGCACCATCGGCGGATCGGGCGCACACACCCTGACTGCCATGAAGAACTATCTGTCGCCGGTCAACGACGACCCCAGGCAGCTCACCGGAGGGCGGTAACCCATGGACATTCTCAAGCCGGATCTCGGCAAGCTTATCTACGCGGGTCTGGGACTTCTTCTGCTCCCCAAGATCTTGAAGATGGTCAAGCGCTAGTGGCCACCAGCGGCATGCAGATATCGGCTCTCCATCTCGCCATCGCGGCGAGTGGAGGGGTGCTTCTGTACGCCGCGCTTCAGGGAATCAGTCCACTCGAAGCCCTGAAGGAAGTCACGTCGGGTAAGACGCCGCGCGCAGTCGAGGCTAAGTCATCGTCCCTCACACAGTCATCTTCTGCCGGAGTCGGTGGAGGTGTGGTCCAAGCGGGTCTGAGTGGTGGAGGCGGATCGCTAGTTTCCGCTGCACAGAAATACCTCGGAGTCCCCTACGTGTGGGCGGGTACTACGTCCAGCGGCCTCGACTGCTCCGGCCTCATCGTCGTCGCTTTCCGCGATGCCTACGGCGTCACCCCTCCCCGCACCACCTATCTCCAAGAGGTGTGGGGGCAGTTGAAGAAGGTCGGTCGAGGAGACCTCTCCCCCGGAGATCTGGTGTTCTGGCCCGGTCACGTGGCGATCTACGTTGGAAGCGGAAAAGTGATCCACTCACCCCGACCTGGACGATCGGTGTCGTACGCGCCACTGGACGATGCGGGACCGCGCGGAGTCCGCATCTCCTCATACCAGCGCTACAAGAACGCTGAACCGATCACGGTCGTTCCACCCAGCAGCGACGGGCAGGTGATGACCTGATGGCCGCGTCCACCGGTCCCATCATCGCAATCGGTGCTATCACCATGGCCAACAGGTCTGTCTTCAACGATGAGCCGGTTGATTGGAAAGTTCCGGTCGGAACTGCCATGGCAGCACTTCTGTTCGCCGGTGCAGAGCGGGCAGTTGGCCAGACCATGGTCCGGCTCGCGTATCTGGCGCTCATCACCATCGTGTTTGCACGTGTAGATCCTAAAGTCCCGTCGCCGGCAGAGTCCGCGCTGAGTTGGTTCGAAAAGAGGTAAGACCGTGACCACAGTCGAAAAGATCTCCATGGGCATCATCGGAATCGGCATGGCGACCACACTGCTGCTGCCGGGACGTCAGACCGTCCCGGTGATCGACGCAGTACGCAAGCTCTTCTCAGGATCGCTTGCCACCGCGATGAACGTCCCGAGGCGGTAACCATGTCCAAGTCTCTCCAGCAAGCAGTGATCTTCGGGGCCGGTCTTGCGATCGGTCTCGCGATCGGCAACGCAGCTCTGGGCTGGACACGTCGCACTCTGTCGTAACGACTATCAAGGAGGGAGGGCGGCCGATGGCTCGCTACTCGGGAAATCTGCTCCGCATGCAAGCCCCTGCGGAGCCCACGATCGCTCCGGGCGGTCCCGATCCGTCGCACAGTCAGCCGTCCGGTCCCACCGAGGTACCTGAATACCGGGCGGAGGAAATCACCGTCTCGCCGGAGACCGGTATCGATTACGCCGGGCTGCGACTCAGCGACGGTATTCCCGAGGCGATCGTGGCAGGTCAACCGGGCGTCGGGTGGAATGCGCCGGACAGTGCCATGGTCCCGCCCGGATCAGGTGGTACGCCGGCACGTAACGTTCCCGCGTGGACGCGCGGTGATCCTCATAACGCATCGGTGGACACGTCGCACGCGCGCAACCGCGGTGCGACGCCCCTTCCCCCGAATCATGACGGTAACGACTCCGGTCCGTACACGTACACCAACCCGATGGTCGGTGTGGAGGGGACGTCGTTCCTGGAGCGTCGGATCGGGTTCCCGGAGGAAATCTGGGCAGAGCCTACCGGTGGTGGCGCCGACAAGTTTGTTGCAGGCACGAACAGTTACCGGAGTTCGAACCCGGAGGGTGACAACTACCTCCACCGTGGTGACGCCCGTGTCCACTACGGGTTTGAGGGCAATTGGTTCGTTCATACCCCCATGTTCCAGGACAAGCCTGCTCAGACGTACGAGCGTCGGACGCCTCCCATCACCTCCACCGATCCTCTTGTCGGAGGTCGGTACGACCGGACGCCTGCAATGGGGCAGCTTGCTGCCAACCCTTGGCTCTCCGAACTCGGCGAATCGCCGACCCCTACTGGGTACGGCGTTGCAGTCGACGGGGTGATGTGATGACCGAATTCCTCCAAGGCACTGCCGACGTCCCCGGTCTGGGCAAGACGAAAAAGGTCTGGATCTATGGTGGTCTCGGAGTTGCTGGTACGTACGTCGCATGGCGTTGGTACCAGGCGTCACGTGATGAAGAGCCGGAGCCCGGCGCGGATGGCTTCTATTCCTCGACCGACCAGTCGGAGCTAGGTCTGTCCACCACGGGCGGTCCGACCAACGTCGGTGGCAACAGTGGCAACACGTCCACTGACGGGACCACACCGGGATCCATCGACACCAACAGTGAGTGGACCAATGAAGCTGCCGCACTTCTCGGCAACGCCGGTTACGACTCCGCGGCGGTTTACGCGGCTTTGGGCGATTTTCTGGCTCGACGTGCCCTGGACAAGACCGAGGCGACGATTGCCCGTGCAGCACTGGCAGCGGCCGGTCAACCCCCGGTGAACGGGCCGTTTTCCGTGATCGAGGAAGCGGGTACGAACACCGGTACTCTGCCGGCGCCTACCAATGTCCGTCAGTGGGAGAAGCCGACTCCGACGTCGATCGCCATCCAGTGGGATGCGGTGACCGGTGCCAGTCACTACCGGATCTATCGCTCTGATCTGGGAGATGAGCCGATCGGCGACAGCTTTGACACCAAGTTCCGCGCCAACGGGCTCGCTGCGAACCGCTCCTACACGTTCTTTGTCCGGGCGGTCGGATCCACGAGCAAGATCGGTGGCGCGTCCAACCGGATCACACTCCGAACTGTTGCCGCGACCCTGACCAAGCCCACTGGACTACGAGCGACCAATCACACCCGGTCCTCGTTCCGCGTCACATGCTCCAAGGTCACAAGCGCTACCTACTACCGCTGGTATCTGAACGGACGCCCCTACGGGGCTTCGGACGGACCGACACGAGATTTCACCAGTCTCAAGCCCAACACCACTTACAAGATCACCGTTGCTGCGGACACCGGGAACCAATCCCCCGGTCCGGTCTCAGCAGCATTGACCGTCAAGACCAAGCGATAGGAGAGCGTGATGGCTCTGAAGGCAGACAGTGAGGTCAGTATCGCGCTCGCCACCGGCGTGCTCGCGTACGGCTCATACCAGATGGCGCTTCCCACCGTGGCCGATATCCGTTCGGTCGAGAAGAACAACTCCGACATCCAGGGAGCCGAACGGGTCGCGGCGTGGGTGTCCGCAACCCTCGTGTCGGGTATCGCGCTGATCACCAAGAGCCCGTCCGTTTTCGTCGTGGGCGGTGCGGTGGTCATTGCCGCATCCTGGATGACGCGTCATGCGGATCAGGTGGACACAGTCTCCAAGCGAGCGGCGAGTTTTGTCCCCGCGCCTGCCATGGGCCCGGAGGGTGTGGCCGGTGATGAGGTTGTGACGTCTCAGAGCGCCAGCGTGACTCCGATCTATGGCGTGGCGGTCTGACATGATCCTCACTCTCGGTCAGATGTCGATGCTTGCTCGTGCTGCCGGTCTCCCCGGAGATCCGGACGTATGGGCGGCTGTCGGCATGGCCGAGTCGAGCGGGGACACCAACGTCGTCAACGGCATCGGGTGCGTCGGCATCTGGCAGATCAACCAGCCCGTACACGTCAAGAGCAACCCGACGTGGACGGTGAAGTGGCTCCAAAACCCGATGAACAACGCCATAGCGGCGAAGAAGATCCATAAATCCCAAGGTTGGAACGCTTGGGAGGCGTACACCGGGCCGGACGGCACCGGGTCGGATGGACCCTGGCGTCAGTACTACAAGAAGGGGTCGTCAGCAGGAGCGCAGCCAGTGGACTTTGACTTCTGGGATCCGCTGGACATCCTGCCCGATGGAAGTACCGATGGCATGCCGGATCTCCCCGGTGTCGACACTGTGGAGGGTATCGCCGACGCAATCGCCAAGACCGCTGACGTGCTAGTCAATCCGCAGACGTGGCTTCGCATTGCATACGGGGCGATCGGAGTAGTCCTTATCGCCGGAGGGCTCTTCCTTCTGGTCAAGACCACCGCGGTGAATCAAGCGTCGGGCGCGGTGGGCAAAGTGATCAAAGGCGTGACCAAGACTGGAGCATCGTCGTGATTGATCTGACACCCGAGCCTGAAGAGATCGTTCAGAGCGAAGATGACGATTACAACCTCACCCCGATCCCCACCACGGTGTGCGGACCGGTCGGGACGCGCGAACTGCCCGGTATCCGAGCCGGATACAAAACGGAGTCAGGCGTCAGCTCGACGCTGGGTGTCAAGCTTTTGCCGCTGGAGCCGCGACGAAAGTCCGCGGTACTCATGGCCAATGATCAGGACATTTGGATCTCCGGCTCCCAGGCAGGCGCTCAGGCAGGTGCGTCGGGAGCATTCAGGGTGTCGGCGGTGGTCCCTTTCACGATCGACCACATGGATGAGGTCTGGGCATGTGCTGTCAGTGGCACGACGGACATCTCCGTGATGACCACCCTGTGGAGTGAGTGATGCCGAGCCCTTCTTATGTGCCGGTCATTCCCACCGGGCGATCCGTGGACTTCGAGCTGCCGATAGAGGTTGCCGGGCTCCGGTATCCGGCCGGCGACGCGGTTCCCCAGGATCACGGGTTGGAGTGTTGGACGTTCCAGCCCTACGGGTCTGTGTCTTCGGCTCTCCTGTCCAACGGACGGGTCTACCTTGCGAAACTGCCGATCCGTAGAGCCGTCACGGTGGACACCATCTGGTGGGGCGTCGGTACAGCGGGCGCGTCCCCGGTGGCAGGTCAGAACGAGGTTGGAATGTACTCCTCCGCGGGTGTCCTGCTGGCTGCGACGAACGTGGATGCTGTCATCTCGTCGGCCGCGCCGAAGGCCACGACGATTACGCCTCAGTCGCTGACGGCCGGCGATTTCGTGTGGATCGGTTTCGTATTCAACGCCACTACGGCTCCGACCCTGGTGCGTGGCGCGTCCTTTGAAAGTTTTCCCAACCTTAATCTCACCGCGTCGACTCTACGGTCTGCGGTGGCGGTGGCGTCCGGTGCCACTGCCCTGCCCGCTTCATTCTCGCCGGCCGCATTGACCACCACGAACAGTTTGACGTTGTTTGCCGGTTTGGAGGCTGCCTGATGACTACCGCTCCCGGCGATCTTGCGATTCTGTTCGCACGACTTGAAGTGAAGTTGGATCAATTGATCGACGCGTCCGGCGACCATGAGGCTCGGATCCGCCGGCTTGAGGACCGCACACCAGGAGTCGGCAAGGGTACGCACTGGGCTGTCGTGCTGGCTAACGCGATCATGACTGCAATCACCACCGTCGCGGCCGGCTCCACTGTGATTGGCGGCTGATCATGACAACGCAAACCCTCGACACCTTCGGCAACGTCACCCTGAACGGATCCGGTGCCGGAACGCTTTCACTCGCCCCCGAGGCATTCCGCACCTGGACCATCACCTCAATGAATGTGCGCACCACACAGACTCCGACACAGACGCCGGTCCCGCAGTGCACGGTGTACCTCGGCTCCGTGGGAGACGGAAACATCATCTGCCAGACATGGATGGGCAACCGGGCAACTGCCAGTGGAACCCCGGTCCTTGTCCAGCCATCGCAACCCCTGATTTTCGTATGGGAGAACGGCGTTGCGGGGACAACCGCGACCGCATCCCTCTACGGCACCATGACGATGAGGTGATCGCATGCAGTTTCTGGATGAACTCGCTGGAGGAATCATCCTGATCCGCCCTGCCCTCCGCTCCCCCAACTACATGACGGGGAGTACCGGGTGGACGATCAACCAGGATGGGACCGCGGAATTTGCCGATCTGACGATCCGCTCCAGTGACGGATCCAATTCTACGGTGATCATCGCTAACGGTGAGATCGAGATCCGTGACGGCTCCAACAACCTGGAGATCGAGATCAACGCCACAGGTGTCACCACCTATGGCAACCGTGGTGGCATCGACTACGTCAATCGGATGACGGAGTCTCTGTATGAGATCGGTGAGGTCGGGCAGGCCAATCCGGGGCTCATCGGGTACACCAGTCTCGGTGGAGGTCAGTACGCGCTGGAGATCGAGTCCGGTGGTGATGCGGGCACCGGCAGCTCAGAGATCAACCTGTATTCGGAGACTGGCGTCGGCGCCGGTGACAGCGAGATCAACCTCCTTGCAAGCCTGATCGAGTTTCACGGAAACGTCGCTGCGATAGCCACGTACGCCGGTAACGCGTTCACCACCTACACTCCGACCGTCACCGGGGGTGGTGCAGTCACGTGGACCACCCGCACCGGATGGTGGCAGCGCGTCGGCAAGATGATCTTCTTCAACGCGTATCTGGTCGTCAATGTCGCAGGCTCCGGCGCTCTCAACGTGGCGATCACCGCACCGACGAACATCGACAGGACGATACGTCAGACCGTGTTCGTCTCCGGTGAGGGACTGACTGCCGGCAACTCAGGCAGTCTCGCTCTGACTGCGTTCACCGGCGGCGCCGGAGCAACCTTTGATCGTCTCCGCAACTCCGCGGGGACGAACATCACCGGAGCTGCACTGGCTGCCGGCGCCGACATCACCGTCACGGGCTGGTACAGGGAGGCATGATCATGAGTACCCCGACCGACGTCAAGGAAGAGCTGCAAGAGCAAGCCGAGGAGACTCAGGCAGAGCTCAGCGACGTCAAGGCAGATGCCAGAGAAGCCCGGCAAGCCGGTGACACTGCCCGTGCAACTGCACTTGAGGCCCGCGTCGACAGCCTGGCCACTGATCTCAGCGAGATCAAGTCCGCACTCACCAAGTTGGTCGAACGACCGTTCGCACCGGCGCCTCAGCCTGTGGTCAAGGCAGAAGAGTCGGTCGAGAAGAGCGAGTCGGAGCCGACCAAGCCCAAGGAGCGCGTACACCGTTTCGGCTCCAAGCGCTGGTTCGGCGACCGAGCGTTCGAGGACTAGGAGACTGGCATGTACGACACCACCTCATCCATACGCCTGGCACGTTCACAGACCGGCTACCGAGAGGGCCGGAGTGCCAATGGCAGATGGAACAACAACCAGAAGTACTCCGTGCAACTGCCAGACTTCTCATGGTCCAACTGGCAGCCCTGGTGCGCGACGTTCGTACAGTGGGTGTTCTGGCAAACGGGTGTGACGGTGCCGGTAGGCGCTCGATCGGCGTCATGCGGCGTTTCGTGCGCCGCCTACAAGAAAGCCGGTCGCTTCACTGCCTATCCGGTGGTCGGTGCTCAGGTTTTCTACGGCGCCAACGGCTCCAACCACACCGGAATTGTCGTGCGCTTCGACGACACGTACGTTTATACGGTCGAAGGAAATACAAATTCCTCCGGCTCTGCCGAAGGTGACGGAGTGCACGAGAAGAAGCGCGTGCGTCGAGACGACTACGTGTACGGCTACGGAATCCCGTACTACAAGGGAAAGGCTGTGAGTCCCGACCCGAAGTGGAACGAGCGCGAGATGAGCACCTAGCCCATGACAAAGGGGCGGACCGTTGTAGGTCCGCCCCTTTCTGTTGCCTCTACGCGCTACGGGATTCGTACCACTCTCGCAGTTCTACTGCTGTCCACCGTCCCTCTTGTCCCTTCGGGAAGTTCGGGTCGCGACGCTTGGCCTGTCGCAGTGCGTCGGCCGATAGAGGCACGATTTCCTCACGGGCTGCGGCAGCGAGGTGGTACCGCGGCGGCTCGACCAGAGAGAGTGTCACGCCGGATGTCACGTCACACAAATCGTTGCTGGTCAGAGCGTGGTTATGCGCCTTCGGAGGTGCGTGACGTGACACGCTGGGAGCTGGCGCGACGACCCCGGACATAGCCCACGTTTCGGCTTCCTCGTTGGTCATCAGAAGGACTTGGGTCTCTGTCGCGACACCACCTAGGACAACCTGAGCGCGCCCGATGTGGCGCGTAGAGCGGGGGATCGGGGACACCTCGGGGACAAGCATTTTCCACGCGTTCTGGGTGTAGCGAGACAGAATACGAGTCGCGAAGCACTCGCGAACTTCCGGACCACCCAGAGCCGTTGCAGTGGCCGACTGCGCCACGAGAAGAACATGCATCTTCACTGCACGTCCCATGAACAGAATTTCGCGGAGTGCGTCGATCGCCGGCGACTCTTTCGGGTCCGCAGGGCCGTCCTCATCCGCCTTGGTCTTACGGATCGCAGTCCAGTACCGCTTCAACTTTGCAATGGTCGCATTCGCTTCTTCCAGTAGGACCACGAGACGGGGGCCTACGTCCGGCTCTCCAGAGTCTTCCCACTCGTCCACGATTCGATTGCGCTGATGGCCGGTCTGACCGAGAGAGACGAGAGCATCATGGATTTCCCCGATCTCCTTGCAGTAGTTCACTTGTGGGAGTCGGTTTGCCCACCGCTGTGAGTGGCGCTTGAAGTCGCACACCACCATCTGCCCGCCGTTGTGGAGAACCTGAGCGGCCATGGTTCGAGTGATCACTGATTTGCCACCGCCCGTACTGGCAGATACCAGGATGTGCGGCGACTCTGCATCGAGGTCCACCGACACTTGCCTGCCCTTGGGTCCGATGCCGATCAAGGGTGCGGGCTCACGCGCGGACTCGACTTGCAGTTGATGATCGACGAACATGACTTCGCTGGGTGGCCTGGGTGTCTGCTTGAGGACGATGTGCGGACGCCGGCCGGCGAGTTGGTACGTCATGGTCACATCCGTGAGCCCCAGCTTGTGCCGGACGATTGTGGTCGTCGTCTGCAAGTCGGTGCCGGTGAACGTGACGGGCAGGAAGATCTTTCCCACTTCCTCGCGGTTCTGATACCCGCGCGCGATCTTGATGTATGACCGCGGACGGGCATCGGGATCGATGCCCAAGGGCCCTGCCAGCGTCCGGTGAAGTGGAGTAACCCAGTGCCAGCGGTGCGGGAACTCGACCAGCCAGTCTGTGATCTGGTATCCCGACCAAACGACACTGGCCGCTGCCAGCCCCGTCATGGCGGTTGCAGTTTGCTCAGGGTAGGCCAGCCCGGTCAGTGTCGCACCGACTCCGCCGATCCACAGTGACGCCTTGGTCCACGGGTGTGACATCATGGTGTTACTCATCTCCAGCTCCAATCTGGGATGAAGGGAAGCCCGCCCCCACTTCGCTTGGGGGCGGGCTTTCCAGTTACTTCCGCAGTTCGATGACCTGAGCCTCAGGCTCCAGCTCTGTCCTCTTGTTGAGGATCTGAGCGACGTACTCCGGCTTGACGTCGACACCCTCACCGATGAGGAAGTCAGCGATGGCGGTCGGCTCGAGCTCCGGCAGTTGTGCCTTGACGTAGCGGATCGCGTCCGACTTGGTGAGCATCGCAAGCGTGGGCGGCTCGATGGCAAGTGCCACCGGCTCCGGCTCAACTGCCTCGACCCCGCTTGCAGTTGTGGGGAGCCCGAAGGCTTCTCGTACGTCTGCTTGCTCCTTTTCCATGGCGAGCATGTGCAGCACCGCGGACTGTTCGATCCGCTGAGTCTGCCGGCGTACCTGAGCGATTGCGGCCTTGGACTGGGCTTCCGAGGTCTCGATTGCGATCCAGGCCCGGTCTTCGGGGGAGAGCTCGGCGTTGACGTGCTTCATTACCCCAATCCAGATCGTCTTGGCGAAAAGAGAGACTGCCGCGCCAACGACTCCCATTGCGACGCTCCCTTCTTCCAAGCCTGCCCAGAAGAGCGCGCCCATAGTGGCCGCGAGCATGCACCATCCGAGTCGGTCGGCAAACTGGCGCTTCGCCTCGTTGTACCTGCCGAGGTATGCCAGCAAAAGCGCCATGAGCCATCCGATGTCAAAGATGCCCGCGGCAACGTACCCAACTCCGCCGTGCAGAAGTCCGCCGATTTTGACGGTTGACCAGACGATGACTGCGACGGTGAGTGCAAGTGATACGCCGATGGCGACGCGGAGTGCTACGGCGTTCCAGTCGCGGGGGAGTGCCGGCATGCGGACGGGGACGTCGCGCGTGACGGTGATGGTTCGTCCGTCGCGGGTGTCGGGACTCGACACCTTCTGGATCTTGGTCTTGAACTTCATGCTGCGATACCTCCGTTGGCGATTTGAGCGGTGAACTGCGCTCCGATGTACTGCGTATAGGCCGGTGGGATGGCTTCTGCGATGCTCTTACGGTTGCGCGTCCAGTGGATCCCCATGGCGTCGCGCCACTGATCTACCGTGCCCTTGTATCCACCGTTGCCGTATACGGCGTAGTAGTAACCGCCGTTCGCTTCGGTGATCAGCTTGCCGTGACGCATCCCGAGTGTGAGTCCACGGTGCGGGGGATGCGTCGGCTTCGCGGTGGACCATCCGCCCAACTCGAAGTTGCGGTGACGTGTCACGCGCAGTCCGAACATTTCGCCACAGAGCACGAGATCGGGACGGGCTTTTGGAGTCTCGATCACGTACGGGAGTCCGATCTCTTCCAAGAGTTCCTTGGTGGGTGCGTACAGATCGGGGTACGTGTGGCGCAACCTCTTGTTCGTACCTAGCGTGATGGCTGCATCGTGCTGGCAGGGGGACGATGCGTGGATCATGGTGTACGTCGCGCGGATGTAGTCGAGCCGGGGATAGGCGTACTCGAACACGTCGCTCACGATCGTGCGATATGCGTTGTCGGGCTGCGGATTCTTGTCGACGCCATCGACGGTGAAGCCGGCACGCTCGTACCCCTTGCGCGCACCTCCGACTCCAGTGAAGAGATCCAGCAGTCTCATTCGCTTGCTCCTTGGTCGATGATCTCGATGAGCTCGCTGGTGTGTCGCTCGGCGAGAATCGAGACGGCGATCATGAACTCGGAAACGGCCATCTGCCGGCGAGCGGCGCCGCTGGTCACCGCGAGAGCCGCACGGAAGGCGGTGCGTGCCTCGGGAGTGACGCTCATACCGACGTATCCGGGGACTGGCATGTGGGGGTCTCTTCTCTCACGGTGGCTTGCTACGTCTACAAGTTAGATGGTAGCATGTGGTAAGTCAAGTGCGCTACAGAGTACGCCGCATGACGAAAGATCAAGAGTCGGTGAGGGAGGGCGGGATGACACACCACCACAAAACGGTCGTTGCAACTTGCTCACAAGTCGCCGGAGTTGATCGTGATCTGCACAAATACCGATGGCGACGAACCTGTAACCGGTCCGTCGCCATCAGGTATTCTGATGAGTGGTTGTTGACGCAACCATCACATCACTCGCTCGCACCTCCCCAAACACGTCACATGCTCTACGGGGAAGCTGCACACTGTTTCGCGCAATCGGAAGGGCAGTCCGCTCGCGGTCTGCCTCTCCGACGCACGATCGCCGACCCGCGATAATTTATCAACCGGCCGGCGTCAAGTCTTAGGGTAGCAATACCTGGTTGACGCCGCCAAGGCAGGTCACGCGTAAATGGCGCGAAATAAAAAAGGTGGCCGGAGCCCGACAGCTCCGACCACCGCATCACTCAAATCGCAATCCAGAGTACCACGGTACCTGGAGTAGGGGACTACCTGCCTCATGGCGAAAAAGGGTATTTTCCGTAGATTCACGGAGACCATCACCACACCGGTGAAGAAGGTCACCACCGCAGTCGTCGACTCCGTTAAGGACGCCGGCACCGCGGTGAAGAAGACCGTCGCCCGTCCGTTCACGAGGAAGCTCAAGCCGGCGAAGAAGCCGGCGAAGAAGGTCTCACCGAAGCCCCGCCCCACACCTGCCGTAGCACGCGAGCAACTGCACCAAAAGCTCTCGGACATGCACTGGCTGGCAAAGAAGTGGGACTCCGCGGCCATGTCCAAGCGGATCAGCAAGATGACCGACACTCAGGTATACGCAGCCCTCGACATGTCGGAGAACGAGATCGAGAGCGCGACCCGCGCCGACCCGTCCGTATCGACACGGTGGGCTGCACCAGACGACCCGAACTCCAACATCCTTTGGTACCACGGTGGGGAGACGATGGTCGGATGACGACTCCCAAGCCAGACCCGTTCCCCCTCGTGAAACTCTGCGAGGGGTGCGGCGTCGAGTTCATGCCACTGACGCGACGTGCCACCCGCTGCAAGAAAGGGTGCGGACGCAAGGACACCCGTCGTGGTCCACGCGAGAGCAAGAACGCAGCGCGGAACAAACGTCGCGCGGAAAGCGGCGTAACGTTCGTCGGTATCGACGGTGAGGGATACAACACCAAGGTCACCGGTTACGAATGGGAAGAGATCGAGGGGGAGTTGGTCGAGGTCCCCGTCGAGGTGACCGAGCATCGGTACAACATGCTGAGTGTCGGTGACCACACCTTCTGCACTCCCCGCGGCGAACAGATGTCGTACAACGAGGCACTACAACACATCTGGGACAGCGCCGAAGAGTACCGGCGCAGTGGAGAGCGGATCTGCCTTGTCGGTTTCTTCCTTGGGTACGACTTCATCCAGATTTTCCGGACCCTCCCCGAAGACGTCGCATGGAAACTCTTCTCCAAGGCAGGGCAGGAGATGCGTCGAGCACTCCAGGCCAAGAACGGATGGAAGAGAATCCCCAAAGTCAGGGTCGGACCATGGCGCCTCGACATGATGGCCGGCAAGCGTCTGACCATCTGCCACATCGACCATCCTGGAGTCACGGTCACCGTGTGCGACGTCGGCGCATTCTTCCAAACCTCATTCCTCAACGCGATCAACCCGAAGGACTGGTTGGACCCGATTTGCACTCCCGAAGAGTTCGAGATCATCAAGCGCGGTAAGGAAGCCCGCGGCGGGACGATGACCGTCGAGGCTCTGTTGGCGGAACAACCTGAAACGATCCAGTACAACATCACGGAAAACATCGTGCTGGCGCGACTCATGACGCGACTCGACGAGGGCTTCCGCCACAACGCGATCCACCTCCGGGCGGATCAGTTCTATGGCCCTGGACAGGCTGCACAGACATGGATGTCGAACATCGAGGCGCCGACGTCGGAAGAATTGGCAGAAGCGCTACCGACTCACATGTTCAAAATCACACAGGGTTCGTACTACGGCGGCTGGTTCGAGATCTTCGCCCACGGACACGTTCCCGGCATCACGTGGGAATTCGACATCACGTCCGCGTACCCCGACGTCATCCGCCGACTCCCCTGTCTCCTGTGTGGCGAGTGGCGCCCCGACCACGACGGAATTCTCCGGATCGCGAAGTATCACGTACGGGCGCCAGCCGGCGCAGTGACCGGACCACTCCCCCACCGCCGGCGCGACGGTACGATCCTGCGCCCGCTGGAGACCCGCGGATACCACTGGCGCGATGAGGTCGAAGCCGCAGAGCGCGCCGGTCTGGTCGAGGAATACATCTCCGTTGAGGACCGGTGGTCGTTCCATCGGACCCCGTGTCGGCACAAGTCGGCATACCCCTTCAAGGAGATCGAGACACTCTTCCTCGACCGGATCAAGGTGGGGAAGAAGTCACCGGCAGGTAAGGCGCTCAAGTTGGTATACAACTCTGCGTACGGCAAGACCGCGCAGTCGGTCGGTATGCCGAAGTTCGCATCTCCGGTGTACGCGTCACTCATCACCTCCGGATGCCGTACAAAGATCCTTAACGCCATCGCGGCACACCCCAAGGGGGCAAAAGCGCTGGTGATGGTCGCGACAGACGCAGTCTTCTTCCGCTCGCATGTCCGCGGCGCCACGAGACGACTCGCTCGCGCGGACCGACAGTTGGAGAAAGGCAAGATCACTCTTCAGGTGTACGGAGAAGTGATCGAAGCGATGGCAGCGAAGGAGCATCCAAAGCTCGACATGCGACCCAACACTTTGGGGGCGTGGGAGGGCGAGATCAAGAGGAATCTCACGCTCTTCATGCCGGGTGTGTACTGGGACGACAAGGCGCGCGAAGCCATCGCGAGTGGAGGAAAGCTCTCACTCAAGTCCCGCGGCATCTCCGCCAAGGAACTGTCCAAGTACATCGGAGAGATCGATCGACAGTTCAGCGAGTGGGACGGCACGACGTACCGGATCGCTGACGACGGAACGTTCATGAGCGAATGGCCGACCCTCACGCTGTACTCCGAGTTCGGGTTGGTGAGTCTCCCTCAGGCACTGGAGCGGGACAAGTGGGGACTCGCCGGCACTCTCATGACCTATCAGAACGATGAGGGCGAGACCGTGACCGGCGTCCGTCGAGTCATCACTGCCGACGCGAAGTCCAAGCGGGCACGGGGCGAGTTCCAACCGCTTTTCCAGTGTGCACAGTTGGAGCGTGACGGGGATCTGTGGCGGAGTTGGCCGTACG
The DNA here is from genome assembly GCF_040613775.1 of Streptomyces sp. NPDC006208. Lineage (NCBI taxonomy): Bacteria > Bacillati > Actinomycetota > Actinomycetes > Kitasatosporales > Streptomycetaceae > Streptomyces > Streptomyces sp. NPDC006208. Next base: position 1,260 of record NZ_JBEXSW010000081.1, on the reverse strand, counting down.
CAGCGGTGATGCTCGACGGAGAGAAGTGGGTGGACACCACGCCGTACTCCAGGGGCTTCGGGCATGACTTGCATGTGGATCAGGTGATGGAAGCAGCCGCTTCACCTGATGGCGATCCGTTCGTCGCCATGATGCAGGTTCTCAAGGGAGATTGAGGCCACGTCACTTGACAGACCCTCAATCCGTAATGTAAATTAAATGTCATCGGGTCGGAAGTTCCCACCCGATCACAGTTGGAGGCCATCATGTCCGTCAACACCACCGCCGGCGCATGGGATGCAGATGTCGAGTTCGTCGGCGGCGCCGACCTCCGCGACAAGGCAGAACTCATCGGCATCGAGTTCAAGATCACCGGCGTCCGCTTCGAGAAGAGCGCCCGCGGCGTCGAGTACGTGTACGTCGAGGCCGAGACCCGCGAAGGCGAAGAGTTCGACTTCAACGACTCATCCAGCAGCGGCGTCAGGGCACAGATCATCACCTACCTGGAGCGCAAGGGCACCGAAGTCGACTACGAGAACCCCGACGTGGTTCACGACGTCAATCTCCTCATCCCCAACGGACTCCGCGTCAGCACCTATGAGGTAACCGACCTCCGCGGTAAGGCGAAGACCGCGAAGACGTACTACCTCACCAGCGGCGGCCGGCGTCGCCAGCAGACCGCAGCCTAACTCCACGTAGGCTGCCACTCAGGGCCCGTCACTTCCTCCCCCACGAGGTGACGGGCCCTGATCCATTTCGAAAGGATGCCGGCATGTCAGAACCACGCAAACCCTTCGACCTCTACAACCGCGAACTCCGCGCAATCGAGTACGCACTTGAGCGCAGTTACGGGACCCGAGAGTCAACCACGACCATGGCTAAAGAGTGGGGAGTCACCGTCGAGCGAGCCAGACAAATTCAATCGCGCCTCCTGAGTCGAGTGCGTGGCGAGTTGGGGCGACGAAAGTACGACCGGGGAGAGTCATGACCAGTCAAGATCCATTCGCAATTATGGCAGCGGTCGAGTTGGCCGACTACTGCACTCCGGAGTGTGTGCATTCAGAAGGGGAAGAGCCGTGCGGTCCCCCGCTGATCGCACCTCTCACTGGATTCGACATCTACTTGATCAACAGGTACGGTTGATCAATGCGCCGGCATATTGCCCGCTGTCTCTCGAAGGCAGCGGGCTTTGTCGTGTTCACGGCCAAGTCCGGGGAATTTGGTGGTGGCTACACACAACCGAGCGGAGCGAGGTTGGGGGTGGCCTCCACCATACACCCC
>NZ_JBEXSW010000080.1:0-19691 GCF_040613775.1 Streptomyces sp. NPDC006208 | reverse complement strand
AGAACGCCTCGGTGTTCGCGGTCGACTCCTTCCCCGAGCAGCTGCACAAGCCGGTCACCGACCACGGCGACTTCATCAACGTCTTCGACGACAACGTCATGCGGAAGGTGGTGAACTGCATCAACACCGGCCAAAAGTGCCGCTAGTCCCGCTGTCGCCGGAGACGACGTAGCCGGACACGCCAGTCAGTCATCAGCAGTCAGAACCATTCAGCACAACGGGACAAACCAAGCGAAGAGCGCAAACGACCGGAGCGATCGGGTCGGCCCGAAGGAAGCGGGCCGGCCCGATCGCGGCTGTACGGCCGTGGCCGCCCGCCTGGGACGTGCCGCACGCGGGAGGGGGCCGGTCCTGAACCCCGGCCCCCTCCCGTGGACTTGTCCGTTCAGCCCTCGTGCCCTTCGTGGCCCTTGTGCCCCTCACCGGTGCCACCGCCGCTGTCATGGCCGCCGGACGGATGCTGGGTGCCGGTCTCCACCGTGCCGCCCAGCCGGCCGCGCAGGGCCGTGATCGCCTTCTTGTCGCCGGATGCGACCCACTTGCGGCCGACGAGATACACGCCGCCGTAGTCGTTGGCCTCGTTGATCCACTCGCGCTGACCGCGGTCGGTGGAGAAGGTCGTCAGGATGTACGCGCCGTCGGCCGTCTTGCAGTTCGCCTGCCGCAGCTCGGCAGCGTCCGTCTGTATGTTCGGCTTGCACGTGGCCTGTTCGGCCAGCTGCTCCAGCGTGCCCGTCGCCGTCTTCGGTTCCTTGCCGTCCGCGCCCTGCCCGTCCTTGTCGCCACCCGAACTGCAGGCCGCCGCCAGGGCCAGGACCACAACCGCCAGTCCTGTCCGCGCCGCCTGCCACGTGCTGGTTCCCGTACTCGTCCGCATCCGGCCATGGTGCCCTCCCTCCCCCTCTTCGCGCGACAGAACCCCGGGTATCGCGCGCTCCGCACACCGGTGGTCACGCCCCGCAACGCGCAGGGAGCTGCGGCCCGGTGGTCGGTCACGGCCGGTGCCGCGGTCGTCGGCTACCGTGGCCTACAAGACAGGACACAACCGGAGAATTGCGTAGATACCACCCCATGTGACACCCACAGGCAGTCCGAGCAGTCAGGGAGCCGCCGCGCCATGAACGCGATCCCCGCCACCACCGTCGCCAACCTCAGGGACCTCGGCGGCACGCCCCTGGCCGACGGCGGGTCCGTACGCCATGGGCTGCTCTTCCGCTCCGGGCAGCTCGACCGCCTGGACACCGTGGCCGACCCGGCCGTCGCCGCACTCGGGGTACGTACGGTCGTCGACTTCCGCACCCGGGACGAGCGCAGCGCCCGCCCGGACCGGATCCCGGAGGGCGGGCGGCTGCTCCTCGCGGATGTGCTGGCCGACCAGGTGACGTCGGGCCGCATGCCGCCGGCCGCGCGGCTGCGGCAACTGCTGGGCGATCCGGCCGCCACCGAGCAGGAGCTGGGCGGTGGCCGGGCGCGGACGCTGTTCAGCGACATCTACCGCTCCTTCGTCACTGCTGACTCGGCGCGGGCCGCCTACCGGGCGTTCCTCAACGAACTCGCCGAGCCCGACGTCGGGCCGCTGCTGTTCCACTGCACGGCGGGCAAGGACCGTACGGGCTGGGCCGCGACGATCGTGCTCACCCTGCTCGGCGCGACACCGGAGACGGTCGAGGCGGAGTATCTGTCGGTCAACAGGGCGGTCCGGCAGGCCTTCGCGCCGATGGTGGAGGGCTTCACCGCGCAGGGCGGGGACCCGGACACCGCCCTGTCGATCGTCGGAGTGGTCCCGGACTATCTGGCCGCGGCGCTGGACGAGGTCGATGCGCGCTACGGCTCCATGGAGAAGTACGTGCGCGAGGGACTGGGCGTCCCGGCGCAGGCGATGGCGCGTATCCGTGCACGCCTCATCGGTGCAGCGGCGCCCTGATGAACGTGTGCCGGGGGCGTCGGCGGTTGCTGCCGGCCGGCACGACGCCCGAACGCAACCATCGGTGCAGCGGCCCCGTGATCAGCGCGTGCCGGGCCGGGACGGTTGCCGCCGGCGGGCGGAACGCCGGGCGCGGACCGCGCATGCGCGGTGCCAACCACGGCCCGTGGAAGACCACTTGGTGACCGCAGGGCGATTCGCTCGTTCTGCTGAACGTGCGCCCACAGGATGTCCTCAACACCCCTGCCCCGTCCGCGGCCCCACCCGCCCCCGGCCCCGTCGAGGTCGAACAGGCCGAGGCGGCGCTGATCGAGCACTACCCCCGGCTGGTACGGATCGCCTACCTCGTGCTGCCGCCGTCGCTCGGCCGCAACCGGCGGGTGCTGACCGCGCACGCCATCGCCCAGCGCTCGCTGCCGCGCGGCCGTGCGGCCGCCGGGCCGGCGGCCGTCCCGCGTCCGCGCGGCGCCACGGGCACCGCCGCCGGGCCCGGCTACGCGTTCGTACGCGGCCGGGTGCTGCGCCAGGCGCTGGAAGCCGGACTGCCGCTGCGGCGCCTCGCGAGGCCCCGGCGCGCCCAGCTCCCGCCGCTTCTGCCGCACGTGTGGGGCCTGCGGGTCTTCCCCCGGTCCGGCGGCGCGGACGAACTCGCCCTGGACCAGCGACTCTCCGCGCTCTCCGGCCCCGCACGGGCCGCTTTCGTGCTGCGCGTGCTGGAGGGGATGGCCGACGACGAGGTACGGGAGGTCCTGGCCGCCGCCGGGGTCGACGACGTACCGGCGGCGCTGGCGGACGCGGACGGGCTCCCGAACGGGGGCCGTTCCCGGGCGCTGCTCACCTCGTCCGAGTTCGACGTCTGCTCGCTCCAGGTGCGGCCCACGGATCTGATGCGCCGCCGCCAGCACGCCAAGGCGGGCGTGGTGGCGGCCCTGGCGCTCGCGGTGTGCGGGGCGCTGCTCGGGCTGCCGGGCGGCGGCTGGGGCCGGGACGGCGCGGCCGCCCCGCCGTACGCACGCAATCCCGCGGCCGAGGCTGCACTGGACCCCGGGCAGTTGGCCCGGGTCCCCGCCACGGCGTGGCAGGCCTCGGCCCGCCGCGACTTCTCGGTCTGGCCGGCCCGCGGCTCGCTCACCGACGACCGCGCGCTGCTGCGCCGCGCCCTCGCGGTCTGGGCGAGGCCCGGCGCCGGCGTCCAGGTCTCCGCCACCCCCGGCACCCAGTCCGGGCCGCCCATGGGCCCGCCGCAGCTGCTGTTCGCGGGCGAGGTGGACCAGGCGCGGGTGGTGCTGCTGTACGACGGGCTGCGGGTGGCCCGGTACGCGGAGCCGGCGGGCGCCGACCGGGGCGGCGCGGCGCTCGACTTCGCCCGCACGGACGGGGCGGACACGGCGTCCGCGAGCGCGCTGGTGGTCGGCCGCACCGACGGCAACGTCCGTTATGTCACCGCTCCATGGGTGCGCCGGGTCGCCGTACGCGACCTGCTCGACCCGGCAGGCGCCGCCCGCCCGCTCGACCGCGAAGCCGACGGGGTCACGGCCCCGATGCCGAGCCCGGCCCAGGCCCGCGGCTGCCTGGGCTGGGACGCGCTCGAGGTCGACGACGGGAGCGCGGCCCGGACGCTGACGGACCTCGGCGAACTGACCCCGGCCCGGCTCACCTACGGCCCGCCGGCCGCTCCGAAGGACATCACCGGTGCCGCGGCCCGCGCCTCCTGGGCACGTACGGCCTGTCTGCTGCCCGGTATGCGGGCGCACGGGGTGCGCGACGTGAACTCGTGGCAGTATGCCCAGCAGTCACTGCCCGAGGCGAACGGCACCGCGGCGTGGCTGTGCACACGCGCGGAGACCTGGCGGGGAATGGGCAGCCGGGTCATGACCCAGTTCCAGGCGCCCGCCGCACGGCCCGGCGCACCCGGTGCGGTCGCGGCCCGCGCCGAGGACTCGCCGTCCTGCGGAGTGCGCGAGCCGCGGGTGCTGGCCGGGGTGCTGTGGAAATCGCAGGCCGGACAGTGGTACGTGCTGGCGGCGGGCAGCGCGCAGTTCGCCTCGCTGGCCGTCTCGGGCGGGCTCGAGGGCGAGACGGCGGGCCGGGTGCTGGCGGTGCGCGCGAAGGAGGGAGCGCGGGCGGAGCTCAGCGGCCGCCTCCCGGACGGGACCCGGGTCGGCGCCCTCGGCTGAACCCGCGCCCGCGGCTTCGCCGTTGCCGGGGACGGACGGAGGGCGGAACCTGCCGCACACCTCTGGCCCCGGGCCTTACCCCTCAGTACATTGACACCATGTCTAATACGCAGCCACGTCCGGTCGCGACCGAGCGGATACCGCTCAAGGCACGCAAGGTCGCCTTCGAGTGGTCGGACACACCGTTGCACTGGGTCCCCGGAGAGCCCTTCGCGACCCACACGATGAATGTGCTTCACCTGCTTCTCCCGGCGGGCGAGCGATGGTTCGTCCACGTCTACAAGCAGGTGCTGCCGTACATCAAGGACGATCGGCTGCGCGAGGACGTCATCGGGTTCATCGGGCAGGAGGCCGTGCACTCCCAGGCCCACGACGACGTGCTGCCGCACCTTCGGGAGCTCGGTCTGGACCCGGAGCCGTACACGGCGCAGGTGGACTGGCTGTTCGAGAAGCTGCTCGGGGACCGGACGCTGCCACCGGGCAAGGCGCGCAAATGGTGGCTGATGGAGCGCGTCGCCCTGATCGCGGCGATCGAGCACTACACCGCGTTCCTGGGCGACTGGATCCTCAACGCCGAGGAGCTGGACCGGCGGGGCGCGGACCCGGTGATGCTGGACATGCTGCGCTGGCACGGTGCGGAGGAGGTCGAGCACCGCTCGGTCGCCTTCGAGCTCTTCATGCACGTGGACGGCAGCTACCGCCGCCGGGTGCGCACCTGGGCGATCGCCTTCTCCACACTGGTCTTCCTCTGGCAGCGCGGCGCCCGCTTCTTCATGGAGAACGACCCCACGCTGCGGGACGGGCGCGCGAGCGTCGGCCAGTTCTACCGCGCGGGCCGTCGCGGAGTGCTGCCCAGCACGCCCGCGATGCTGCGCTCGATCCCCCGGTACCTCAGCCACGCCTACCACCCTTCCCAGGAGGGCAGCACGGCCCAGGCGGTGGCCTATCTGGCCTCCTCACCCGGCGCGAACGGAGGCCGCTGACGTGCCGCGGCTGCGTACCGCCGTCCTGGTCGCCGGCGCCGCTCTGCTCACCAGGCGGGCGCTGCGCCGCCGTGTCCAGCGCTCCCCGCTGTGGCCGCTGCCGGCACTCCCGACACCCGTCTCAGGCCGGGCACCGAGGCGCAACGCCGCATTCCGTGCGCTGGTCACCGAGCGCACCGAACCCGCCGAAGGCGTCGTCCAGCTCCGGCTGGAGGCCGCCGGGCTGCCCGCGTGGCAGCCGGGCGCGCACATCGACGTGGTGCTGCCCTCGGGGCTGGTCCGCCCGTACTCGCTGTGCGGTGACCCGTCCGAGCCGGGGACGTACACGATCGCCACACGCCTGATCGAGGACGGCCGCGGCGGCTCCCGCGAGGTGCACGAACAGCTCCGGGTAGGCATGGACATCGAGATCCGCGGCCCGCGCAACCGGTTCCCGCTCGCCGATTCCGAGGCATACGTGTTCGTCGCGGGCGGCATCGGGATCACTCCGGTCCTGCCGATGGTGCGGGCCCTCGCGGCCGCCGGCGCCAACTGGCGGCTGCTGTACGGCGGCCGCTCGCGCGCCTCGATGCCGTACGTGGACGAGCTGGAGAAACTCGGCGCGGACGGCGACCGGGTGCTGGTGGTCCCCGAGGACGAGTCGGGCCTGCCGGACCTCGCCGCCTTTCTCGCCGGTACGGCCCCGGGCACGGCGGTCCACTGCTGCGGGCCCGACCCGCTGATGGACGCGGTCGCCGCGCTGCTGCCGGCCTCCTGCACCCTGCATCTCGAGCGTTTCACCCCCGGGGCGGCCGGGCCCGGCGACGACGTGGCGTTCGAGGTCGAACTGCGCCGCAGCGGCCGGGTGGTTCAGGTCGCGCCCGGCCGGTCGGTGCTCTCGGCCGTCCGTGCCGAGCTCCCGGACGTCCTGTACTCCTGCGAGCAAGGCTTCTGCGGCACCTGCCAACAACGCGTCCTGGAAGGTGAGATCGACCACCGCGACGAGCTCCTGACGGACGGGGAGCGCGACGACTCGATGCTGATCTGCGTCTCCCGCTGCCGGGGCGGGCGGCTGGTGATCGACCTGTAGGACGGCGCCCTTCCGCTCAGTCGGTAGGGTGTTCGCATGACGACCGGGGTGCGGCGACGGATGGGCGTCGAGGAGCGCAGGCAGCAGCTCATCCAGGTGGCGCTGGAGCTGTTCAGCCTCCGCTCCCCCGACGAGGTGTCGATCGACGAGATCGCGGCGGCCGCCGGGATCTCACGGCCGCTGGTCTATCACTACTTCCCCGGCAAGCAGAGCCTGTACGAGGCGGCGCTGCACCGCGCCGCCGAGGAGCTCGCCGCTCGGTTCGACGAGCCGCACGAGGGGCCGCTGGGGGCCAGACTGCTGCGGGTGATGGGCCGGTTCTTCGACTTCGTCGACGAACACGGGACCGGCTTCTCCGCGTTGATGCGGGGTGGCCCCGCCGTGGGTTCCACGGCCACCAACGCGATGATCGACGAGGTCCGGCACGCGGCGTACCGGCAGATCCTGTCCCATCTGCGGATCAAGGAGCCGTCCCCGCGGCTGCAGCTGGTGGTGCGCTCCTGGGTGTCGCTCGCCGAGTCGACGGCGCTGCTGTGGCTGGACGGGCGGCGGGTGCCGCGCGCCGAACTGGAGTTGCAGCTGGTGCACGACTTCGCCGCGCTGACCGCGGTGAGCGCGGCGTACGACGACGAGATGGCCGACATCCTCATCGGCATCCTGGCGGACGAGCCGGCCGACGGACCGTTCGGTGATCTCGTCGGCCGGCTGACGGCGCTGGCGCCCGCGATGGTGAAAGTTCCCGCTCAGCGCCTGCGGTAGGACGCGTCCAGGTCCCGCATCTCGGCCGAGACGACCGGGGCGACGCCGCCCGCCGGCCGCAGATACTCGGCCAGCAGATCGAGCACGACCTCGGACAGCTGCGCCTTGACCTCCGGGCTGCGGCCCGGCAGCAGCGCCACCGCGATGTGGACGACGGCGGCCTGGCCCGTGCCGTCCGCGACGACGGTCTCGTCGACGCGGCGGAACCGGGTCTTGCAGGCAGCGAGTTGGGTGTCGGCGGTCTTGGCGATCAGCGGGTGCAGCGCGAGCGCGAAGCCCTGGCGGTCGAAGGAGGACTCCACGGAGTGCGAGTAGTCGACGGTGATCTGCGGCATGGCATCGCTCCGGTGGCCGGTCGGTCGTAGTGTCTTCCCATGATCACCGACTCTGCCTTCCGGCTCGCCGAAGACACCGAAGCCGACCTGACCGCGCTGGTCGGCCTCCACGACGGCGCGGCACGCTGGATGGTGCGGGGCGGCATCGACCAGTGGAAGCCGGGCGACAAGGACGCGGAGCACTTCCGCCGCCGGATCGGGACGGGCGAGGTCTGGCTGCTGGAGCACGGTGGCCGGGCCGCCGGGGGGTACGAGCTGTGGTGGGAGGACGAGCCCGCCTGGGGAGTTCAGCCGCCGGTCGCCGGTTACGTGCACCGCCTGATGACCGACCGGGCGGACGCTCCGGCCGGATCGGGACGGGCGATGCTCGCCCATGCCGAGCGGCGCATCGCCGCCGTCGGGCGGGAGTTGGCGCGGCTGGACTGCTTGAGCCGCAACCGGCGGCTGCGGACGTACTACGAGGCGGCCGGGTACCGCGTGGTCGGCGAGCAGCCCGTCAAGGTGGCCGCGGACGGCAGCCGTTACGGGGTGCTGTTGCTCGAGAAGTCCCTTGTGTGATGGGCAGCCGCAGCGCCGACCGGTACAGTCCGGTCCTGTGACCGCTCCCGCGCGCCTGGCCGACATCGCAGCCCAGGCGGGGGTCAGCGAAGCGACGGTGAGCCGGGTACTCAACGGGAAGCCGTCGGTCGCGGAGACCACCCGCCAGTCCGTACTCGCCGCGCTCGACGTGCTCGGCTACGAACGGCCCGTACGGCTGCGCCGGCGCAGCGCCGGACTGGTCGGGCTGATCACCCCGGAGCTGGAGAACCCCATCTTTCCGGCTCTCGCCCAGGTCATCGGGCAGGCACTGACCCGGCAGGGCTACACCCCGGTGCTCGCGACACAGACCCCGGGCGGGTCCACGGAGGACGAGCTCACCGAGATGCTGGTGGACCGCGGCGTCTTAGGCATCATCTACGTCTCCGGGCTGCATGCCGACAGTACCGCCGATATGCGGCGCTACGACCGGCTTCGCTCACAAGGCGTCCCGTTCGTCCTGGTCGACGGATTCTCCCCGGAGGTACAGGCGCCGTTCATTTCCCCTGACGACCGGGGGGCGATGCATCTCGCGGTCACGCACCTCGTCTCACTCGGTCACACCCGGCTCGGCCTGGCGCTCGGACCACGGCGTTTCGTGCCCGTGCAGCGGAAGATCGAAGGGTTCGTCGAGGCGGTGCGGGACCGGCTGGGGCTGGATGCGCACACCGTCGGGACGGAACTGATCGAACACTCCCTGTACACCTTGGAGGGCGGCCAGGCGGCCGCGGCGCAGCTGATGGACCGCGGCTGTACGGCGGTTGTATGCGCGAGCGACATGATGGCACTGGGGGCGATACGGGCGGCGCGGCAGCGCGGGCTCGAAGTGCCCGACGACATCTCGGTCGTGGGTTTCGACGACTCGCCACTGATCGCCTTCACGGATCCACCGCTGACCACGGTCAGGAAACCGGTGCCCGCGATGGGCCAGGCCACGGTCCGCACGCTGCTGGAGGAGATCGGCGGCAACGGGACGTCCGAGGCGCAGAGGAGGGCTCCGGTTCACGGCGAGTTCGTCTTCATGCCGGAGCTGGTGGTTCGCGGTTCAACGGCTTCGGCGCCGGGCTCGGACCGGATTTCTGCACCCCCACAGTGACCAGGGAACGTAAGTCGTCCGTAAGGTGTACCGAGTGCGGCCCGAACCCGACTGCGGGATGATCTGGGGTGGGCCGTGTTTCTGGCAAACTCTCGTCCCATGGGTGAAGCGACCGTGAAGACTCTGGAAGGCCGAACGGCAACCCCGTCACCCATGGTGGACGACGAGGTGGAAGCGCGTGCGCCGCGCAATCGGCAGCGCACCGCCCGGTCGCCACGCCGCCCGCGGATCTGGTTCGAAATCCTCTTGATCGCGGTCAGTTACTGGACGTACTCACTCATCCGCAACGCCGTGCCGGAGCAGAAGAGCCAGGCGCTGCGCAACGCGGACTGGATCTGGGACGTCGAGAAGACGCTCGGCATAGCAGTGGAGCAGACGGTCAACCACGCCGTGAACTCGGTGACATGGCTGATCGTGTCGATGAATTACTACTACGCCACGCTGCACTTCATCGTGACCATCGGTGTGCTGGTGTGGCTCTACCGAGGGCACCCGGGCCGCTACGCGGCAGCCCGGCTCGTGCTGTTCTCCACCACGGGTGTGGCACTGGTCGGTTACTACCTGTACCCGCTCGCACCCCCTCGGCTCATGAACGGGCAGCACTTCATCGACACGGTGCTGGTCCATGAGACCTGGGGCTCGATGGCCTCGGGCAACTTCAAGAACATGTCGAACCAGTACGCGGCGATGCCTTCCATGCACATCGGATGGTCGCTGTGGTGCGGCCTGATCATCTGCACGCTGGCGGCCGCTCCGTGGGCGAAGATCCTCGGCGCGCTGTACCCGACGACGACACTGGTCGTCATCGTCGCCACGGCGAACCACTTCTGGCTCGACGCGGTGGGCGGCATGATCTGCCTGGCGTTCGGCTTCGCGGTCTCGTACGCGTGGTACCGGGCACTGCCGCACCAGCTCCCGCAGCTGCCGGCTCAGCCTGCGAGCCTTCCCCGCGACCCGAACGGCGGCCTCCGCCGCTTCCTGCCGGCGGCGCGGACCTGACCCGGGGCCCCCGCGACGCCGCCGCGTCCATGGGCGGCGGCACCGGGCCGGCCGCCCGCTCGAGGGCTACGCGCCGTAGAACAGTTCCTCCATCACCGCGCGCGCACGGCGTGTGATGCGGCGGTAGTCGTCGAGCATGTCGCCGACGTGGCCGGGGCCGTAACCGAGGTAGCGGCCCACCGCGCCCAGTTCGCGGCCGTCCGAGGGGAAGGTGTCGCCGGCCCGGCCGCGGACCAGCATCACGGCGTTGCGCACCCGGGTCGCGAGGACCCAAGCCTCGTCGAGGATCTGCGCGTGCTCGGCGTCCATCAGGCCCGCGGCATGCGCGGCGGCGAGCGCCTCGCGGGTGCGGGTGGTGCGCAGCCCCGGTTCGGCCCAGCCGTGGTTCATCTGGAACAGCTGGACCGTCCACTCGACATCGCTGAGCCCGCCACGGCCGAGCTTCGTGTGCAGCGTGGGGTCCGCTCCCCGCGGCAGCCGCTCGGACTCCATACGCGCCTTCAGCCGGCGGATCTCGCGCACCGCGTCCTCGCCGAGACCCTCGGCCGGGTAGCGCAGCGGGCCGATCAGCTCGATGAACCGGCCCGCGAGCTCGAGGTCACCGGCCATCGGGCGGGCGCGCAGCAGCGCCTGGCTCTCCCACACCAGCGACCAGCGGCGGTAGTAGGCCTCGTACGAGGCGAGGGTGCGCACCATGGGACCGCTCTTGCCCTCGGGCCGCAGATCGGCGTCGATCAGCAGCGGCGGGTCCGCGGTGGGCAGCTGCAGCAGCCGGCGCATCTCGGTGACCACGGTGTTCGCGGCCTTCGCCGCCTCCTGCTCGTCCACGCCGTCGCGCGGCTCATGGACGAAGAGCACATCGGCGTCGGAGCCGTAGCCGAGCTCGTGCCCGCCGAAGCGGCCCATTCCGATGACCGCGAACCGGGTCGGCAGCGTGTCCCCCCACTGCTCGCGCACCGCGGCCCGCAGCGCGCCAGCGATGGTCGCGGCGGTCAGGTCGGTGATCGCCTTGCCCACCCGGTCCACCAGCGCGCCCGTGTCGACCTCGGCGGGGCTCTCCTCGGTGCCGTACGAGCCGATGAGATCGGCCGCGGCGGTACGGAACAGCTCCCGGCGGCGCACCCCGCGGGCCGCGGCGACCGCGCCCTCGGCGCTGTCCGCGCGCCCGACGGCCGCCAGGACCTCCTGCTCCAGATGGCCACGGTCGCGTGGCGCCAGGCCTTCGGGGTCGCCGAGGATGGCGACCGCCTCGGGGGCGCGCAGCAGCAGGTCGGGGGCGAGACGGCCGGCGGAGAGCACCCGGGCCAGGTTCTCGGCGGCGGCGCCTTCGTCCCGCAGCAGCCGCAGATACCAGGGCGTCTTGCCGAGCGCGTCGGAGACCTTCCGGAAGCCCAGCAGTCCGGCGTCCGGGTCGGCGGAGTCCGCGAACCAGCCGAGCAGCACGGGCAGCAGTGTGCGCTGGATCGCCGCCTTGCGGCTGACGCCCGAGGACAGCGCCTCCAGGTGACGCAGGGCCGCGGCCGGGTCTGCGTAGCCGAGTGCCTCCAGACGCTGTCCCGCCGCCTTCGGGCTGAGCCGGGTCTCGCCCGGCGTGAGCTGGGCGACCGCGTCGAGCAGCGGCCGGTAGAAGATCTTCTCGTGGAGCCTGCGTACGACCGAGGCGTGCCGCTTCCACTCCTTGTTGAGCGTGGCGACGGGGTCGGTGCGCATACCGAGGGAGCGGCCGAGGCGGCGCAGATCGGCCTCGCCCTCCGGCACCAGGTGCGTACGCCGCAGCCGGTAGAGCTGGATGCGGTGCTCCATGGCGCGCAGGAACCGGTAGGCGTCGTCCAGCTGGGCGGCGTCGGCCCGGCCCACGTACCCGCCGGCGGCGAGCGCCCCCAGCGCGTCCAGGGTGGTGCCGCTGTGCAGGGTCGCGTCGCTGCGGCCGTGCACGAGCTGGAGCAGCTGTACGGCGAACTCGACGTCGCGCAGCCCGCCGGGGCCGAGCTTGAGCTCGCGTTCGATCTCGGCCACGGGGATGTTGTCGACGACGCGGCGGCGCATCTTCTGTACGTCGGGCACGAAGTTCTCGCGCTCGGCGGCCTGCCACACCAGCGGCGCCAGCACCTCGATGTACTCCTCGCCGAGCGCCGGGTCGCCTGCCACGGGTCGGGCCTTGAGCAGCGCCTGGAACTCCCAGGTCTTGGCCCAGCGCTGGTAGTAGGCGAGATGGCTGGAGAGGGTGCGCACCAGCGGTCCGTTGCGGCCCTCGGGGCGCAGATTGGCGTCCACCGGCCAGATGGTGCCCTCGACCGTGGTCTCGGAGCAGATCCGCATCAGGTGGGAGGCGAGCCGGGTCGCCGCCTGGAGGGCCTTGGCCTCCTCCACGGCGCCGTCCGCGGGCTCGCCGACGAAGATCACGTCCACATCGGAGACGTAGTTGAGCTCGTGGCCTCCGCACTTGCCCATGGCGATCACGGCCAGATGGCAGGCGGCGGCGTCCTGCGGGGCTGCGGCGCGGGCGATGGCGAGCGCGGCGCGCAGGGTCGCGGTGGCCAGGTCGGCGAGCTCGGCCGCAGTCTGGGCGACATCCGTGGTGCCGCACACGTCACGCGCCGCGATGGACAGCAGACAGCGGCGGTAGGCGACCCGGAGCGAGACGGTGTCGGTGGCGTCCGCGAGACAGCGCTCGAACTCCGCGACGCCGGGGTGCAGATCGGACGCCTCGTAGGTGACCAGCGCCTGCCAGTCCCGCGGGTGGCGGGCCAGATGGTCGCCGAGCGCCTCGGACGCGCCGAGCACACCCAGCAACCGGTCCCGCAGCGGCTTCGCGGTGACGACCGTGTCGAGCAGTCGCTGGCGCTCGCCGGGTTCCTGGGCCTCGACCATGCGCACGAGGGAACGCAGGGCGAGATCGGGGTCGGCGCTCGCGCCCAGGGAGTCGAGGAGCACCGGGTCACTGCGGACGGAGGACATCTCGGGCAGGTCCAACAGCCGCCCGGCGGCGGAGGGGTCCGTGAAGCCGTGCCGCAGCAGTCGGGTGAAAGTGCTGCTCCTGCGCCCCGGCCCCGTCATCCCGGTCTCCGTTCTGTCCGAACCGTCCGAACTGCCCGAACTCTGCGAACTCTTCGATCAAGGTGCGGATTCGAGCCTAGCCGCCGGACGCCCCACCGCACCCTGCGGGCCACGCCCGGCCGCCCGGCGGCCATCGGGCACGGGCCCGCGGGCGGCGCTGCACCGGGCCGGCCCGCGCATGCCTCGTGACCGGTGCGAGCCGGTGGCCGGCACCGACCGGGAGCGCGCGCGAAGCGGCTCCGGGGTGCGGCGCCCCGCGCCACCGGAGAGGTGGACGGACGCAGAGCCCCACGCGCCCGGGTCGTGCCGGACCCGGCGGGGCAGCGTCGGCAGCGTCCGGTACGACCCGGGACGAGTGGCCACGGCGGGCGGCGGCGCCTCAGACCGGACGGACGCGGCGCAGCGTGGTGCCGTGACGAGGATTCACCGCGCCCCGAAGACGGTGGACTCGGCGGCCGGCCGATCCGTCGGCGCCGGCGACCCCACTGGCCGGAACGCCGCGTGAGATATGCCATGTTCATTGCCGTTCGACGTTTCCGACCCGCATGCTCGGTATTCCGCTTCCACGGCAGGCTCGCGACGATCACCCCGATCACGCGGGCCTGATGCTGCTCTTTTTGACATCGAAGGCAATTCCGCATGCGCACGTCCGGGCCTCGCCGCCGCCCCGCCCTGCTGTCCCCTCGGGGCACCAAGGCCGCCATGATCCTCGCGCCGCTCATCGGCATCGCCTGGATCTCCGGTGCCGCGATCGCCTCGTCCGACACTCAGTCGGCAGCGGGCTCTTCGGACGCTCGGCGCAAGACCGGCCCCGCGCACTCTTGGCACACGCCTCCCGCGCCACGGCCCGCCCCCGCCGCATCGGTGATGCAGATCGTCTCCCACCCGGACGACGACCTCTTCTTCATGAACCCGGACACCCGCCAGTCGATCACCTCCCGCCGCAGCCTCACCAGCGTGTACCTCACGGCAGGCGAGTCGGACGGGGTCAACGCCGCCCGTACCGGCCCGCTGGCCCCTGCCACGCCGCCCCCCGCGGACAAGGCCCGCTACGCGGAGGCCAGGCAGAACGGCATCCGCGCCGCGTACGCGGAGATGGCCACCGGCGACCGCACCAGCCCCTGGCGGCGGACAGCGATCCCGACGGCCGGCGGCGGCAGCGCCGAAGTGGACACCCTGCGCGCCCGCCCCGAGATCCGCCTGGTGTGGGTGCAGCTGCGCGAGGCGGGCTCCATACTCGACGACCGTCCCAGCAGCCTGCACGGGCTGTGGGACGGCCGTGTGGACCGCCTCGGCGCACAGCTGTCCTCCGGCACCCCGGTGACGACGCCCTTCGCGTACACCAAGCAGCAGGTGATCGACACGGTGGCCGGCCTGCTGGAGCGTTTCCGGCCCACGCATGTGCGGATGCTCGACCCGACGCCCGGCAAGGTCGAGGAGACCGGCCACGCCTCGGACCATCAGGACCACATGTACGGGGCCCGCTTCACGCAGGCCGCGCTCGAGAGGTACGCCCTCTCCCGGGACCACCACGCCTTCAGCGTGCAGAACTATCTCGGCTACCGAACCGGCGGACTGCCCCAGACACTCGACGCGGCGACCGCCTCGGCAAAGCTGCACACGCTCAAGACGTACGCGTGGACCGACACCGCCAACTACTGCGCCGACCCGGCGGGCTGCGGCGACCGCAAGACGGCCGCGCGTCCCGAAGGCCACGGCTGGGCGTACTCCGTGCGCTACACCCGGGGCGAGTCGACGTCGTGGATGCAGCCGGGCCGGGACGGCGGGCTGTGGGCGTTCTCGGTGCTCGACAACCGGCTCGCCGTCTGGCACAAGGCGGCGGGAGCACGGGAGACATGGACCGGGCCGAAGCTGCTCGGCGGCGGGGGCATCGACAGCGGTGTCACCTCCGTACGGCTGGCCGACGGCCGGATCGCGGTGTTCGCCACCCGTACGACGCTGGGCCACGCGCCCGGCGACTACCGCAGGGATGTGGTCACGGCCGTGCAGAACGCGCCCGACGGCGCGTTCGGGCCGTGGCTCTCGCTCGGCACGCCGGAGCCGGACGACGCGAGCGGTCTCTCCGACATCAGCGCCCCCGCCGCGGCCGTGGACAAGGCCGGGCGGATGACGGTCTATCTGCGCAACGGCCACCACTCGCTCAGCTCCGCGGCCCAGCGGACGGACGGCTCGTGGATGCCGTGGCGCGAGCGCGGCGGAAGCGATCTGCACGGCGACCCGGTGGTGGCCTCGGACGCCGCGGGCCGTCAGCACGTCTTCGTCCCCACCCCGCAGTCGGTGCTGTCGTGGACCCAGGGGGTCCCGGGTGCACCGCTGACCGGCCCGACGCCGACCGGTCTGCCGCCGACGACCCTCGCCCTGAGCGCGGTCCCGGACGGGGACGGCGTACAGCTCTGGTTCCGCAGGCCCGGTTCGGGCGCGGTGGGCACGCTCCGGTTCTCCGGACCGCTGGCCTCGCCCGTCCGGGATCTGGGCGGTCCGGCGGGTTTCGGCCCGGTCAGCGCATCGGGGCCGGGCAACGGCGTGCTCGCACTCCGGTCCGGGGCGGGCGTCCCGGGCACCGCGCTGCCCGCCGCCGACGACGCCGGGCGGACCGGGCCCGCCGAGGGTCCCGCGGCCTGGCAGGTGGCCGGCCCGCAGTTCGTCGGTGGGCCCCCGGGCGCACCGACCGGCCCGGAGGGCACGACGCTGGCAGCGCTGGGCCAGGACGGACGGCTGTACTGGGCCGAGACGGACGGCCGCGCTCCGCTGTCCCGGTGGCGTCCGGCGGGCTGAGCCCCGACCGATGATTAGGGGCGGCGGACGCGGTCTACCCATGCGGTGATCCGCGACGAGAGGACCCCGCCGTGTCCGTGAAGCAGTCCCTTCCCCTGACCGAGCTCGACGCCCGCTACAGCGACCCGAAGGCCGCGGCGGCCGACTGGACGGAAGCGGTCGGCCGGCTGCGGTCCGCCGAGACGTTCTGGCTCACAACGGTCCGTCCCGACGGCCGCCCGCACGTCACCCCGCTGATCGCCGTCTGGCACGACGAGGCGCTGCACTTCTGCACCGGCGCCGACGAGCGCAAGGCGCGTAATCTCCGCCACAATCAGGAAGTCGTCCTCACGACGGGCGTCAACTCCCTGAGCGAGGGGTCGGATGTGGTGATCGAGGGCGAGGCGGTCCGGGTGACGGACGAGTCGCACCTGCGGTCCCTGGCCGGGGCGTACGTCGAGAAGTACGGCAAGGAGTGGACGTTCGACGTCCGCGACGGCGTGTTCGTGGGCGACGGGGGCGAGGCCCTGGTGTTCCAGGTGGCGCCGCGGACCGCGTTCGGCTTTGCGAAAGGCGAGGTGTTCGGCCAGACACGCTGGCGGTTCACCCAGTGATCCACCCATCCACTGCAGGGAGTTCACCGATGGACATGACCCTTGAAGTGATCCCGGTCCCGGTCTCGGACCTGGACCGGTCGAAGAAGTTCTACGAGGAGGGCTGCGGGTTCAAGGTCGACCTCGACGACGAGGTGGCGCCGGGGATGCGCATCATCCAGCTCACGCCGCCGGGCTCCCGCTGCTCGATCGCGATGCTGTCCGGCATGCCCGCACACGCCGACCAACAGCTCATGGCTCCGGGCACGCTCCACGGTCTGCAGCTGTGTGTCACGGACATCGCCGCGGCCCACGCCGAACTCACGGCCCGTTCGGTTCCCGTGACCTCGATCCAGCACGTGGGCGCGGGGGGCTGGGAGGAGGGGCCGGGCGAGACGTGGAACTCGTTCATGTTCTTCAAGGACCCTGACGGCAACAGCTGGTGCGTGCAGGAAGCCCCGGCGCCGCTCTCGGAACGCTGAGGGCGCCGCTCAGGGCATGAGCCCCATGGGCGGTACAGGCCGCGGCCCCGTGGCTCACACTGCCACGGGGCCGCGGTCGGCTGCACGGTCCCCCCGACCGCCCGAGTGGCGCCGGCAGGGCGCGAGTCCGGGGGGCGGGAGTCGGTACCAGCGCGGGGTCAGGCCTGAGGCGGCGGTTCCCGGCGCTCCGCGCCGCCCCCGCCGTACTGGTCCTTCAACTTGTCCTGGCCCGTGTCGACCTGGCTCTGGTACTTGCCCTGGGTCTTGTCGTCGACCATGTCACCGGCCCTGTCGACACCCTTGTCGGCCTGGGACTCGTGGCCCTTCAGCATGCTCTTGATCTTGTCCATCATGGACATGGGGAGCTCCTCCTCGCCACATGGGACCCCTCTCTCCAGGGTCACCGCACCTGCCGTGGTTCGCATCCGCAGGGCAGGCGGCAGCCGTCCCGACGGCATCCGACCTCGTGGGGCCGGCGAGGGTTCGGGTCTGCTGGGACGAGCGGTCCGGAGGGCATGAAACGGTTCCGGGCCAGAGACCGACCGTCTCTGGCCCGGATCGGCGTTTCGGGACTCTAACCGCGCTGACCTGCGCTTACAGCACCGGCAGACTCTTGGGCAGCCGAAGGCCGTGGGGCGCTTCTCAGGATGCGACTGACACGATTCGGGCGAGACTGGTGAGTACAGGACCGGCATTGGGCCGACGCTCTCATGCCGAGGCGACCACCCCTCGTGGCCGGAATCCCCGGGCTGCAGATGGCCGGCCCCGCCCGAAGTGAGCAGATCAGGTGCCCCCTTCGTTGCGCTCCAAATTCGTCCGCAGTGGCGGCCGTTGGGGCAGAGACCACTGACAGCAGCAGTCTGCGCGGCACAGGCGGGTCCCGCGGGAACGATGAAGGTGACGTGCGCATGGACGATCAGACCAAGATGGCGCTTGCAGGGGCCATAGCCGGCGGTTACGTGCTGGGCCGTACGAAGAAGGGCAAGCTCGCCCTGAGCGTGGCGACATATCTGGCGGGCAGGCGGTTCGGCCTCGAGCCGCGCCAGCTTGCTGCTGAGGGGATGCGCAGGCTGGCGGAGATCCCGCAGGTCGCCGAACTGCAGGACCAGCTGAAGGGGGAGTTCCTCGAGGCCGGCCGCAAGGCAGTGACGGCTGCGGCCACTCGCGGCATGGGGACGCTCGCGGACACGCTCCGTGATCGCACGGCCGGCCTCGCCAAGGAGGAGGAAGAGCCGGAGTACGAGGAAGAGGAAGAACCGGAGGAGGAGTACGAGGAAGAGGAGGACACGGAAGAGGAAGGGGAAGAGGAACCGGAGGAGGAAGAGGAGGAGCCTGAACCCGAGCGCCCGCAGCACCGGAGAAGCTCCCGGAGGCCGGCTCGGCCCGAGAGGGGTACCGCGTCAAGGCGAGAGAGAGCCCCCTCTGCCCGGAGATCTTCCGGGGCGGCGGCGAAGGACCCGTCCCGGAGGAAGACGTCCTCTGCGACGAAGCCGGCCGCGAAGAAAGCAGCCCCAGCGAAGAAGTCTGCCGCCAGGAAGCCGGCTCCCGCGAAGAAGGCGGCGTCTTCAGGGCGGGCGGCGAAGAGGACGTCCAAGCGCGCCGATCGCCGGAGGTAGCCCGCCATGGCCGGTAAGGAGACGAAGCAGGCACAGACGCTGGAGTCAGGGGTGGGCGGACTGCGTGAGGCGCTGACGGGTTTCGTCGGTTCACAGGTGGAACAGCTCGCGGAGAAGGCCGGCGACAAGCTCACGGACGTCACGGCGCAGCTCACCGATGTCTCGGACAACGGCGGGTCACTGCTCAAAATCGGCTCGCGCATCCTCGGGGGCGAATCCCCCGTGAAGGCGTTCTTGTCCGAGAAGGCCAAAGGCCTCAAGGACAGTGTCGTGGACAAGGCCAAGGAGGCGTTCGGCGGCGGCAAGGGCAAGTCCAGCAGCAGCAAGAGCATGAACATCATTGAGGTCCTCGATGTCGGCGTGCCCCTGCGCACGGCCTACGACTGCTGGACCCAGTACGAGGAGTTCAGCAGCTTCACCAAGGGCGTTCACAACGTCTCGATGAGCGACGAGACGACCAGCGACTGGAAGGTCAAGGTCGGCCCCTCCTCCCGCAGTTTCAAGGCGACTGTTCATGAGCAGATCCCGGACGACCGGATCGTCTGGACCTCCGAAGGCGCCAAGGGGACGACCAACGGTGCCGTGAGTTTTCACGAACTGGCGCCGACGCTGACGCGGATCGTCCTGGTCCTGGAGTACTACCCCTCCGGGTTCTTCGAAAAGACCGGCAATCTTTGGCGGGCCCAGGGCCGCCGGGTTCGGCTGGACTTCAAGCACTTCCAGCGGTACGTCACTCTCACCGAGGAAGAGCCGGAAGGCTGGCGCGGCGAGATCCGGGACGGCGAAGTCGTCATGTCCCACGACGAAGCGATGGAAGAGGAAGAAGCAGCACAGGCCGAGGAGTCGGAGAGTGACGGCGAGTACGAAGCCGCGGAAGACGAAGAGGGCGATGCTGAGGACGAAGAAGAAGGGGACGCCGAGGAAGACGAATGGGAGGACGAGGCCGTCGACGAGGACCGGGAGGAATGAGGGCGCGAACCGTGAACGGCAGCAGCACCGAACCACGTTGACGACCGATGCCGTGCCGCGAGGGCATCACCGACACTCATGACGCATCCGGGGAGCGGCCCGCAGGCGCCGGATATCGGGCTGCCGTTCCAGCCCTGCAGCTCACTACTGCGGGACTGTCAGTCAACGCTGGTTGGAGACGTAGAGAGCTCAGGACGCGGATGAAACTTCGGCTGAGCTGTGGCGTGCGTCGCGGATAGGGCCTCCTGCCCGGTGGAGGCTTGTCAGGGCTTGTCGGTAGG
>NZ_JBEXSW010000079.1:0-20193 GCF_040613775.1 Streptomyces sp. NPDC006208 | reverse complement strand
ATGCCTCGGCCCTGGGGGGCCTGGGGAGACCCCATGCCTCGGCCCTGGGGGGCCTGGGGAGACCCCATGCCTCGGCCCTGGGGGGCCTGGGGAGACCCCATGCCTCGGCCCTGGGGGGCCTGGGGAGATCCCATGCCTCGGCCCTGGTGGGCCTGGGGAACCCCACGCATCTGACGCCGCAGGCTGATCCTCGAAGATCGCCCGGACAGGGTCTAAATCGCGTGATGGTCCGCACGCGCCGTCGATACGCTCGTGATCTCCCGGTGCGAAGGCGACGGATACATCTGGAGCGGGACGTGTCCCGCCGTGAAGGAACCTCTTTCCGCCGCCTGTGTGATCTCGGGAGACCGATGCGCCGGTGTGCCCGGTGCGCAGGCAGCGGATACTTCCTGGGACGTGTTCCCTCGCAGGTTCGAATCCTGCCGCCGGCCCGTGGGCCGGTGTGGCCGAGTGGGCAAAGGCAGACGCGCCCGCCAGGGCGTGAGCGATCCGCGGCCGCTCCGATCTCGGGCACGCCGGGCTGTCGGTCCCGTCTGGTAGGTATGTGGCTGTGAGCAGCAACGACAAGCAGCCCGAAGAGCCCCCCGCCGGTGGGCCGGAGCAGCTTGCGCTCATCCGGGAGACCGTGCGCAAGGCCGCGGTGCCCAAGGCCAAGCCGCGCACCTGGCGCGGGGCACCGCTCGCCAAGGAGCTGCCCGTCGCCCGGGTGATGGTCAACAAGGGCGCACTGCATCTCGACCAGTTCTTCGACTACGCCGTACCCGAGGAGCTCGACGCGTCGGCCCAGCCCGGGGTGCGGGTCCGGGTGCGGTTCGGGGCGGGAGCGCATCGGGTGCGGGAAGGGCGGCGCGAAGGCGGTGGCCTGATCGACGGGTTCCTGATCGAGCGCCGCGCGGAGTCGGACTACGGCGGAGCGCTCGCCGCGCTCGCCTATGTCGTCTCGCCCGAGCCGGTGCTCAGCCCGCAGATGCTCGCCCTCGCCCGAGCCGTCGCGGACCGGTACGCGGGCAGCCTGGCGGATGTGCTGCAGCTCGCCGTCCCGCCGCGCAACGGGCGGGCCGAGTCCAAGCCCTCACCCGAGCCGCTGCCGCCGCCCCCTGCGCCCGATCCGGGCACCTGGGCGAGATACGGCCGCGGGCCGGCATTCCTGGAGGCGCTGTCGGGCCGAGGCACGCCACGGGCCGTGTGGACCGCGCTGCCCGGGCCGCACTGGCCGGACGAGCTGGCGCGCGCTGTCGCCGCGACGCTCTCCTCCGGACGGGGCGCGCTCGTCGTCGTACCGGACGGCAGGCGGGCGGCGCGGGTGGATGCCGCGCTCACCGCACTGATGGGGGCCGGGCGGCATGCCGTGCTCACCGCGGAGTCAGGACCCGAGCAGCGCTACCGGCAGTGGCTCGCCGTGCGCCGGGGGTCGGTGCGGGCGGTGGTGGGAACCCGGGCCGCCATGTTCGCCCCCGTACCGGACCTCGGCCTGGTGGCGATATGGGACGACGGCGACTCCAGCCACAGCGACGACAACGCGCCGTTCCCGCATGTGCGCGAGGTGCTGGAGCTGCGTGCGGCGCACGACGCCTGCGGCTTCCTGCTGGGCAGTACGAGCTGCACGGTCGAGGCCGCCCAGCTCGTCGAGAGCGGCTGGGCCGTGCCGCTGGTGGCCGACCGGGCCCAGGTGCGGGCCGCGGCGCCGCTGGTGCGGACCGTGGGCGACCAGGAGCTGGCCAGGGACGAGGCCGCACGGGCGGCCAGACTGCCCAGTCTCGCCTGGCAGGCGGTGCGGGACGGGCTGAAGAGCGGGCCCGTGCTGGTGCAGGTGCCCCGGCGGGGGTACGTGCCCCGGCTCGCCTGTGAGCGCTGCCGGACGCCCGCGCGGTGCCGCCACTGTGTTGGGCCGCTGCAGGCTCCGGACGAGCGGGAGCTGCGGTGTGCGTGGTGCGGACACGACGAGCCGCAGTGGCACTGCGCCGCATGCGGGTCCACGCGGCTGCGGGCCCAGATAGTCGGCGCCCGCCGCACGGCCGAAGAGCTGGGGCGGGCGTTCCCCGCCGTGCCCGTGCGGACCTCGGGGCGCGACCACGTGCTCGACTCCGTACCCGGGCGGCCCGCGCTGGTGGTGGCCACACCGGGCGCCGAGCCGGTAGCCGACGGGGGCTATGCGGCCGCGCTGCTGCTGGACGGCTGGGCCATGCTGGGCCGGCCCGATCTGCGGGCGGGCGAGGAGGCGCTGCGCCGCTGGATCGCCGCGGGTTCGCTGGTGCGCGGACAGCAGGACGGCGGCACGGTCGTGGTCGTGGCGGAGCCGACGCTGCGGCCGGTCCAGGCACTGGTGCGCTGGGACCCCGTCGGGCACGCCCTGCGCGAACTGGCCGAGCGGGCCGAGCTGGGCTTTCCGCCGGTGTCCAGGATGGCCGAGGTGACCGGCAGCCCTCAGGCTGTTGCCGAGTTCCTGGTCACGGCCGAGCTGCCCGCTGACGCCGAGGTGCTGGGGCCCGTGCCGCTGCCGGTCACGGAGCCGGGACGGACGCGCAGGCCGAAGGACCCTCCGGTGGGGGAGCGGTGGGAGCGGGCGCTGCTGAGAGTGCCGCCCGGGAGCGGGGCCGCGCTGGCCACCGCCCTGAAGACGGCGCAGGCGGCGCGGCTGGCGCGGGGCGGAGCAGAGACGGTGCGGATCAGGGTGGACCCGCCGGACATCGGCTGACACGGGCGCGTACGCCCGGGCCCGTGCCGGCCCTGCCCGGGTGCGGCCCGGGCCGTGCCGGGCTGTCCGCCCGTGTGGCCCGGCCCTTCTCGCCCGGCGCGTATCGGCCGCGGCAGGCTCGAGGCACCCGATGCCGGGCGGACGCAGCCCCTTCGGCCCGGGCGTCCGCCGATGCGCTGCATCCGGCGTCGAGGCGGGGCACCCGCCGGGCGGGACGCGCTCATGCCGGTGCCTGTCGTCCCGGGCACCGGCCGGTGCTTCGTCCGCACCGGGCAGCGCGGCCTGCGGCGCGAACCCGGGGCCTTGCAGACAGGAAGCCGCAGTGCTCCGGCAGATGTGCGAGGTCTCTCGGCACGTGTGCCGATCCGTTCCTGGCGCCCAGCTCCCCGGGACTCCTGCGGGAAGGGCCACAGACTCGTGGCCGCGTGCCGGGAGCGCCCCCGGCACGAAGCCCGGAGGCCCCGGGGGCCCCTCGGTCGCGCCGCGGTCGTCAGCCGTTGCGCGGACCCGGGAAGGTGCTCGTGCGCGGCTCCTCACGGAGCGACTGGCTGCTCGCCGTCGGCTGCGGCGGCATCGAGCGCGCGGCAGGTACGGCGGGCACCGGGGACAGTGCCGGCATGCCCGACGGGTTCGGCAGCGTACGGGTCGTGGTGCCGTCGCCCGTCCCCTCGGCGTCGGCCGGTCCGGCCTGGGCTGCGGCCCGCCGGGCCCCGTACCTGCGGTGCACGGCCTGCTTCGTGACCCCGAGGGCCGAGCCGACCGCATCCCAGGAGAAGCCCAGCGAACGGTCGAAGTCCACGGCCGCGGTCACCAGGGTCTCGACGCTGTCCCGCAGTTCCTGTGCGAGGCGGACGGTCGGGGCCGGGGCCCTGCCGTAGACGACGAAGCCCGTGGAGGGGCCGGAGCGGCGCGGTCGGTAGACATTGCCCAGCTGGGCGGTGAGCGTGCGCAGTGCGTCCACCTGCCGGCGGACCCGCTCGATGTCCCGCACCAGAAGGTGCAGGCTTGCCCGGGCTTGGGCGTCGTGGGTTGCGTGGTCGGCCATGAAAAAGCCTCTCGAACCGGCGTTGGAAAGGGGCCGGGCCGCGTCAGGGCGGCCCGCGTGGGGTCAATCTGTCTTGACCAACGCTCAACCCGCCGATCTGGTCACGCTTCGGGGGCGTGTACGCATCAGAGTGGGGCGCGCGGCCGTCCGTACGCCCCCGCCGCCACGGCCCATAGACTGGTGTGCTGGTCGTCACCGCACGCACACCGCATGCCGGCACCTTGGGCTTCCGCACGCCAAACGCATGTCGCGCTGCACTGATGACAGCCGCACGTACAGCCGTCACCTGCACGTACCCGTCTGAGAGGCAGTCAGCAACCGATGAAGCTCGTCTTCGCAGGTACCCCCGAGGTCGCCGTGCCCGCCCTGGACGCCTTGATCACCTCCGGCCGGCACGAGGTCGCGGCCGTCGTCACCCGCCCCGACGCCCCTGCCGGACGCGGGCGCAGGCTGGTGGCCAGCCCGGTCGCCCAGCGCGCCGCGGAAGCCGGGATCGAGGTGCTCAAGCCGGCCAGGCCGCGGGACGAGGACTTCCTGGCGCGGCTGCGCGAGATCGGCCCCGACTGCTGCCCGGTCGTCGCATACGGCGCGCTGTTGCCCAAGGTGGCCCTCGACGTCCCGGCACGCGGCTGGGTCAATCTTCACTTCTCGCTGCTGCCCGCCTGGCGGGGCGCCGCGCCCGTGCAGCACGCCATCCTGGCCGGCGACGACATGACCGGCGCCTCGACCTTTCTGATCGAGGAGGGGCTGGACTCGGGACCGGTCTACGGCGTGATCACCGAGCACGTACGGCCCACCGACACCAGCGGTGATCTGCTCACACGGCTCGCTTTCGCCGGCGCGGGGCTGCTCGCCGCCACCATGGACGGCATCGAGGACGGCTCGCTGAAGGCGGTGCCGCAGCCGGCCGACGGCGTCACCCACGCCCCCAAGATCACGGTCGAAAGTGCGCACGTGGACTGGGAGGCTCCGGCGCTGCGCGTGGACCGGGTCGTCCGGGGCTGCACGCCCGCGCCCGGCGCATGGTCGGTCTTCCGGGGCGAGCGGCTCAAGCTGGTCAATCTGCTGCCGCTGCCGGACCGGGCGGATCTCGCGCCCGGCCAACTCGACGTGCACAAGAACAACGTCTACGTCGGCACCGGATCGCACGCCGTGGAGCTGCTCTGGGTCCAGCCGCAGGGCAAGAAGCCGATGCGCGCGGCGGACTGGGCGCGGGGGGTGCGGATCGCCCCGGGCGAGCGGCTCGGTACGACGGACGTACGCTGAGAGCGGGCCCGCCTCTCTGAGCCGGCCCCATTCGCCGGGTACCAGCGGATTCATCAGTACGAATGTCACCAGCGGAGCACCTTTGAACGAGCAGGCACGTCGCCGTCCCCCGCACAAGCCGTACCGCCGGCCCCAGAAGGATCCCGTGCGGATCCTCGCCTACGAGGCGCTGCGGGCCGTCGACGAGCGGGACGCGTACGCGAACCTCGTCCTGCCGCCCCTGCTGAAGAAGGCCCGTGAGAAGGACGACTTCGACGGGCGCGACGCGGCGCTCGCGACCGAGCTCGTGTACGGGACGCTGCGCCGCCAGGGCACGTACGACGCGATCATCGCGGCATGCATCGACCGGCCGCTGCGCGAGGTCGATCCGCCCGTGCTGGACGTCCTCTCACTCGGCGCCCACCAGCTGCTGGGCACGCGCATCCCGACGCACGCCGCGGTCTCGGCGAGCGTGGAGCTCGCGCGGGTGGTGCTCGGCGACGGCCGGGCGAAGTTCGTCAACGCCGTGCTGCGCAAGATCGCGCAGGAGGACCTGGACGCTTGGCTGGACCGGGTCGCGCCGCCGTACGACGAGGACGCCGAGGAGCATCTCGCGGTCGTGCACTCGCATCCGCGCTGGGTCGTCTCGGCGCTGTGGGACTCGCTCGGCGGCGGGCGCGCGGGCATCGAGGACCTGCTGGAGGCGGACAACGAGCGGCCCGAGGTGACCCTGGTGGCCCGGCCCGGCCGGGCCACCACCGACGAACTGCTCGACGTGCTCGGCGAGGACTCCGGGCTGCCCGGGCGCTGGTCCCCGTACGCGGTACGCCTGGCCGAGGGCGGCGAGCCCGGTGCCATCGAGGCGGTACGGGACGGCCGGGCCGGTGTCCAGGACGAGGGGAGCCAGCTCGTGGCGATCGCTCTGGCCAACGCGCCGCTGGACGGTCCGGACGAGCGCTGGCTCGACGGCTGCGCGGGGCCGGGCGGCAAGGCGGCCCTGCTCGGGGCGATGGCGGCCGGACGCGGCGCCTCACTGCTCGCCTCCGAGCGGCAGCCGCACCGCGCACGGCTGGTCGAGCGGGCGCTGGCCGGCAACCCCGGCCCGTACCAGGTCATCGCCGCCGACGGCACCCGCCCGCCGTGGCGCCCCGGCAGCTTCGACCGCGTACTCGTCGATGTCCCCTGCTCGGGCCTCGGCGCGCTGCGCCGCCGCCCGGAGGCCCGCTGGCGTCGGCGACCGGAGGACCTCGAAGGCTTCGCACCGCTGCAACGCGGCCTGCTGCGCGAGGCGTTGAGTGCCGTGCGGGTGGGCGGCGTGGTGGGCTACGCGACCTGCTCGCCGCATCTCGCGGAGACCAGGATCGTGGTCGACGACGTCCTGCGGGGACGCGGCGGCGCCGCACCGGCCGAGGCGGAGTGGATCGACGCCCGCCCGCTGATGCCGGACGTCCCGCTGCTCGGCGACGGACCGGACGTGCAGCTGTGGCCGCATCTGCACGGCACGGACGCGATGTATCTGGCACTGCTGCGCCGCACGGCGTGACTCAGGTGAAAAATGTGACCCACACGCAGGCTCCCGCGGCGGCACGGCAGACCCGCGGTCATGCCGACTGCGCAATGCCGGTCCGATCCTGCCCTTCCGGCGGGCATCCGGTACAGGTGCCGACTGTGCGGGGGAGTCAACGCACGGTCGACGATGATGAGATGATGAAGGCAACGAACATGGCGAGCGGGAGAAGCACGCCGCCCGCGGCCATGAGCCAGCCCACCTTCCATGACGTCTTGTCACCGACTTTGACGCACAGCAGCGTCATCAGGGCGAGATAGAGGAACAGCGGCACAATGATGATGCCCAAGCCCACGCGGATTCCCCTTTCTGTACTGTGCCCGGAGCCGCCGCGCGGGCGGCTCCGGGCTACGGTTGATTTTATGGCGTGATGTTCTCGAGGAACTCGGTGCTCGGATCGTCACAGTGCACGACCTCGCCCGGAAGTTTGCCCGGGCCGTCACCGATCACCGGGACAGGCGGGTCTACTGCCCAGGGGTTGCCGCCGCTGCCGCGCTCGTAGGTATTGCACTTTCCGTACGCGTGCCCATCGATGCTGTTGACTCCGGGGATGTTGGAGAAGTTCTTCCAGTCGCCCGGTTTGATCCGGCCGTTGGACGGACGGCCGAGGTTGTCGGTCATCCGGTCGTCGATGTAGAGGTACAGGTCGGGCATGTAGCTCTGATGGACGATGCCGTTGGCCGGAACCGCGTCATCGTTGTCGGCCTTGTGCGTGGGTATGACGCTGCCGTCCGCGCAGAACGCTGCGGCAATGTCGTGCCAGATCGGCGGAGCATTGCCCATCAAGCTGCCGAAAGTGTTGTTGTTGCCGTCGTTCTTGAAGAACATCGAGTAGATGTCCCCGGCGAAGTTCCGGATGCCGATGTTGGTCTCCAGATGCGACTCCACCCGGTCCGCCCATGCCTTGACGTTGTCGTTGATGCGCTTGTGCGCGACCATCGGGCGGTATCCGTGGACGCCGCCGCCGACGGCACGGAAGTCCACGCAGGTGCTGTCCGAGTTCAGTCGCGCCCCCCGGAAGTGGGGGAAGTACGCCTGCCCCGGGGTGTCCCCGGTCGTGTACGGGTGCATCATCTGGTCACGGCCGTACTCGAGAGCGTCGTACGTCATGTAGTCGATGTCCGGCTTCGGAATCCCGTAGTCCGCTTCGATGGCCTGGATGATGTCGGTCACGAAGTGCGGCAGATGGGCGTTGCCGATGCGGACCCGGTAGCCCGCCGACTCACTCCCGGAGACGATCTTCCCTGTGGAGTTGTCGACGATGAAGCTCACGTCGATCTCGCTCTTGATCTTGTAGCTGTTGTCGCCTTTCAGAGCGACGCTGGCGGGCTGTGACGGGTCCGGCCGCTGGTTGGACATGGCCATCCACACCGGAATCGACATGGCGGGCGCCGAGCCGTCCGAGCGCGGCGTCTGGCCACCGGTTTTGATGTCGTTTGCGGCAGGAAGGCGGCCCAGTGCATCAGCGGCCGCTTCTCGCTGGTCCGTGGGCCGTGCCGCTGCGGGCGCGGTGCAGTCCCCAGGTCGGTCGGTGTCCCCCGGGGCGGGCGGCGGCGAGGATGGGTGCGCGGCCCGGGAGTCCGCGGGTCACGCGTAACTGAGGATCACTATCAGCGCCACGCACTCCGCCAGGAGTTGCGCGATCAACGCCACCCGACGCACCTGTGCCGCAGGTGCGGCCAGTGCGACGACACACGCCACACCGGCCAGGCCGATGCCCCACACGAACAGCCACCCGGGCAGCGGTGAGCCGCACTGCTCCCCGTAGGTCATACAGCGCCCCGCCCGTTCGGAGGCGAGAGTCAGCACGCCCGCGGCCAGCGCCGCGGGCACGAAGAGGACGGCGGACAGGACGGACCAGAAGCGGCTGCTGCGCCCGCCGAAGCCAGTGCGGTCCGTGGAGCGCGTCTCCTTGGTTGCGGGCGTCGACCGGGACTCCGTTGTGTTCATGCCCCGATCAGACGTCAGCTCCCCGGTCCGCCGCATCCGTCCGCGTACTCACGTCGCGGATGCGAGGTACTCAGAGCCGTGCAGCTCAGGCGCAGGACGGGCACAGCCCGCGGTAGGTGACCTCGACCTCGGACACCGTGAAGCCGAACCGTTCCTCCGCCGGGAGGTCGGCCAGTGGACTGCCGGTCGGGTGGACGTCGCGGATGGTGCCGCAGCGGGAGCACACCAGGTGCTGGTGCGGACGGTGCGCGTTGGGGTCGTAACGCTTGGCGCGGCCGTCGGTGGAGACCTCCATGACCTCGCCGAGGGAGACCAGCTCCCCCAGAGCGTTGTAGACGGTCGCCCGGGAGATCTCGGGCAGCCGCTGTGCCGCTCTGGCGTGCACCTCGTCGGCCGTGAGATGCACGTGGTCACCGTCGAGGACCTCCGCAACGACACGCCGCTGGGAGGTCATCCGCCAGCCACGCCCTCGCAGTCGCTCCAGCAGGTCACTCATATCGGTTCACCTATTCAGATTCGGCGGGATGCCCGAAGTTTACCGGTGGACGTCCGGTTTCTGATTGGATATGGGCTTGGCGCGCTTCTTGACTTGGACTCTGTCCATCGTAGGATCGGTTTTGGCGCCGGCCAAGGGACAGGAAGACTCCAGTAGGGCAGGAGACAGGGACGTGACGGGACTACCGCCGAGGAGCTGGGTGGTGCCGGCCTGTGTATGACGGCCGTCCGCGTCGCGCCGCCCGAGACCTTCCAGGATGTGAACACCTCGGCATCGAGGCGATTGCTTCCGGGGTGCGCGCTCGGCGGGCCCCCCTGCCCCACCGCCGTCGGCGACCACGACTTCTCGTCGACGAGGCCGACGCCGTCTACCGGGGCCTTTCCCCCGGCTGTTCCACCGCCCGCAGTTTCTGAGCACCGTGATCCGTCTGGTCCGGAAGGATTCCCATGTCTGAGAACCATGATGCAATCGTCGTAGACGCGAAGACGGAGGGCGGAGGTGGCTGTCCGGTCGCGCACGGGCGCGCCCCGCACCCGACTCAGGGCGGCGGAAACCGCCAGTGGTGGCCGGAGCGGCTCAACCTGAAGATCCTTGCCAAGAACCCCGCCGTGGCCAACCCCCTCGGCGAGGAGTTCGACTACGCGGAGGCGTTCAAGACCCTCGACCTCCCGGCGGTGAAGCAGGACATCGCGGAGGTGCTGACGACCTCGCAGGACTGGTGGCCCGCCGACTTCGGGCACTACGGCCCGTTCATGATTCGGATGGCGTGGCACAGCGCGGGTACCTACCGGATCAGCGACGGCCGCGGCGGCGCCGGAGCCGGCCAGCAGCGCTTCGCCCCCCTCAACAGCTGGCCGGACAACGGGAACCTGGACAAGGCTCGCCGCCTGCTGTGGCCGGTCAAGAAGAAGTACGGCCAGAACCTCTCGTGGGCCGACCTCATGATCCTCGCCGGCAACGTCGCCCTGGAGTCGATGGGCTTCGAGACCTTCGGCTTCGGCGGCGGTCGTGCGGACGTCTGGGAGCCCGACGAGGACGTCTACTGGGGTCCCGAGACCACCTGGCTCGGCGACGAGCGCTACAGCGGCGACCGTGAGCTGGAGAATCCCTTCGGCGCGGTCCAGATGGGCCTCATCTACGTCAACCCGGAGGGCCCGAACGGCAATCCGGACCCGCTCGCCGCGGCCCGCGACATCCGCGAGACGTTCCGCCGGATGGCGATGAACGACGAGGAGACGGTCGCCCTGATCGCGGGCGGCCACACCTTCGGCAAGACCCACGGCGCGGGCCCGGCGGACAGCGTCGGCGCCGACCCCGAGGCCGCCCCGATCGAGGAACAGGGCCTCGGCTGGAGGAACTCCTTCGGCACCGGCAAGGGCGGCGACGCGATCACCAGCGGCCTTGAGGGCATCTGGACGAACACCCCGATCACCTGGGACAACAGCTTCTTCGAGATCCTGTTCGGCTACGAGTGGGAGCTGTTCAAGAGCCCCGCCGGTGCGCACCAGTGGAGGCCGAAGGAGGACGCCGGGGCGGGCACCGTGCCCGACGCCCACGACCCGTCGAAGAGCCACGCCCCGACGATGCTGACCACCGACCTCTCGCTCCGGTTCGACCCGGCATACGAGCAGATCTCGCGACGCTTCCTCGAGAACCCCGACGAGTTCGCGGACGCCTTCGCCCGCGCGTGGTTCAAGCTGACCCACCGCGACATGGGCCCGATCGTGCGCTATCTCGGCCCGGAGGTCCCGACCGAGACGCTGTTGTGGCAGGACCCCCTCCCCGCGGTGACGCACGAGCTCGTCGGCTCCGAGGACATCGCCTCCCTCAAGGAGCGGATCCTCGCCTCGGGCCTGTCGGTGTCCCAGCTCGTGTCCACCGCGTGGGCGTCGGCCTCGTCCTTCCGCGGCAGCGACAAGCGCGGCGGCGCCAACGGTGCGCGCATCCGCCTCCAGCCGCAGAGCGGGTGGGAGGTCAACGAGCCCGACCAGCTGGCAGGGGTGCTGCGCACGCTGGAGGGCATCCAGAAGGACTTCAACGACGCCCGGAGCGGCGGCAAGCAGATCTCCCTCGCCGACCTGGTCGTGCTCTCCGGTGCCGCGGGTGTCGAGAAGGCCGCCAAGGACGCCGGCTTCGATGTCGAGGTCCCCTTCACGCCGGGGCGCGTGGACGCGTCGCAGGAGCAGACCGACGTGGAGTCGTTCGCCGCGCTCGAGCCGACCGCCGACGGGTTCCGCAACTACCTCGGGAAGGGCAACCGCCTGCCGGCCGAGTATCTGCTGCTGGACAAGGCGAACCTGCTGACCCTCAGCGCCCCCGAGCTGACGGTCCTCGTCGGTGGGCTTCGTGTCCTGGGCGCGAACTATCAGGAGTCGTCGCTCGGCGTCCTCACCACGACGCCCGGGTCCTTGACGAACGACTTCTTCGTCAACCTGCTCGACATGGGCACGACGTGGAAGGCGACGTCCGAGGACCAGAACACGTTCGAGGGCCGCGACGCCGCCACGGGCGAGGTCAAGTGGACCGGCAGCCGGGCCGACCTCGTCTTCGGGTCGAACTCCGAGCTGCGCGCGCTCGCGGAGGTCTACGCGAGCGACGACGCGAAGGAGAAGTTCGTGAACGACTTCGTCGCGGCGTGGAACAAGGTGATGAACCTCGACCGGTTCGACCTCGTCTGATCGTGACGTCCAGGCCGGCCCGCGCCGGCCGGTCTGGACGTCCTCAGCCCGTGGACCGTTCCGCCGCCCTGATCCGCCGGGTACGGCGGGGCGGTGGCGGCATCAGCGCAGCTTCCGGCAAAGGAGCGCATCCGGGGTCCGTGACGAGCCCAGGCGGCCGGTGTACGCGATACCGGCGGCGTACTCGTCGTTCGCGCACTGCCCCTTGTGGTGGCCGTACGCGAAGTCGCCTCCGGCGGCCGCCGGCGGGCGGTTGTCGGACCGGTCGAACCATACGGTCCGGCCCGCCGACCCCAGCGGTTCGCCCGCCTCGGCGCACAGGGCGGCGGACACGGCGGCCCCGCGCACGCTGTAGCCGACCAGGAAGTGCCGCGGCGGACACTGGAGCTTGGTGTATCCGGAGGCCCAGTCGCGGCCGGGTTCGACGTGCCGTTCGTCGCGGACCACCTCATGGGCGCCGCCGGGTGCGCGAAGAGCGCGGGCTCCGGCGTCGGAGCACAGTCCCCGGCTGCCGGAATGGCTGAGCCCGGCAAGTCGCTGGTCGTCCGGGCACGCCGCCTTCCGCGCGCCGTGGTCCCAGTCCTGCACTTCGCGCATCCGCAGTGACTGGACGAAGTCCCCGTGGTCAGGGCTCAGCATCGACCAGCGGTCGGCCGGGGCGACCTGGCCCGTCCGTCCCCGTGCTTCGATCAGCCGCGTCCAGTGCTCGGCGCGCCAGTCGTCGCCGTCGAAGACGCCGGCCCTCCGTCCCGCGGAGTCCCAGTGCAGCAGCGCCCAGCCGTTGCCCTTGCGGTCCTCGTGCCAGCCGACGAGAGGCCAGTAGGCGAAGTCGGCGTCCGTCTCGATGAGGAAGTCGACGAAGTGGCGGAACCATGCCCGCTGCTTCGCCCCGGTCTCCTCCCGGCCACCGACGCCGAACTCGCTGATCCACACCGGTGCCGTGAAGTGCCGGTCCGTTTGGGAGGCGACGTAGAAGGCCTGCCGCCGCAGCACGTCGTACAGCTCGGAGCGGCTGAAGTCGCGGTAGCGGGGGTCGGAGGTCTCTCCGATGCCTGTGGCTCCGCTGTGGTTCGGTCCCGTGTAGTCGTAGAAGTGGGCCGAGTACACCAGTTTTCCGGATCGCACGAGGGTGTGCGAAAGCCGTTGCACGGGCTCGAGGGTGGGCCGTTCGTGCGGGAGACCGTCCACCGGAATTCCGGTCCAGTTGATTCCTTCGACGATCACCAGCAGGTCGGGATTGGCCTCCTGAAGGATCCGGTCTCCCAGGTGCTGTGACGCGGCGAACCAGTCGTGCCGGTCGCCGAGGCCCCAGTTGGGGTCGTCGAGGACGGACCGGCGTACCTCGTTGTAGAGATCGGCGCCGACGACCCGGGGGTTGTCCCGGTAGCGGCGGGCCATGAACAGCCAGTCACTCTCCCAGGTCTCGGTGCTCCGGCTCGCGTTCCACCGCTCGTTGCCGTCGACGCCGCAGCACCAGCGCGTCGTGTTGGTGTGGTTGTTGAGGATCACCGCGAGGCCCGCGTCCGTCAGGGCCTTGACGGCGGCGTCGTAGACCTGGAGAGGCGTTTTCCCTTTCAGTGCCGGGTTGGCTGCCACCGAGGCGTCCGCGACCGGGCGGGCGTCGTGGACCATCTCGTTGGAGAAGGGGAGGCGGACGCTGTTGAGACCGAGTTCCCGGAATCCGCCGACGATCTCGGACATCGGGGCGCGGTCCAGGCCCAGCGGCATACGGTCCGACTTCTCGCCCGCGTGGTTGTTCGCCGGGTCGTCGGGACTGCCCGAACCGGTCCATGTGCCGCTCGCCCCGTGCCAGTTGCCCGACATCAGCTTGAACCGGTTGCCGCCGGCGTCGACGACGTAACGGCCCCGGGTGCTCAGGGGAGGTGTCCATGCCTCCGCCGGCCGGACTGCGGCGAGTTCGGTGGCATGCCCGGCAGGCGCGGGGGCGGAGGGCGCCGACTCGGCTGCTGCCGGAGGCGCGACCGAAGCGCCCGCCAGGACGCCCAGCATCGCGGCGGCCGACGCCCACCTGACGAAATACCTGTTCACGACCACCCGTTCCCTCGCAGAGTGCGACCCGTCCGGCGCACTGCGTCGTCATTGGCATGTCTGCGCCATGATGGCGGGCGTCCGGTGACGTTGACCAGTAGCGCCGGTGCTCGACACTCGGGAGCGTTCAGCGTGAGAGGCGCAGTACGCTCACCGCGCGGTCGAATGCCGAATCCCTGTTGCGGTCGAACTCCGCGTCCGTGAAAACCGGTTCGGTCAGGTGGGGCGGGATGCCGGAGCCGTCGAAGGTGCGGCCCGTTCGGGTGAGGAACTCCTCGTTCGGGAGCATGAGCTGCCAGCCGTTCGGCAGCACTCGGGGCATCACGTCCGAGAACACACCCTGGGTGGGCGCTCCGATGCGGACCGTGCGGCCCGGGCGGTGCATCAGGGCCTGGGTGACGGTCTCACCCGCACTCACCGTGGAGCCTCCGGTCAGGACTGCGACCGGTCCGGTGTAGCGCGGGGCTCGGGCCGGGTGGACGTACTGGGGCTGGGGGCGCGTGAAGCGTGCCGGGTCGGACGGGTGGTTACGGGCGCGCTTGGCGTAGGCGAAGTGTGTGCGGTCCGTCAGCCGCCCCGCGAGGCGGAGGCCCAGGCTGTCCGATCCGCCGCCGTTGATGCGCAGGTCGATGATCAAGCCTTTCAGCCGGGCCGTGCGCTCGCGCGTGAAGACCGCGTCCAGGGCACGGTCCAGCGCCGCAGAGCAGTCGTCGTACGTCTCGGGATCGGTGTCCGTGTAGCCGCCGAAGCCCGTGACGCGCAGATAGCCCTGGCCGCCGGGCAGGTCCGCGTAGCCGATGCGGCCGTTGGCGAACTCCTGGAGCGGACGGCCGCCGAGGTCGCGGCGTTCGATGTGTGCCTTGACCCGCTGATCCAGTTCGGGCCCGGGAATCTCGGTGCCGGGACGCTTCTGGAAGAAGAACCGGTCCTCGCCCGCGGTGATGCGCACATGCGCGTCGTACAGCGGCCGGACCATGTCGCTCAGCACGGCGAACAGTTCCTCGTCGGTGGTGCGGTCGCTGATCCGGGGGCGGTAGCGGTCCCGGACCGCATGCCAGTCGATGCCCTTGGCGGCGAAGAACGGATAGTTCTCCTCGAACGTCTGCCAGAAGACGTCGAACGTGGCGAGCGGGCCGCTCGGCGCCGGCCGCGTGCAATCGGTGGGCAGTGCCGAAAGGCGGCGAAGTCCCCGTTCCCCGGGTGACCCGGCGAAGCGCAGCTTCCCGGGCAGTACGTCCAAGGCCGTACCGTCCTTGGTGGTGTACGAGGCCCAGTGACCGCTGCCCGTCCGCTTCGCCGTGGCGCCCGGCAAGCACCCTGCCGCCGTGGTCTGGAACTCCCGCAGCCGCCCCTCGTCGATCGCGTACACAGCCCCGTAACCGTCGCTGCGCCATACCCCCTCGACGTGCGCGTCCTTCGCGCCCGCCGCCGGCGCCGGGCCGGTGACGAGCGTTGCTCCGAGCGCGAGTGCGATGGCGGTGACGGTCGTGCAGGTGATGGCCGTACGGCGCATGGGCGTGCCCCCTGAGTGGCTGAGTGAACCGGTGGCTCAACCCTCTCGGGGGCGGGCGGGCCGAGGACATCCGGCCCGCAGGCGGATACGGGGTCGGGCAGGCCCCGGGCCCTCACCCCGGAAAACCACCCTCCGCGGCACGGGCAGGCGGACCGAATCGCCGGGATTGCGAGGCCTGTGCCGGGCTCGGGAGTCTCTGGTCCGTACCGATGCCCGTCTCGGGGAGGGGAAGAGCCGCCGGACGTGGCAGGCTTGGCCCATGGCCGTACAGATCAACCCCAGTATTCTCTCCGCCGACTTCTCCCGCCTCGCGCAAGAGGCCAGGGCCGTCGAGGGCGCCGACTGGCTGCACGTCGACGTGATGGACAACCACTTCGTGCCCAACCTGACACTGGGCGTGCCGGTCGTCGAGTCGCTCAGCAAGGCGACGGACACCCCGCTGGACTGCCACCTGATGATCGAGGACCCCGATCGCTGGGCACCCCAGTACGTCGAGGCCGGGGCCGGATCGGTCACCTTCCATGTCGAGGCCGCGGCCGCACCCGTCCGGCTCGCGCGCGAGATCAGGGCGAAGGGCGCCCGCGCCGCCATGGCGCTCAAGCCCGCCACGCCCATCGAGCCGTACGAGGACCTGCTTCCCGAGCTCGACATGCTGCTGATCATGACCGTGGAGCCGGGCTTCGGGGGCCAGGCGTTCCTGGACATCATGCTCCCCAAGATCCGCCGCACCCGGGAGCTGATCTCCAAGCACGGCCTCGAGCTGTGGCTCCAGATCGACGGGGGAGTGTCGGCGTCGACCATCGAGCGGTGCGCGGAAGCGGGCGCCGATGTCTTCGTCGCGGGCTCGGCGGTCTACAACACGCAGGACCCGGCGGCGGCCGTACGGGCACTGCGCGACCAGGCGACGCAGGCGACCGCTTCGGCAGCCTGGGCGTGCAGCCACTGAGCCCCGGCTCGGCGGCTGTGCTTGTTCAACCGATGTTGGCCCATCAGGGCCGATCAACAGCAACCGGATCTGACAGGATGGCGGATCCGGAGTGTGTACAGCAGTGAGGAGAGCGCGGTGTCTGCAATGTCGGCGGGACGGCCAGCCCTGCGGATGGGACCCGCCGAGCTGGTTCAGGCGGCTGCCATGGCGCGCCGCTTCTACCTCGAGGGCAAGTCCAAGATCCAGATCGCCGAGGAGTTCGGCGTGAGCCGCTTCAAGGTGGCCCGGGTCCTGGAGACGGCGCTCGAGCGTGATCTGGTACGGATCGAGATTCGCGTTCCCGCCGAGCTGGACGCGGAACGCTCCGACGCCCTGCGTGCACGCTACGGGCTGCGCCACGCGGTCGTCGTCGAGACCCCCGCGGAAGGCATGGACGAGTCCCCCGACCCGGAGAACCTGGGCGAGGTGGCCGCTGACCTGCTCGGCGAGCTGGTGGCGGAGGGCGATGTGCTGGGACTCGCCTGGGGCCGTTCCACGATCCACATGGCGGCCGCGCTGGACCGGCTGCCGCCCTGCACGGTCGTCCAGCTGACGGGCGTGTACGACGCGGGCACCGCCGAGCGCGGCTCGGTCGAGGCGGTACGGCGGGCGGCGCAGGTCTCCGGCGGCGAGGCGCACCCCATCTACGCCCCCATGCTGCTGCCCGACCCGGCCACCGCGGCAGCCCTGCGCAACCAGACGGGGATCGCCCGAGCCTTCGAGTACTTCGACAAGGTCACCGTCGCCTGCGTCTCCATCGGTTCGTGGGAGCCGGGTATCTCCACCGTGCACGACATGCTCTCCGACGAGGAGCGCGCCCACTACGCATCTCTGGGCGTCGCCGCCGAGATGTCCGCGCATCTCTTCGACACCGAGGGCCGGCGCGTCGGCCGTGACCTGGGGGAGCGGTGCATCACGGTCGAGGCCGACCGGCTGCGCCGTATCCCCGAGGTCGTCGCGATCGCGGGCGGGCAGCGCAAGGCGGAGGCGATCGGAGCGGTCCTGCGTTCGGGTCTGGTCACGAGCCTTGTGACGGACACCGCCGCGGCGGACCAGCTGCTGACGGCGGCCCCCGGACCGCGTCCGGCGCTGGAGCGCGCCGACCCCGACGACTGATCCGGCACGGGACGGCCCCGGGAACAAGGGGCGGGCGGCCGCTGTGGCCGGGACCCGCGCGTTCCCGCCGCGGGCAGATTTGGAGGATCTGCTTGTGGAAGCAGCCATGAGCTGGAGGTTTCTCCGGGGCCGGACGATCGCCTGTCATGGGACACTGAAGTACGTGCGTTTTCCCCCGGCTGAAATGCCCGGGGGCCAACTCGAACGACTGGGATGTTCAGCACGTGCGTTTCCTCAATGACCTGAAGCCGCCGTACGACCTCACGTACGACGATGTGTTCATGGTGCCGAGCCGTTCGGCCGTGGGTTCCCGCCAGGACGTGGACCTTTCCTCCCCCGACGGCACCGGCACGACCATCCCGCTGGTCGTCGCCAACATGACCGCCATCGCGGGCCGTCGGATGGCCGAGACGGTCGCCCGCCGCGGTGGCCTCGTCGTCATCCCCCAGGACATCCCGATCGAGGTCGTCACCGATGTCATCACCTGGGTCAAGAGCCGCCACCTGGTGCTCGACACCCCGATCATCCTGACCCCGCACCAGACCGTGGCCGACGCGCTGTCCCTGCTGCCCAAGCGCGCGCACGGCGCGGGCGTCGTCGTGGACGACGAGCAGCGGCCCGTCGGTATCGTCACCGACGTCGACCTGGCGGGCGTGGACCGCTTCACGCAGCTGTCCGAGGTCATGTCCAAGGACCTGCTGCTGCTCGACGCCGACATCGATCCGCGCGAGGCCTTCAACACGCTCGACGCCGCCAACCGCCGCTATGCGCCCGCCGTTGACGCCGGAGGCCGTCTCGCCGGTGTGCTCACCCGCAAGGGCGCGCTGCGCGCCACGCTCTACTCCCCGGCCGTCGACGCCGCGGGCACGCTGCGCATCGCCGCCGCCGTCGGTATCAACGGCGATGTGGCGGGCAAGGCCAAGCAGTTGCTCGACGCGGGCGTCGACACCCTCGTCGTCGACACCGCGCACGGCCACCAGGAGTCGATGATCAGCGCGCTGAAGGCGGTGCGCGGCCTCGATCCGCACGTACCGATTGTCGCGGGCAACATTGTGGCCGCCGAGGGCGTACGCGACCTCGTCGAGGCCGGCGCGGACATCATCAAGGTCGGTGTGGGCCCCGGCGCCATGTGCACCACCCGCATGATGACCGGTGTGGGCCGGCCCCAGTTCTCCGCCGTTCTCGAATGCGCCGCCGAGGCGAAGAAGTTCGGCAAGCACGTCTGGGCGGACGGCGGAGTGCGCCACCCGCGCGACGTCGCCATGGCCCTCGCCGCCGGCGCGTCCAATGTCATGGTCGGTTCCTGGTTCGCCGGCACGTACGAGTCCCCTGGCGACCTGCAGCAGACCGCCGACGGGCGGCTGTACAAGGAGTCGTTCGGCATGGCCTCCGCGCGCGCCGTGCGCAACCGCACCAGCGAGGAGTCGGCCTACGACCGGGCCCGCAAGGCCCTGTTCGAGGAGGGCATCTCCCACTCGCGGATGTTCCTCGACCCGGACCGCCCCGGCGTCGAGGACCTGATCGACTCGATCATCGCCGGTGTCCGTTCCTCCTGCACGTACGCGGGCGCCCGCTCGCTGGAGGAGTTCGCCGAGAACTCGGTCGTCGGCATCCAGAGCGCCGCCGGTTACGCCGAGGG
Source organism: Streptomyces sp. NPDC006208 (assembly GCF_040613775.1). NCBI lineage: Bacteria > Bacillati > Actinomycetota > Actinomycetes > Kitasatosporales > Streptomycetaceae > Streptomyces > Streptomyces sp. NPDC006208. Next base: position 1,233 of record NZ_JBEXSW010000079.1, on the reverse strand, counting down.
CAAGCCGTTGCACGCCAGCTGGAGTTGACGGACACCGCTCTGCCGGCCTCCGGTCACCGCCTCTTCGCGGCGGCCGGAGGCGGGCGTGGTGGATCCGCCCAACTTCGCAGGCATGCCCGGCCGAAGCCGGGGTAGGCGCCTCTTCGCACTGACAACGGAGCAGGGGAGGACGCAGTGTCCACGGTGAGCACAGTCCCGACCGAACTCACGCAGGTGGGAGTACAGCGTCCGATTGCGGCAGAGCTGGACCTTCCGGACGTGGAGAACCCGGGGGAGGTTGCACCGAAGGACGCCCGGGAGATCTCGAAGGTCTTCTTCCGGCGGCTCGACACGCTGGACGAAGGAACCCACGAATACCAGTACGTACGCAACACCCTGATCGAACTCAATCTGGCGCTGGTGAAGTACGCGGCCGGCCGGTTCCGCAACCGTGCGGAGCAGATGGAGGACATCGTCCAGGTCGGCACGATCGGTCTGATCAAGGCGATCGACCGCTTCGAGCTCAGCCGCGAGGTCGAGTTCGCCACCTTCGCCGTCCCGTACATCGTCGGTGAGATCAAGCGCTTCTTCCGGGACACCAGCTGGGCCGTCCATGTGCCGCGCAGGCTCCAGGAGTTGAGGATCGATCTGGCCAAGGCCGTCGACGAACTCTCCCAGCGGCTCGACCACACCCCCACCACCGCCGAACTCGCCGGGCATCTCGGGCTCGACGAGGAGGAGGTCATCGAGGGCGTGGTGGCCAGCAACGGCTACACCGCGGGTTCGATCGACATGCCGATGGACGACGCCTCCGACCACGCCGCGGCCCCGCTGTCCGACCGGCTCGGAGCGCCCGACTCCGATCTCGAGATCGCGGAGAACGTCCAGGCGCTCAAACCGCTGATCGAGGAGCTGGACGACCGGGACCGGAAGATCCTTCAGATGCGGTTCGGCGACGAGATGACCCAGTCCGAGATCGGCCAGGAGCTGGGGGTCTCGCAGATGCACGTCTCGCGGCTGCTGACGCGGATCACCGGGCGGCTGCGAGAAGGACTGCTCGTCGTGGAGTGACCGCGCCTCGGGCCGCGAGCCGGATGGTGGCGGATCCGGCACGCCCGTCATGAACCCATTCCCCCACGGAGGAGGCGGCGTCCTGGTCGACCAGGGCGCCGCCGCGGGGGGCGGGGCCGGGGTGGGTGGGGGTGGGCGGGGGGTCTGTGTGTTTCGGCGGGCAGACCCAGTTGCCCCACACCC
>NZ_JBEXSW010000078.1:0-20959 GCF_040613775.1 Streptomyces sp. NPDC006208 | reverse complement strand
CCAGGCCCTGCTCTCATGCCGGGCAGGCCCGCGATCACCCGATCGAGACTCCCGTTCGATCGACAGACCCCATGATCGGTATGGCAACGGCTTCTAAGGCCCCACCAACCCGCGGCGGGGGCAGGCGAGCCCGGTGCCGCCATATGTGCGCCGAACAGCATGTCGTCGCGGTCCACGGCGAGCAGTGCGGACAAGTCGTCGGTGCCGCTGTCGAGTTGGGTGCACAGTTACAGCAGGGTCTCCAAAGACCGGCGGAGTGTAGACAGCGTGGCTCGAAACGGGGTACCCCCGCGAGATTTCCCCCATTTCGCTGGAGGCGGTATGGCGAGATAGGCGTGCAGACCAGCACCCGCTCGATCCCGCATCCGAGTTCTGGGTGGGCCGGCTTCCCGATCAGCCGCAGAGCGTACGGCCGTGGCAACAACGTGCGGCGGCCCTCGCCGGGACACTCAACATGTACGAGGTGCACAGGGCCGACCGTGGGTGCCGAGGCGCTCCGGGGCCGCCCGACCCGCCCCGACTCATCACCCTTCACCGCAGCCTACCCGAGGACCTGACCACACATCATGATTCGCACCGACCTGGCCGGCGAACTCCGCCGCCGCGCCGACACCGATCAGCGAGCCCGCAATCACTGCATCGAAACCGGCGAGCCCGGGGACCTCGCAGAGAGAGATCGACATCGACAACACCGCCTGGCTGAAGACCGTCGTCGCCGAACACGGCTGGCCCGGCAACACCCTGGTGGGCGACCAGGGCGCCGACGACGCCTGGCTCCTCATCCAGCACGCCGACCGTGACCCCGAGTTCCAGCAACAGGCACTGGAACTGCTGAAAGCCGCCGTCGAAGCCGACGACGCCCTGGCACGACACCTCGCCTACCTCACGGACCGCGTCCTGGTCGCACACGGCAGACCCCAGCTCTACGGCACTCAGTACACCGAAGAAGACAACAGGCTGCAGCCCCAGCCCGTCCGAGATCCAGAACAACTCGACGCACGCCGCGCCGCAATGGGCCTCGACTCCGCCGCCGCATACGACCACCGCATGCAGAAGACATACCTGAGCTGAAAGCATGCGGGCTGCCATGCCCATGCATGAGGATCAGCCATACCAGTTGGTCGCCCGCCTCATTCAATCTCGTCGGACCACAGGCGGTTTCCACATGACCGCGAAGTACGGCTTGAACCGCTCCCCGACACGGCAGGGGCGGTTGCCCTTCGCGGAGGGCCGCGCGGATGAGGGCGAGGACCGCGTGAAAGCACAGGCCGTCTGAGCCAGAGTCACCGTGGAGGACTTGGCTTCTGTCCCAGGTGCAACAGCTGCCCCTGCGTGTTCCGTTAGCGTTCCCTTCACCGTGACCGTTCGGCGAACGGCACCTCTTGTCAGCTGCTTCAGCCTCCTGGCGCTGGCCTGCAGTTTCAGGTTGAGAAACAGGTTCTTGCCCTGCAACACCAAACCGAGAGATCGCACCGGAAGGGCGGAACAACTGTCCAAGATCGGCATGCCCCGTGGGCGTAGCCACGTGAGGACTGACGGCGGGACCGGGCAGTGATCCTGTCCGGCCCCGCCGTCGTCGGAGTCAAGCTTCGAGTTCGGCGCGCCGGTCTGGCGCGGTGCCGATCTGGCTGAGACCCCACGTCTGCAGGCTGTAGGGCCGTCCCTTCTCCTCACCGGTGATCAGCGGTACGTCGAGTAGTTGAAAGCCCGCCTTGGTGGCCACGGCGACGCTGGCGGCGTTTTCGGCCTCCAGCTCCAGGATCACCTGTTCCACGCCCAGTTGCTCGAAGGCGTATGCGGACATCACCCGCACCGCTCGCGCCGCCAGCCCCCGGCCGCGGTGTGCCGGGCCGACCGCGTAGCCGATCTCGGTTCCCTCGGGGGCACGCCGCAGCATCACCTCGCCGAGCGGTGCGCCGCCATCGACGGTGATGGCGAGAAGGATTGTCGTGCCTTCCGCCCGTAGCTGCCGGTCCCGGTTCAGGCGCGCACGGGCGGCCGCGTCGTCGAAGGGGGAGACGATCGGAGTCCAGTACGCGATGTCGGGGTGGCCGAAGAGTTCCGTCATCGCGGCCAGGTCCGCCTCCGTCCAGTCGCGCAGGATGAGACCTTCTCCCGAGACCTGAATCCGTTCGGGAAACGACGACGTTGTGCTGCTCATAATGAGGGACCTCCGTGGCTCGTTCGCGACGAGGCAGGGTAACTGCAGGAAGGCGAGAGGGCACCAGGATTTCCGTGGCACTCCCGGCGTCCGAAAGTCGGCCTGCGGCGCCCGTCGTCGACGGGCTCGAGGCCGCGGTCGCGGCCCGCGGCGGCAACGCTTCGTCTGCTGCTGCTTGGCCTTGGTTTGGGACTCCGGCGAGCCCCGAGGCCAGCTGGCCGGTGGAATCTAATCTCTGCTGCCTCGGGCCTGGCGGTCCAGGAACTCAATCAGCCGTGTTTCCGAACGTGCAAGCCCCTCCCGTTGTTCACGGGGAAGCGAAGTGAGGGCGTCGACCAGGGCCCGCTTCCGCGGGACGTGCACCATGTTGCCGGAGTAGATCCGGCAACTCGAACACCAGGCGAGTCCGATGCACCGCTCGAACATGGAGGACTCGGGCGGATGGAATCGGTACTGGTACGAGCGGACGGGCGTTCCGCAGGCGACACAGATCCGACCGTCTCCGTCGAAGACCGTGTCCCAGGTCCCGACCTTGCGCCAGTGCTGCCGCCCGGCCGGTGCTCTTCAAGTCGTCATGCCCAGCATTCTCTCCCACAGTGAGTCGCCCGGCACAGCCGTCCCGGCGAAGCTGGAGCAGACCGGAAGCCGGGGCCACTTCAAGCCGGAACAATCGCCGCGGCAGCCCCGAATTGGGGCCAGTTCGGACCGGAACAGCGGGGCCGGTTCAGACCGGTAACGCCACCCGACCATCCCGCCCCGGGTCGAGTACACCCTGACCAAGCTCGGCCAGAGCCTTGCTGAGCCCAGCACCGCGCTCCGGCAATGGACGGAAGCCGACATCAACGAGATCGAAGAAGCCCGGGCCCGAGTCACCGCCGAAACCCCAATCCGGTGATCTCCTGCTCCAACAGGAGGCAGCGACACTCACGGAGGGCGTCACCTCGGTGACTCCCCGCCCCCACACAGGACTTGATCGTCCAGGCACCTCGCGATCAGGCGGCAAGGGACCACCTGGTGGTGTATTGGACTGGCTCGGTAGGGTCGGCGCGTGGATCGTGACGAGACCGCTTCCGGTGAGCTTGCGGCAGGTCATGTGGACTGGCAGGACCCTTCGACGCTGCGATGGGTCGACAAACCGGCCCAGGTAGATGCGGCTTTCGATCGGGGCGAGGAGTTCGTCGGGGTGGCTGTGATCGCTCTGGCGCTCAACTATTGCGACCCGGATGTGGTGCTTCCTATCGTTGCCAGGGCGCTGGAGTCGCAGGACCAGGAAGTGCGCCGCCAGGGCGTCGTCGCCCTGGCGCACGTCGCGAGGCTGCATCGCACGGTGGACCGGCGCTGCCTGGGTCTTTTGCGGGACTGTCCGCGCGGTAACGAGGCCGACGATGACCTCTGGTCCTTCGTGGACCACCGGGAGTTGCCACTTTGGCTCTGGCGCCACCACCTCGGCGAATGGTTGATCTGGCTACTTCGTACCGGTGGCGTAGTTGAGCGGCCCTCACCGGCCACCGTCGGTCGAGGGCGTACGCGTGACCGATCCGGTGGCCGACGCCGTGACCGAACCGGTGACGCGCATCGGTCAAAGCGCATGCGGCTCGAGTGACCGACCCGCTGGAACACCCTGCGGGAGTCGGCGTTGTACGGGGCCGACGCCCACGGGCTCATCAGTGACCCGCGCCGGGCGCTCAACGTCTGAAACGGGCCGTGACCGAGCACCTGACCGGCCCCCTCGGCATCCGAAGCGTCCTGGACCACGGCTGCGGCCGCGGCGCCGACATCGCTCACTAAGGGTGGCTACCGTCCAGCAGCGTGCGCATGTAGACAGTGTGCGCCGTGAGGAGTTGCACGGCGCGCCCTGTCCCGTCCGGCAGGAACGGCAGGACGAGCATTGCCGGCACCGCTGCGGCGAGGGCGATCAGGACCGCGGGGATGAACAGGGTGACGATCACGCACTGGCGGGCGCCGGGCGGGAGTGCATGGGGCAGCCAGGACGGCATCATCAGGACCTCCTTGCGAGTCGGCCTCCGCGGGTTCGCGGTGCCATGTCACCAATCTGGTGAGCGGTTTGTTTGTCCGCCCAAGTTCGGCGCGTTCCCGCAGGTAAGGTCCGGACAAGACCGCATTGTCCGGCCGGACGGAAGGCCAAGCGGACGGCAGCACCGGGGGGTGTACGTGGTCGAGCGCCGCAAGAGAGGGCGTCGCTGGGGGCCTGTCAGGACGGACAGCGATGAGGTGCGCCAACTGGCGGAGTTTCTGCGGAAGCAGGTTGACGCCAGCGGCAAGACCCTGGCGACGCTGGCCAGGGAAATGCTCATGTCCCGCACCGCGATCAGCGAGCGGCTTACGGGCCGTCCATTAGACGAGAGGTTTGTCAGCGACCTGCTCACAGCCACCGTCTCCGAGCCGCGGCTGCGACAGCGCCGACTGGCCGAGGCCCGTACGATGCTGCGCGCGGTTGCCCAGCCCAAGCCGACGAAAGCTGCCTCGCCGCAGGAACGGTTTCGTGCGGAGTTCGTCCACCTCGGAGACAACATCCAGCGCATCCTCCGCCTGCTGGAGCACTCGCCCGGTTCTCTGCCGGACGGTGTGTGGTTCGACGTCGGTGAGCTGAGCACACACTGGGATCCCAGGGCCCGCGGCACGGAACAGGGCCGAGTCGGCTGGTATTTCACCGGCCGCCACCGCGCATTGAGTGAGCTGGTCTCCTGGCTCTCCGGCGGCGCCCCGGACGGGCGGGTGCGGGTGGTGACGGGGGGACCTGGATCGGGCAAGTCCACAGTGCTTGCACGCATCGTCACTCTGGCAGACCCGGACCTACGCAAGAAAACGCCGGTGGTCGGCGCGCCCGAGGCCACGGTTCCGCCGACCGGCTGCGTCGATCTCGCCGTCCTTGCCCGCGGCCGGTCGGTGTCCGACGTGCTTGACCGCGTCGCCGCCGTTGCAGGGGTCGACTTGACCACCACGGCGGACGCCCAGCGGCTGGATGTCCTCGCCGGGCTCCTTCCGGCTTGGCCCGCCGAACTCACCGTCGTAGTGGACGCGCTGGACGAGGCGACCGATCCGGACGGTCTCGCCCGCGCCCTGCGCCGGCTGGCGCGCGAGGCCACCGGTCTACGTGTCCTCGTTGGCACCCGACCCGGCCCCCGCAACAGCCTGCTGACCGCGTGCGGACACGACGCCCGCATCATCGACCTCGACCGCCGCCCATGGCTGGAGCCCGACGACCTGGCCGAGTACGTGCGCCGCAGGCTGCTTGCTGCCGACGACCCGCACACGCGCAGCCCCTACCGCAACCAGCCGGCTCTCGCCGCACGCGTGGCGGAAGCGGTCGCCGAGCGGGCGTACCCGACCTTCCTCATCGCCCAGCTCGTCAGCCGGACGCTGACCGACAGCAACACGGTCGTCGACCCGAGCGGGGAAGAACTGTCACGTCTGCCGGGCACCGTGGCTGACGCTCTGGACGACTACCTCTTCCGCCTGGGCCCAGATCACCACCGGGTGCGTGACCTCCTCGTGCCCCTCGCCTACGTGCACGGTGCGGGCTTGGCCCGTGGCACGGTCTGGGTCGAGCTCGCGAGCGCCGTGGCCCAGCGTACCTACACACTGGCCGACCTGGAGTGGCTGCTCTCCACGGCGGCCGACTTCTTGGTGGAGCAGACCGTCGACCAGGAAGAGATCCATTACCGGCTCTACCACCAGGCGCTGGTGGACTATGTGCGCTTGGCCCACGACGAACACCTCGTCGAACGCCGGATCACGCGCACCTTGGCCGGCCTCGCTCCGATCTGCGAAGGCCGCCCGGAGTGGGCGAAAGCCCCCGTCTATGTCCGCCGCCACCTCCCCCGGCACGCGGCCACCGCACGACTGCTCGACCCGCTCCTTGACGACGCCGGCCTGCTCCTCGCGGCCGACTACGGCGAGCTGTGGACGGCGATCAGCGAACGAAACCGTCACCTCACAAAGCCTGACAGCCGCAGTACCTGGTTCCACCGTGTTCTTCCCCATCCGGGGGAGGAACCGTCCCGGCGGGCCGCGTTGCTCGAACAGTACGCCCGGCAGTTCGGCTTCGACCGTCTCGCGGACGACGTCGCCCATGTCGCCCCACACCGCTCCTGGGCGACACCGTGGGCACACCTGGGTCTGGACAACGTGTACGACGTCCACGGCTGCTGCGACGGCAACATCCACGCGGCAACGGTCGTCGAGACGGGTGGTGAGCCGACTCTGGTACACAGCGGGCCCGGGCACCTCGTCGTACGCCGGTTGTCCGACGGTCGGCGCCTCGCCCGGCTGGGCACAAAAAACCCCTACAGCTCCGAAGCCGATTTCGGTGACGACTGGTTCGCGCACCTCGCGTGGGTCTACGGCGACGGGCAAGGCGCCCCCAACCCGTGCGACCAGGGGGGAACCGTATACGTGGTCGCCGGCGGACAGGTCGCCGGGGAGACCTATGTCGTGGCGGGTGGGAACGACGGGGCCGTTCGTCTGTGGCACCTGGGGCCGGCGGTGTCGTGTGAGGCACACGAACGCACCCGCGCCGCCGCGGTGGACCGCTGGAAGTCCTGCCCACGGTTCGGTGGAGCGAGCTGGATCCAGGGCGCTGCCATAGTGGACGGTGCACGTCCGATGGTGGTGGCCACCGAGCTCGGTGGCGACGTGCACTTCCTCGACCTGGCCACGGGCTCGCCCGCGCACCCTGTCGGAAAGCACCCCGGAGCCTTCACGCGGACCATGGCCCAGGGAACAGTCGGCGGCCGGCCCGTGGTGCTGACCGGGGGCAGCACCAGCGACGTGCTGCGGGGCTGCGTGCAGATGTGGGATCCGGCAACCGGTCTACCGGTCGGTGAGCCCATGCTCCACGGCGACGAAGTCCGTGCTGTCACGGTCACCATGCTGCATGGGCTGACCGTCGCGGTCACCCGCACCCATGGCGGGCACCTCAGTATCTGGGACCTGGCCACGCGCCGATTGCTCCGGCATCGTTCCACTGGACTGGTCTCGACCTGGAGCGGACTCGCACTGACGGAAATCGCCGGCCGGCGGGCGCTGGTCTTTGGCACCCAGGGAGGATTCGACATTGACCCGGACGGCCACAGAACAATGATCAGCGGCTTCCGTATCGACCTGGTCGATTTCGCCTCGCTGGAGCGCCTCGACCACCTGTGGATCAACTCCGAGGTGCTGTCCGTGACAGCCGCTGAGCAATTCCTGGTGGTGGGAAGTATGTGCGGTACGTTGGCGCTGCGGTGCGGCGACACCCTCGGTTCTGTCTCTCCGGTCAGCGTCGTGTCCAGATGAGGATGGCGGCGAGGTGGAGCGCGGCCTGGCTGCGGGATGACCGCGCGGATGTGCCGGCGGCGCAAGTGGTCACGGATCGCATCGACCGGCTTCCTCGATCACCCCTCGGACGTCGACACAACCCGGGAACGCCTCGGGGTCGAGTCAGCACCCGGAGGGTCTTCCGCTTGGGCCGCCAGTCCGGCTGCGGCCCGCGGGGGTGTTTGTTCGGCATCGCGGCCTCCGTCTCCGGAGTCCGCCATCTCAAGGAGCCCGGTGACCTGGTGTTTCAGCCGGGATGCCGGGGTGCGTCGCGTCCGCGGATGAGCTGCGCCATCAGCTCGCGGTTGGCGGCGAGGTCATCTCCCCGGTCCTGGACTTTGAGTTCCAGGTCGACGACCTGCTGTTCGAGGGTGGTGATGGGGGCCTGGAGCTGTTCGGTGTCGTCGGGGCCGCCGATGCCGGACTCGCGCCAGACCTGCTCGCCCAGGACCTCGCTGAGGCGGGTTCGAGGCGGCGGGTCTGGGCCGCGAGGCGGGTGGTGCGGGCATCGGCGGAGACCAGGTCGGCTTCGAGTGAGTGCCCGTTTCTCAACCCCTCTTCTGGATCTTTGAGGGCATCTCGGCTGGCTGTATGGCCGAGGTCAACGGGCCGGTGGGTGAGTGGCGCTGTCCTGGGTGAGGTTGCCAGTTGAGGCCGGAGGCCGCGCTCCGGCCGGTGTACTGCTCGGGGCTATGCCGGTCCAGTACTGTCGCCGGGTATGGCGGATCCGGCTGCGGGTGGCGGCACTTCAACGCGGCGAGGGCGGAGGATCTGCCCGGTCTGCAGGGCTGACTGGGTGGCCGGGGTGGATCATCGCAGCAACGCGGTGTACTGCTCGCCGAGTTACCGGAAGAGGAAGCGGCGACCTGGTGCTCCTCGCCGACCAGGCCGCAGCCGGTGGGACCGGGAGCTCATCGCCGAGGGCCAGGCCCTGGTCCGTTGATGTCTGCGCCGCGGCCAGCCGGGGCTGTACCAGATCCAGGCTGCGATCAACACGGTCCACAGTGACGCTCCGACGGCGGACGCCACCGGCTGGGCCAGGCCGTGCAGCTCTACGACCAGCTGATGGCCCTGGCCCCGACCCGGTGATCGCCCCTCAACCGCGCGGTCGCCGTGGCGGAGACCGTGGGCCCGGCGACGGGGCTGCCCATGGTCGAGGCCCTGGATTCTGGATGGCTACCACGTCTTCCACGCCGTCCGCGTCGACCTCTTCCGCCGCTTCGGCCGACGACGGAGGCGGCGGTAGCGTACGACAAGGCCGGGGAACACGCCGACGACGACGCCGAGCGGGCGTACCTGCACCGCGCCCGCGATGTCCTGAACTGACCTCGCCGACGGTGCCTTTCGGCTGGTCAGGGCTTGCGGCCGATGAAGGCCAGCAAGCGAGTCTGGACGTCGGCGCTCTCCGGCACCTCGACCCGCGGTCCGTACTGCCCGCTCGCACGGAGCACGTCGTCGAGCGGCATCATCCCGTCGAGCAACTGGGCGCATTTGGCGGGATCGAGGTGTTCGTCCTGGCCGGTGGCCCGTGCCAGGTCCCAGGTGTGCATGAAGACGTCGGCGGTGTAGAACCGGTCGACCGCCTGGTCCAGTGGGATCTCTCCGATGTGCGGGTTCGACAGCAGCTTGTGTGCGGTAGCTGGATCGTCGAGGAGGGCCTGCACTCCATCGCGGTGCGTCGCCCAGGCGGCCACCGGGTCGTCGTCCACCGAGGGTCCTTTCGGCAGTTCGACTCCGGCGCCAGCTTTGAGGAAGGCGGGGAACCACTCGACGAGGTGACGGACGACGTCCCGGGCGGCCCATCCCTCGCACGGCGCCGGGTTGTCCCATGTCTCTGGATCCGTGCCGCGTACGCGGTCGGTGAATGCGCGTGCCGCGGTGCGGTGCTCGTCGGCTGCTGTTCTCGCCATGATCAAGATCCCGTCTCGGTGTGTCGGTCGACGCTGTTGCTCTGTTGACCGCCGAGCAGCTCGTCAAGCCGTTCGTGGCCTTCGCGGACGCCGTAGTCCATGCCGCTCATGAGCATCGAATCGCGGGCTTCTATGGAGTCCATGAGCGACTTGCCGGTGACCCGGGTGCGGCCACCGAGGTCCTCGAAGACGGCTGTCTCCAGGCTGACGCCGTCAGGAAAACCCTCGTAGGTGAAGGTCTGCACGATGCGCTCGTTGGGGCGCACCTCGTGGAACACACCGTGGAAGCCGTACTCGGTTCCGTCGTCGTCGCGATGCACATAGCGATAGGAGCCACCGCTGCGCGCGTCGTAGTGGTCGATCCGCATCGTGAGCCGACGCGGGCCGAGCCACTGGACGACCAGATCGGGGTCGGTGTACGCCCGGAACACGCGCTCCGGCGGGGCGTCGAACTCTCGGATGATCAGGATGGTGGGCAGATTGGGGTCGGCCTCGATCCGCGTCTCGTTGCGGTGGGGCGTGTCGGTGGTGCTCATGATGCCGCCTCTTTCGTCGGGGTGCCCGTCGCCGGCTGCTCGCCCATCTGTTCAAGGAGGGCATCGAGACGGCGGAAACGGTCCTCCGCCTCGCGCCGATAACGCTCGATCCACTTCGTCATCAGGTCGAAGACCTCTGCCTCGAGGTGGCAGGGCCGCCGCTGGGCGTCTCTGCTGCGACTGACCAGACCGGCGTCCTGCAGGACCTTGATGTGCTTGGACACGGCCTGCACCGTGACGTCGTACGGCTCCGCCAGTTCGTTGACCGTGGCGTCCCCGGCGGCGAGCCGGGCCACGATGTCGCGGCGCGTGGGGTCAGCAAGTGCGGAGAACACCAGCGACAGCCGGTCGTCGGTCACCTCACACCTCTCATATTCAACCGATTGGTTAAATACCCTACGGCCGGGGTTCCGGCTTGTCAACCAATCAGTTGAATAGCGGCGTGCCGTCCGCGCGCGGCGAGAGGCGTCCGCTACCGGGCGTCAGCCGTCGGTGCCGTCGCCGGGCACTCGACATCCGCATCGGCCGCGGAGACAACCGCTGACCGCCCCGCCGTCGCGGGCGCCGGCGAGCGGTCATTGTCCACGGGAGACCAGCGCAGGCGTACCACCTTCGCAACGGTCTGCTCGCTGCCCGGCGCGACGGCGCAGTGCAGGTGCTCGATCCAAACCGAACGGCGTCCACCCGCTCACGCTCGGCCTCAACGATGACCTAGTCGACGTCCGTGCAGACTTCTTGGAGGACGTGGCGGGCCAGTTGGCGTCCCAGGCCTTTGTCCCGTACCCGCCGGTCGATCACCAGGTATTCCAGTACAGGGTGATAGGGCCGCTGCTCGTCCACCGTCTGCGCGCGCTTGAACCCATTCGCCACGACGGCAAGCCCGGCCAGGCCGCTGAAGCTCGGGCAGGTCATGGTCCAAAACCGCGGTCGTCCACGGCGGACGGGTGGCTGTTGTCACAGTCCCACCCGGCGCCGCGCGGCTGCGCCTGGCCCGAATTCGGTTGCCGTGGACGCGTAGTCGGCGGTGATACTCCGGCATGAGCAGAATCGCGCAGGTCATCGTGCTGGCCAACTTCGCCGACGAGGTGATGAAACCCTTGACCCGGCCCGACGCGTCGCGCAGCTGGCGGGGTGAGTTCGAACCGCTCGGCCTGTTCGTCGGCGGCTGGGTCATCGAGTTCCACCGCATGAGGCCACGGGAGGGACTGCTGAAACACCTCGCGTCACTTCCCTGGCCCCATCCGGACAGCGTGCAGGTGCTGATCCACGACGAGGAGGACGACTGCTTCGGGATGTGGATGATGCACGACGGAGAACTGGTCGAGGTGCCGCTTCCGCGCACCCGCCGGTTCCATACGCCGGCGCCGCCGACACACGAGTTCCCGCCAAGCCCCGGGTTCTTGTGGCGGACCGACACGGACATCACAATCCCGGAAGAGTTCTCGTCCGAGCCTCAGGACCCCCGACCGGCCTGGTAGCCGCGCAACGAGGTCGGGGCGGCGCTCCCCCACCGGGCCACCGCGCACGACAGCAGCGGGCCGGGTCGCGGTGAGCTGGGCCAGTTGCTCGTCCACCACGTCCTGCGGCATCACGGCAGGGTCGTCGCCCTTGATGGTCATCGCCTGGAACGTGGCAATGGTCGCACCGACCCGCACCACGGTGACGGTCACCGGCACCTTCAGCGGCTTCTCGCCCTTGCACGATCCCAGCACCCCACGCGGCCATGGAGTCCTTCTTCGCACCCCTGCAGAACAACGTCCTCGATCGCCGCACCTGGACCACCCGCGAGGCCCTCCGCACCGCGATCGTGACGTGGATCGAACGGACCTACCATCGGCGCCGCCGACAACTACGGCTGGGCCGGTTGACCCCCATCGAGTACGAACTACTCTCCGAACAAGACACCATCCCCGCCGCCAGTTAGCCACCGCAGCTGGAACCCAAACCGTGGGGCAGGTCAAGATGTCACCCGATCGTGCACCAGACCCCTGGACTTACACCTGCCGCAGGCAGCAACGACTCCAGCACCAACCACTGCTCATCGGAAAGATCCCCACGCCCCACACTGTGATCAGCACGGCACAGGGCACGGACCGGCACCCCGACCTAAAACACGGCCTAGTCGGTGGACCGGGAGCCGGACGCGTTGGAGATCGCTCGCTATCACGCTTCGGGGAAATCACCTAGGAAGGCCATGAGCGCTCCGGTGCCTCGCTACGAGTCACAGCTCCCAGGAACGTAGCTGAAGTCGTCGAGGTACAGCATGTTGAAGCCGAGGGCTTCCTCGTAACTCACCGACCATGTCGATTGGAACGGGTAACCACCCTCCACGTGGAAGGTCATGATGTTTCCCTCGGTTACGACGTACCCGGAGAAGCCTCTGTCCTGGTTCTGGGCAGCGACTTGGCCGTCGCCGGCGAAGGTGTATGTCCAGTGCCCTCCCGGTGCGTCGTTCCGGCCACCGCACCAGACGCCCACAACGCTCTGAGGTACGTAGCCTTGCGGCTCAGGTTCCGGTGGCTCCGGTTCGGCTTCCGTCTCCGTCGGTTCGGGCTCCGGTTCGGCTTCCGTCTCCGTCGGTTCGGGCTCCGGTTCGGCTTCCGTCTCCGTCGGTTCGGGCTCCGGTTCGGCTTCCGTCTCGGTGACCAGTGGGCCCGGGTCAGGTGGTTCCTCGTCCGAGCAGGCACCCACTGTCAGGAGTGCAAGACTCAACCCAACGGCACAGAAGAAACGTGAAATTACGGCTGACACAGAAGCACGCATCCCTTCCCCCAATCGTACGTGCGCGGCGGACTCCCGGGCGCAGACTCCCCCGACAGCGCATCGCTGCGGCATCCGACCGAGCCCGTACCGCTGTGCACGCTACGGAGTAGGAGCACAGGGACACACCAGTGATCTCCCTAGGGTTGTCCCTGGCGCCAGTCCGTAGTTCGCGCCCACCTCATTCGCTGCGGCCTGGCCGACACCACTGCGCAGTCCGTCCGTTTGGTGCTGCGCAGACACCTTCGTTTTCGTTCCGCGGCGTCACTCATGCAGGGCGCTGCGTGTCGACAGCTAGACGACTGGCGAGTTCGACTCGGGACCGCACGGAAAGTTTGGAGTAGATGTGACTGAGGTGGTACTCGACTGTCTTGTCCGACAGGAATAGTGCCGCGGCCACTTCACGGTTGGTGTGACCCTTGATGACGAGGACTGCAACCTGCGTCTCTCGTTCGGTGAGCACGACTGGTTCATGGCTGCGGCGGGTAGGCGTCTCGAATCCGGCCGCTCGGAGTTCCCGCTCGGCGAGCGTGATCCACGGATCAGCGCGGAGGCGCTCGAACACCTGTCGAGCAGCGATTAGAGGACGACGGGCGGCACCGCGCTTCCTCTTCCTGCGCAGAAATCGCCCGTAGGCGAGCTCGGTACGGGCCTTGGCGAAGGGATCCGGCAGTTGCTCGTGGTGCCGCAGAGCCTCCGCAAACGCATCTTCGTCGGCTTCGACGAGCCCTCGACACCGTGCGCTTACCGCGTTTCCCCACACGGAAGGCGCCTGCTGGACCTGACCCACGAGTTCGGCCAGCGCCGCCTGAGCGCCGGAAGGGTCGCCTGTGGCCAGGCACGCTTCGATCAGGTCGGGCTGGTGCTGCAACACCGTCGGTTCCCTCAGCCCCGAAGCGACCACCTGCTGCTGAAGGTCATACAGGCGGGCAGCGGCTTCGGAGTCCTTGCCGGTGCCCAGATCGAGGAGACCGAGTGCGGCCTGCATGTAGGGGCTGACCAGCTCCGCGCCCCGGCCCTCAAGGAGTCCACGAAACTGGCGGGCGTGCTCGATGCACTCCGCCGCCCGTCCTTGGGCAGCCTCTATCCGGGCCAATGTGGAGATCGCGTAGGCCTGCAGGACCGGCTGCCCGATCTCACCAGCGAGGGTGGCTCCTTCACTTGCCAGGGCGTAGGCGTCGTCCCAGCAGCCGGTGCGCAGTTGTGTGTCGGCCAGGACGGTCAGGTACGGGACGAGCCGCTCGGAGGCGCCGATCCTACGCGCAGAACGGACAGCCCGTTCCAGCAGCGTCCGCGCGGCAGGGAACCGCTCGAGCCACATGAGATCCATTGCGGAGAAGCTCGTCACCTCGACGCCGATGGAGAGCGGGTCGGTGGCGGTGAGGAACTCCTCGCAGGAACTGAACACGGCGGCGGCCTCGCGGCGTTCGCCGGCGAGCATCATCGTGTGGGCCCGCATCACAGCCGCAGAATGGTCAAAGACAGCGGCCTCACCGTTGCGGGCCAGAGCAGAAGCCCGGTCCGCAGTCACGCGGGCCTGGAGGATCGCGCCCCCCATACATGCTGCGCCGGCAGCAGCAACCAACAGGGGCACCGCTTGGGACGCCTCAAGTCCGACTGCCATGTCAACCAACTGGTCATGGACACGGCGTGGTGACTGGCGCACAAGCAATACCTGGCTGCGCAACCCGCTTGCCCCGGCACGTACCGTCGAATCATCGGTGGTGTTCGTCGCCGCCTCGGCCAAGGCCAACGCCTGGTCCCCTCGGCCGGCAAGCTGTGCCACCTCGGCGGCCGCCAGCAGGTAGCGGCCCCGGTCGACCGGGGAAGACGTCAGGTCAGCGGCACGCTCGTAGGCACGGAGTGCGGCGGGCAGGGCGCCCCGATCGCGGGCACGCGCGGCGGTGTCAGCCAGCGCTGACGCCGCGATCAGGTCCGGCGCGGCCGCCGCGGCAGCAAGATGCCAGCTGCGTTGGTCACGGTCCACCGGGCCGTGTCGGTCAGTGAGTGCCCCAGCCAGGGCTCGGTGGGCTTCTCGTCGTCGCTCGGGTCCCGCCATGTGGTAGGCAGCAGCACGCAGCAGCGGATGCACGAACCTCACCATGCCGCCCGACAGGTCGATGACTTTCGCCGCCTCGAGCGCCTGCAGGACCCCGCCGTCCACGGCCAGGTCATGAAGCGCTGCGACCAGGACCGCGGCCTCCTCGGTATATCCGGCTGCCGCAACCGTCACCGCGCGGCGACTGGGCTCCGGCAGGGCGGCCAACCGGGCGGAATAGGCGGCGGTCAGCCGCGGACCCACCGGCAGGGGCCCATCGGGTGCCTGTGCTGCCCATGCGGAATTGCGCAGAGCAGGCGCTGCTTCCAGCAGGGCCAGCGGGTTGCCGGCAGTCTCCCGGTAAAGCCGTTCGAACGGCTCGCTGCCGGCGGGTACGTCAGCCACCCTCTGCACCAGCGCGGCGGCGGCCGCCGGCTCGAGACCGGTGAGAGCCAGTGTTGGCAGACCGGCCTCGGTGAACCGGCAGCCCTCGCCATCTCGTGCCGTGACCAGCACCGCCACTGCCTCGGCCTGTAAGCGCCGGAGAGCGAAGAGCAGCGCATGGGCGCTGGCCTCGTCCATCCAGTGCGCGTCATCCACGGCGACCAGCACAGGTGTTGTCGCTGCGGCATCCGTAAGCAGCGTCAACGTGGCTGCCCCTAAGGTCAACCGGTCTGGAGTGTGCGCCTCCTCCAGTGACAGGGCGGTACGCAGAGCGCGCGCCTGCACCGACGGCAGCCGGTCGATCAGTCGCTCCACGGGACGCACGAGTTCACCGAGCCCGGCGAAGGCAAGTTCGGCTTCCATTTCGATTCCCGTGGCTCGCAGAACCGTCATCCCCGCAGACTCCGCCACCACCTCTTCCAGCAAGGCGCTCTTCCCGATCCCCGGCTCGCCGTGCAGCACGAGGACTCCGCTTCGACCCCGCCGAGCATCCGCAAGGAGTCGCTGCAGACGATCCTGCTCCTCTGCGCGCGCCAGCAGTCCATACCTTCCAGGCCCAGACGTCACCACAGCATCCCCCGAGAAATAGCGATCAATCAGTGGCGATGCACCTACACCGCGTGACGATTGTGGCCGCTCCCCAGGCACTCCCGCAGGAACTGGGGAACATCCTGATTCGCACTCCGCTCATCCCCGGCACGGTTGTACCGCGCCCGCTCGTTCGTGCGGGAAATGAAGAGAGAAGGGTTCAGGATGAGCTACCAGTACAACGGGCAGATGGCCCCTCCACCGCCGGCGTACACCGGCCAGATGGTCAACGACGTTCGTCCGGTCGGGGCCGCGAGCGGCACCGCCGCAGCTGTGGCACAGACGGCAGCAGTCATGGCGGGGCGGGAGATCCTCGTTCGTCTCCTGCGCGCCGCGACCGGCAAGTGACCGGGGCCTGTTAACGAAGGCAGGTACGGATCAAGGCCGGTCAGGACGGTGACACGCCCTGGCCGGCCTCGTCGCTTCGAGTTCCGTCGAGAGCTAGTGCTGGATTCCGCTTTGGGTGGGTATACATCCTGGTGGCGGGGTGGTTCGGGTGCTCGGGGGCGGGTGCTGGACGGTGGTGTTACGGGCACGGCCAGGCCGTGATGAGAACGAGCAAGAGGTGGTCTGCAAGCTGGCGCGGGCGCGGAAGGCGCCGCGGGATCTGGTGATGCGGCCCGCATGGTCGAGTTGAGCTGGCAGGGGATGCGGGTGCCGGCGATCGCCGCTGAACTGGGCTGCAGTCCAAAGACGGTTCGGTGCTGGCTGCACCGCTTCAACCGGACCGGGCTGGAGGGTTTGGAGGATCTGGGCGGCCAGGGCCGGAAGCGGCGGATCACCGAGACCGAGCGTTCGAGAATCATCGGCCTGGTCAAACGGCCACCGCCGGGGCGGCTGACGATGCAGGCGGGCGGGGAACTCGTTGCGGAGGATGAGGCGGGGCCGCCGGAATGGACGCTCGATGCGCTGGCTGAGCAGGCCTGGGCGATGGGGATCGAGGTGGGCCGGATTCTGCTGGCCGAGGGCGTGCGCTGGCGCCGAACCCGGTCCTGGACGCGTTCGAAGGACCGGGACTTTGAGGGAAAAGGACGCGGATCATCGAGCTCTCCACCTGCCCGCCCCACGGTGCGACGGTGGTCTGCGCCGACGAGATCGGACCGGTGATCCCGCGCCCTTTCCCTCCGGCGCCGGGCTGGTCGCCGGACGGACACCGCATCAAGAACGAGATCGACTACAGCCGCGGACCGGAGAAGACCTGGGTCTACGGGGGCCTGCGGATCCGCGACGGACACGAGGTCACCATGACCGCATCGTCCCGCAACAGCGCCTTCTACCAGCAGTTCCTGCAGAAACTCGAGGACGCCAACCCAACCGGTGACATCTACCTGATCACCGACAACCTCTCCTCGCACAACAGCGTCTCCACCCGGACCTGGCTCGAGGACCATCCCAGGACCGGCACGTCTTCATCCCCGTCGGCGCCTGCTGGCACAACCTCCAAGAAGGCTGGTGGCGCATCTTCCGCAAGGCAGCCCTGGCCGGCCAGTCCTTCGCCGGACCGGACGAGATCGAACAAGCCACACAACTGGCGACAGCCCAGCTCAACAACCGAGCCCAACCCTGGATATGGGGCAGACCCGCACCTCCCACACGGAAACTACGTCGCCGATATGTGTACTCCCTTTGAGGAATCCAGCACTAGGTCAGGTGTCGGCTTCGGCGCTCGCGATGCAGTCTCCGGAACGGGCGCCGTGCCAGTCCAGGCACAGGACGGTGGCATCGTCTTTCGGGTGGTCGCTGCAGGCATCGGTGACCGCGGCGGTCAGGGTGCGCACGACCTCGCGGGGGTGCTCGGTGGCGGTGTCACGGATGAGGCCGGGCAGGTCGACTGTTTCCGCTTGGCGTTCTTGCATGCCGTCGGTGTAGAGCACGAGGCGGTCGCCGGGGCGCAGGTCGAGGTCCTGTACCTGGTACGGGCCCTGCGCGGCGACGCGAAGGGCAGGTTCACGGCCAGGTGCAGTTCGTCGACCGTGCCGTCGCGCAGCCGTAGCGGCCAGGGGTGGCCGGCGTTGACGAGCTGGGCACTGGTCCCGTCCAGGGCGATGCGCAGCAGCTGGCCGGTGGCGAAGGTCCGTCGGCCGTGGTCGAGGAGGCTTGGTGGGTCTGGCGGGCCTGTTCGGCAAGGTCCGTCCCGGCGCGGCGGGCGCCGCGGGAGGCGTTGACCAGGAGGGTGGCCCTGAGCGAGGCGTCGACGTCATGTCCCATGGCGTCGGTGACGGACAGGTGCAGGGTGTCGCGGTCGAGGGAGTAGTCCGTAGGTGTCACCGGCGATGTTGGAGGCCGGGACCAGGGCGCAGGCGAGGGCGAACTCGGCTGCCTCGCAGGAAGGTTCTTCAAGATCATCCCGTGGCGGGTTTCTGGCGTATCTGGGTCACACCCCAAACCGCCCAACATCCCCGCCCTCGTTGTCAGTGGGCTCCGCTAGGGTCTCGCCATCGAAACGACACGTGAACTCATGTTCCCCGCGCTGCGCCGTGTGCTGCTGCTCGACTCCGACCGTTCGGACCACGCCTGCGCCGCACGACGGCAGCTGTACGCCGCCTTCAACCGGCCGGACGATCCAGAGGGCGGGCCGCCCTTCGCAGAACTCGCCCGGATCCAGCTGCGCCTGATCCACGGACTCTGGCCCGGCGCGCGGCACACCGAGGCACGGGCCCGGCGCGCACTCACCGCTGCCGCCGGTGTCCATGAGCGGTTGTCCGCGGCCGGCGAGTCATGCGCCACGACCATATGCGTGCTCCAGGAGCTGGTGGAACGGCTCGTACCAGACGATCCGGACGGCCTGGCCCCGCAGCCGTCCGAAGACGCGGCCGGTTCGTGGATCACCCTGATACGTAATTCTGACGACCCGTCACAACTCGTGCGCACTCTGGGAGACCGGCTCGCGGAGCTGGTGCCCGTCCTGTCGGAGCAGGATCACGAGGACGAAGGGGTTCTCGCGGCCGAGGCGGTCGTACTGCTCCGGCGCCCGCTCAGCACCGAGGGCCGGGTCGACGAGAGCGAACTGCGCGCTCTGCGGCACGCGTTGCTGGCGTACGAGGGCGCTTTCGAGGCGGCGGGCTGCTTCGGGGCGGCGCTGGGAGCGCGGCTGGACGGGGACTTCACCGAGCGCGGCCTGGAGATCCGGCCTCGCGATGTGTGCCGCACCCTGTGGGCCCGGGCCCGGCGGCTCGGCATGCTGGACAGTCCGGCCGAGGCCCCCGGCGCGTATGCCGGAATCCTCGCCGCCCACCGGCGCCAGGCGGCGGGCGAGGACCGCGAGCAGGCGGGCTACGAGATCGCCGCATCCCAGGCACAGCTCGCGTGGGCGGCGGTGACCGCGGCCCTGGCGCTCTCACCGGCCAAGGGCGCTGGGGCGCGCGCCGCGGCGGAGGAGGCGTTCGACGCCCTGGAGTCGGTCCCGTACCGGAAACCGTTCACGGCGCTGGTGCGCGCGCTGTACCGGGAGGCGCTGTGGCGGTCCGACCAGCGGTCGCCCGCCGGGCCGGACCGCCTCCGTGCCGCCGGCTTCCTTTCGGCCCTCCACCCGCTGATCGGCTGCGGCACCGAGACTCCCGTCGCCGCCCTGGGCCACGCTCTCGTACGCCTGATCGCCCGCGGACGCGACACCGCGGCCCACCCGACGCCGAGCGAGGAAGCCCTGGCCCACGAGAGATCGCGGGAGGACCATCGCCGCTACGACCTTCTGCTCGACCTCACTCAGGCAGCCGACTCCCTCACGGAGGCCGGGCAGCCGCCGCGCGAGCAGGCGCTGCGTATTGCCGGGGCGGTCGTGGACGTCTACCGCTGGGTCGCCGGACTGCACAGCCATGACGGTTCCGGCTACGGCGGCGAGGGCGACGACTGCCTGGACGCCCTGGTCGGCCCCGAAGCGACCGATCCGTACGCCGACCTGCGCCGGGTAGCGGACGCCCTGTCCCGCCTGGCCGCCCTGCTGAACAGAACCCCGGGCCGCCGCGCGGACGCCGTCGCCCCGATGGAGGAGGCGGTCGCCCGCTACCGCGAACTCACCGAGGACCGCTGGGAGCGGCACCGCAGCGGTACCCCTCTCCACGCCCTGGCACGCGGGCTCAACAACCTCGCCTTCTACATCGACGAGGCGGACCGCCCGGAGGAGGCCCATGCGTATGCCCGGGAGGCCGTCGCCCTCTCCGAATCCCTGCTCCCGGGGAACGAGCGCAGTCACGCGATCTACGAGAAGACGCTCGCGGACATCCTGGAACACCTGGGCGGGGCGGCCCCGGGATCCGTGTCCTGACCGGGCCCGCGCACATACCGAGTTCGGTGTTTCACTGTTGCTACTCATCTATGTTGGCGGGTTTGGCGGCCGGATTAGGTGCGGCACTCCGGGAGTGCTGAGCTGAGACTACTGATCTTTGATCACGGGATTGACGTGTGGTGCGAGTGCAGTACGCCCGCCGCGAGGTGTGGGGGAGCGAACTCGTCCACCCCGTGGCCGCCGTGGTCCGATACCAGGGCGCCCCCGCCAGCGACGATCCGCTGTACCTGCGCGAGGCCGACCAGATCCCCCGGCCCCGGCGCGAGCTCCGCGACCTGGTGGAGCAGCTCCGGCCGGACTACCGCTCGGGGATGGTCGAGGCGTGGTACGAGGACGACCCCCGCCAGCCCAGCCCGACAGCGCGCGGTTCCGCAACACCGCCCGGCACCGCTACGACTGGCAGAGCCTCGGCGCGAACAACGTGCTGCACCTGATCGACGCCGAGGGCAACACCCTGGCACGCGTCGAGTACGACGGCCCCGTGCAGATCCCCGGCGACCCGGACGCCGACGCGGAAGAGATCGCCCAGCTCAAGGCCGACGTCGAAGCCCTCGTCGGCACCCGGCACCAGGCGACGGCCGAGAAGCAACTCCTGCGCCAGCGGGTGGCAGAACGTGCGTCCGTGCTCCACACACGGCCAACGCAACGTCAACCCAGGCTCCCGAGGCGAAACGGTCCCTGGTCCGTGAACTCTGAAGGCGACGCACCAGAGCCTCCTCGAGGGTGGTAACGATGACGCACCCTGACTTCTGACACCGTTTCTCGTACACGGTCCGGCGCCGTTTCGGCCGTGAGCCGCCGCCTTCTGATCTTGTTCAGGAATCGGTGGCACCCTCAAGTGATCAACGCACCACCCACGGATGATCATGTGGTCGTGGAGGCACAGGTGCGTGACTACGGGTTTTCGCCGGCTCAGCAGGA
>NZ_JBEXSW010000077.1:0-25546 GCF_040613775.1 Streptomyces sp. NPDC006208 | reverse complement strand
CTCGCCGCCCGCATCCTCGCCACGCAGGACGCGGAACTCCTCGGCCGGATGCGGGAGTTCCAGCAGGAGCTGGATCACGTGATCCGGACCCCACGGCTGTTCTGGCATCAGCCAAAGAGCCTGCGCCACCACGGCTTGCGGACCGCGACCGCGACCGGCGCGGGCACGGGAGCGACCGAAGGTGCGGCAGCTGGCAGCGGCTGGGCGGAGGACGAAGGGGACAGGCCGCCGCCGGCGCTCTCCTTCTTCGGCCGCTGGGGCGTGAAGCGCGTGGGCAGGTTGTCCAGGCGGGAGGAGACCAGGGAACCGGTCACGTGCAGATCGTCCTCGAGCACGGCGAGCTCGATGTCGTGCAGCCGTGCGAGCAGCGTGTCGATTCCCGTGTCTGCGATGGCCCGCCCGATGTCCTGGCCGGGGCACTCGTGCGGCCCGCTGCTGAAGGCAAGGTGTGAGCGGTTGCCGTGCACGGGCCTGGACAGGTCCGGCCGGATCTCGGGATCGACGTTGCCGGCCGCCAGGCCCAGCATCACCAGGTCGCCTGCCTTGATCTCCTGGGTACCGAGCCGTGTGTCGCCGGTCGCCCATCGGGTGGGCACCACGGTGAGCGGCGGCGCGTCCCACATCACCTGGTCCAGTGCGTCCGGCAGGGTCATCGCACCTCCGGACAGGCTCGAGCGGAAGCGCCGGTCGGTCATCACCATTCGCAGCGTGTTCGCGATCAGGTTGGTGGTGTTCTCGGTCGCAGCGACGATGGCATGCCGCAGGTGCTCCATCACCTCGTCGTCCGTGAGAGCCGACTCGTGGCGCAGCAGCCAGGTGGCGAAGTCGTCGCCTGGCTGCTCCTTCTTCCGCTTGACGAGCTCCTGCAGGACACCCACGACGAACTGGTTGCTCTGCAGCGCCGTTTCGGTGCCCTTGACCATGTCACGCACAGCTGCACCCAGCGGTAGCGCATCCTGCTCGGGCACGCCGAACTGCCGGGCCATGACGAGGATCGGCAGCTTCTCGGCGAAGTCCGCCACCAGGTCAGCCCTGCCGGCGCTGGCGAAGTTGTCGACCAGCCGGTGCGTGTAGCGCACGACATAGCGCCGGATGCCGTGCCGGTTGAACCGTGCCAAGCCGTCTGTCACTGCCGCCCGCAGTCGTGCGTGCTCCGTGCCGTCGGTGAACGCCAGCAGCGGTTGCCATGCGGTCATCGGCAGCAGCGGGGAGTCGGGCTGCAACCGGATGTTCCATACGCGGGAGTCGTTGGAGTACAGGGAGGGCGACCGCATGACCTCCAGGTTCTCCCGGTGTCCCAGTACCAGCCAGGCCGGTACGTCACCGGGAAGCAGCACGGGCGCCACCGAGCCGTGCTCCTGACGCAGCTTGGCGTAGAACGCGTACGGCTCCTCCGCTTCCGGTCCGTACATCCGTCGCACCTCAGAACCGAGTGCGTGTGCCGGGCACCCCGGAGGTGGCAGCGCCGCGGCCGATATGCCTGACGAGTCTGGGTACGGGGTGGTCACGAGGCCTCCGGAAAGCAGCGGCGCGGGGGATGTCGCGCACAGATGGCGTAGAGGAGCGCACGCAGCATATCCGTGATCCATACCGGCCAAGCAGACGGTCTTGTGCCGAACTCAGGCCTGGATACGATCATGTGACGATCCGTGGCCTCGCGCTGGGGGCCCATCTGGTGATGGGATCTTCCCGTTTCCGGCAGGTGCACGACCTAGAGAGAAAAGGGTTCCTGGTGTCAGCTGGTTTGCAGACGGTTCCACGCGCTCCTGGATCGGTTCCGCTTCTGGGTCACGCTCTGGCCTTGTGGCGCGATCCCCTCGGCTTCGTGAAGTCGCTGCGACAGCACGGTGACCTGGTTCGTATCGATTTCGGGACGATGCCCACGTACGTGCTCACGTCTGCCGAGCTGGTCCACGAGGTGACCGTGAGGCAGGCACGCAGCTTCGAGAAAGGGCGCTTCTTCGACCGGCTGCGGCCGCTCGCCGGCAACGGCCTGGCCAACGCGAACGGCGAGGTGCACCGCGCACACCGGCGGCTGATCCAGCCGATGTTCTCCAAGGACCGCATCGCGGCCTACTCCGAGATCATGAGCCGCCACGCCCATGAGCTGGCCGACTCCTGGAAACCCGGGCAGATGATCGACCTCCAGCAGGCGATGGCCAAATACTCGATCGACACGCTTTCATCGACCCTGTTCTCGACAGACATCGGGCTGCCGGCAGTCGAAGCCATCCGCGTCAACCTGCCCGTCCTGATGAAGAACCTGCTGATACGGGCAGGATCACCCACGCTCCTGGACCGGCTGCCGATCCGTGCCAACCGCGACTTCGACGCGGCGAGCAAGGCCCTGCGCGTGGTGATCGATGAAGTGGTGGCCAACGCCCGACGCTCGGGAGACACCGAACGGGGCGACCTGCTGTCACTGCTGCTCGCGGCCCAGGACGCGGACAACGGAAAGACGCTCTCCGACGTCGAGGTCCGCGACGAACTAAGTACCATCCTGTATGCGGGAGCCGAGACCACCGCCGCCACGCTCGCCTGGACCTTTCATGAGCTGGCGAACCACCCCGAGGTGGAGAAGCAGCTACTCTCCGAGATCCGCGAGGTCGTCGGCGACCGGCCCGTCACCATCGCGGACGTGCCCCAACTGGAGGGGATCCGCCGGGTGCTGGACGAGGTCATCAGATTGCACGGGGTCCCCTTCCTGATGCGCCGCACCACCGAGCCGGTAGTGCTCGGCGACACCGAAATCCCCGCCGGCACGGAGGTCGGCTTCAGCCTCTACGCCATCCACCGCGATCCGGCGGTCTACGTGAACGCCGACAGCTTCGATCCCGACCGGTGGCTGCCCGAGCGCCGAGCCGCCATCCCGCGCGAGGCGTTCGTGCCCTTTGGTGCCGGCAACCGCAAGTGCATCGGGGACCAGTTCGCCTGGACGGAGGCCACCATCGCCATAGCCACGCTGCTCGCCCGGTGGAAGTTCACCCCGGCACCGGGCCACCGACCCAAGGAAGTCGCTGCAGCAGTGGTCCACGCCGACAGCGTCCCTATGACAGTTCAGCCACGGAGAGACTGAACCGGTCGCCGTCATCCGACCCGCATGCCGCTGGTCATCCACCGCCGGCAGAGCGACTGACCACCACCTGCCAAGGGCCACTTCC
The DNA here is from genome assembly GCF_040613775.1 of Streptomyces sp. NPDC006208. NCBI lineage: Bacteria > Bacillati > Actinomycetota > Actinomycetes > Kitasatosporales > Streptomycetaceae > Streptomyces > Streptomyces sp. NPDC006208. The sequence goes on along the minus strand of NZ_JBEXSW010000077.1, from coordinate 22,385 downwards.
GGTGCCGGGCCCCGACCGTAGCGGCCGGGGCCCGCGTTTGGTTGGAGTGTCTCGTGGCCCCAGATCACTGCCGCGGGGATGTGCTTCATGGCAATTGTGCAAGCTGGCGCCGCGCAGGCGCCGGAAGTGGTGCAAGGCGGCGAAGGCACGCCGGACGACTCAACGTCGGTTGCCGGCCCGGGCCTTCTTCTTGCCTCTTGGGACGGCCGGTGACCCTTGGAGTGGCCATTCCGATCGGTACCATTCCCGTTTGATCACTCACCGTGCAGTTCCAACCATGGTCTGTACACCCCCCAGAGTGCTCGCGCGCGCCAACGACTGAAAGGGAATCACGAGTGAGGCCTGCACTGGCAGTTCCCCCCATATATGCTCCCATCCCTCCCGCCGTGCACCCGAACCACGCAGCAATCGACGCCCGGACCGCCGCCTGGGCCGACACCTACGGCATCGGATCACCCGAGTGGCGAAGCCGCCTCGTCACCCAGGACATCGGCGTGTTCGCCGCCCGCATCCTTCCTGAGGGGCAGGAGGAGGTCGTCTCCCTTCTCTCCGACTTCGTCATCTGGCTCTTCGGCGTGGACGACGGCTACTGCGAGGAAGGCAATCTCGGCGACAAGCCGGGCGAGCTGGCGGCGGCCCTCCAGCGGCTGCTGCGCATTGCGCAGAACCCCGAGGCTCCCATGCTCATGGACGATCCCCTCGCCGAGGGACTGAGGGACCTCACGCTGCGGGTCTCCCGCTGCGGAACCGCTCTCCAGGCCGGGCGCTGGGTGGACACTCTCCGCGAATACTTCTTCGCCGTGGTGTGGGAGGCCGAGAACCGGGCCGCGGGCCGGGTCCCCGGGCTGAACGACTACGCGCTGATGCGCCTCTACGACGGCGCGACATCCGTGGTGCAGCCGTTCCTGGAGATGGGCTACGGATTCGAGCTCCAGCCCCACGACCGGGACAGCAAAGCAGTGCGCGCCGCCTCCGAGATGACGTCGTTCATCACCACGTGGGACAACGACATCTACTCCCACCACAAGGAGAGCCGCGGAACGAACTACTACGTCAACGTCATCCGGGTTCTGGAACACGAGTACGCATTGAGCCCGGACCAGGCTCTGACCAGGGCAATAGCCCAACGTGACCGGGTGATGTGCCTCTTCCTGAGCCTGCGCGCGAAGCTCGACGACGAGGGCAGCCCCCAAGTGCGGCGATACCTGAGTAACCTCGCCTCCTTCATCCGGGCGACCCAGGACTGGAGCGTCAGCTCCCTGCGCTACACCACTCCCGACGACCCGGCCGCCCTTTCCTCGTCGTTCTCCGACCGGCCGACCGACGACAGCTCCGACCCGCTGGACATCCCGTCGGTCTCCTGGTGGTGGGACCTGGTGCCTGCCTCCCGAACGGCCCCCCTGGAGCAGTCCCGCACTCCTCGCAGGCCTCGGCGCGCACCGCAGTAGCAGCCCAGCCAGAGCACGGGCCGTCGGCTCGTGGCCTGTGCGGGCGGCAACCGATCTGGCACACGAGGGCCCCGAACCACACGCCTCGGTCGGGGCCCTCGGTGACCACCCGCTCAGGCCCTGATGGCGACCTCCTTGACGCCGGTCTGGACGCCGGCGCGGAGACTGGCCGGGAGCCGCTGGAGCCCGTACAGCAAGATGGAGCCCACGGTGGGGATGGCGTCGGTCGTCGCCAGGATGACGTCGGGGAAGCGGGCGAAGAGCTGGCCTACGACGACTTCCGCCTCGAGCTCGCCGAGGGCTGCGCCCAGGCAGCAGTGGGCCCCGTAGCCGAAGGCCAAGTGCTGGTGCGAGCAGCGGTTCAGGTCCAAGCGCTCAGAATGCTCGTGGATCTCGGGGTCACGGCCGGAGGCGTAGTGCCCCACGATGACAGCCTCGCCGGGTATGATCTTCGTCTCGAGTACGTCGATGCCGTCCCTGTCCTCGGTCTGCGTGGCGTAGCGCATCAGGCCATACCGCACGGGCGACGCGCAGCTCAGGCTCTCGACGATCACCTTGCTCCAGCTGTGCGAGCCGTCGAGCACGGTGGCGAGCTTCTCGGAGTTCTCCAGCAGCGCGTGGACGGTACTGGTGATCAGATTGATGGTTGTCTCATGGCCCGCCATGAGCAACAGGTAGATGTTCTGCACGAGTTCTTTGTCGGAGAGCCGATTCTCAGCGCGATCAGCTTCGGCAGCTCCCGGGTGACTGCGGTGTACGCGTCGAGGATGTCGTCGGCCAGGTTCGGACGATGGCCCGGCCGGATCACGGCTACACCGGTCCATCAGCCTTCGGCGGCGCGACCAGCGCCCGGGCACAGAACGCCCGGGGCGCCGCTCAAGGGGCAAAGCCCTTCTGCGCTGCGCCGACGGCGCTCGGCCGTCAGCCGTCACCGTCAGCCGGAGCCTGCCCGGCGAAGGTGCGGCGAAGGCTCCAGACGTGCGAGGATCGGCGATCAACAACAGGGGTGGGTGGTGTGTCGTGGTGCGGGTGAAGGACAGACAGTGGCTGCAGATAGGTGCCGCACTGGTGGTGGCAGGAGTCGTCTCAACAGGCTGTAGCTCCAAGCCCGACAGCGCACCATCGGACGGGTCGAAGGCAGTCGTCCTGGACAAGACGCAGGTTGCCGCGGCGCTGCCCGGCGCGGACGCTGTGCCGTCCGGTTGGACGAAGGCACAAGCGCCACAGCGCGACGACGCGGCACATGACGCCGGGCGCAAGGCCTATGGGACGGTGGGCTACGAGGCGCCGGACGTCGACGGAACCGTCAGCTTCAGTATCAGCTCCTTCAGCGGGCCGGCCGCCGCGAGCGATCACCTCGCGTTCAGCAGGACTCAGTACGACAGCGGCGTCGCCTCCATCACCGTCACCGGGGCTGACCAGGCCTTCTCAGCGCACGGCTGCCTGGTGGAGAGCCTCTGCAGCGCCAGCATCCACGCCGTGGTCGGAGCCACGGTCGTATCCGTCGACATCGACGTGGACACTCAGGACTACCGCTCCCCCGACCCTCAGATCCTCGAGGCCGTCGCCCGCATGCAAGTCGAACGCGTCCGGCAGATCCAGCAGGGAGAAGCGCCCACCGCCAAAGCGTCCTGAGGCTGGCCAGCGCCCGCACGCCTTGGCGGCCCACTGCCACAGGCACGGCCGGCAGTGCAGTTGCGCCGTGCAGGACCACCGAACGAGCGGCTCATACTCTCGCAAACGGGTTCTCGCACGAGAGACGCGCGCATCGTCAGCCCTGCGGCTCGACGGTCAGGCGGGGCGGGACGGTCTCGTGCTGGGGCCATTGACCCAGGGCCTGGCAACCGGACACATCGGCAGGTTCAGGACATCCACGTAGGCATCTTCCCCAGGGGCGGACAGTGGCGGGCGCATCGCGGTCGAGTCCCACTACGTCATGCGCCAGAACGAGGAACTCGCCGTTCACGCGCACCCGCCGGCCGACCGTCGGTGACGGCGGGTGGACCGTCACGGGCAGCACGGGCGGACGCCTCCGAGCCAAGCCCCTGTCCGCGTTGCGGCAGTGGCCGCCCGGCCCTCCGACCGTGAGGCCTTGACGCGGGTCAGGGCCTCACCGCGCGCCCGCCATCTCGTCCGTTTGATCGCTCACAGGTCGCGCATGCTCTACGCATTCTCGTTCTCTACCTGTTTTGAATCGCGTTCACCAGTCCGGCAACAAGGTTCGCTCGCTCTGTCATGGCTTCGATCACCAGGTACTCGTGGTCGGCGTGGGCACCGCCCCCGACCGCTCCAAGGCCATCAAGTGTGGGAACCCCCAGTGCGGCCGTGAAGTTGCCGTCGCTTCCGCCACCGACTGCCTTGCCTTCGAGGCCAGGAAGCAGCTGCTTTGCCACCGCGAAGAGCTCGGTCGACGCCGACTCAGGCATCGGCGGCCGGCCGATGGCTCCCTGAACCGCGATCTCCGCCCCATCGAGATGCGGAGCCAGTGCCGCGAACGCAGACTCGATTCGTTCTTTCTCGCCGGCCGATTCGACCCGGACGTCGACGATGACGGTCGCCTCCGCTGGAACGACGTTGTCCAGGGTTCCTGCGGACGCGACGGTCGGGGTGACAGTCGTGCCGATATCGGGTCGACCAAGCGCTGCGATGTCCAGTACCTGGTGTGATGCTTCGATCAGGGCGTTGACTCCGGCTGCGGGCTCAAGGCCTGCGTGCGACGCCCGGCCGGTGACAGCGACCTGGAACGTGCCGCAGCCCTTACGGCCGGTCTTCAGGGCCCCGCCGTCAGCGGCGCCCTCGACCACGAGTACTGCGCCGCAGGCAAGGGCTCGTTCTTCGATGAGAGTTCGAGAGGAACGGGAGCCGACCTCTTCGTCGGCGGTCACCAGGATCTCGACGCCTGACCGGTCATCGAGCCTCGCCAGGCCATGAACGGCCTGGACCAAGCCGCCAAGCATGTCGAAGACCCCGGGGCCGGTTGCCTGCCCGTTCTCGACCTTGAACGGGCGGCGTTCAAGGGTGCCGAGCGGAATCACAGTGTCATGGTGCCCGAGGACCAGCACTTTGGGATCGCCACCGGCTGACCAGTGGACGTGAGGCCCGGCTTCGCTCTCAACGAGGATGGCCTGCCCGCCAAGGCGACTCTCGATGACAGCGGCGACAGCCTTGGCCGATGCCATCAAGGCGTCGAGATCGCGCGACGGAGACTCGACTTCGACGAGTGTCCTGAGGTCCTCAATCATCGCGTCAACACTCACATGGACGGTCTCGTGCATCGTCATGTTGCAAGGGTAGATGTCACGCCGTGGCGAGCGATGCAGCCGGATCCGTTCCAGGCATTTGCACACTGCGTTGCGGTGGGCCAGAGCCTGCATGGGCAGGTCACCAAACTGGTCCCGTTCGGGCCTTCGTTCAGGTCGCCGATGGGATCGAGGTACTGGTACCACCTTCAAGAGCTCGCATGGACGCCCTTGGAGGCCCCAGAGGTTGCCATCGGGCCGGCGACCGGCCACAGCGCCAGCCGGGTTTGATGGTGGTGAGCTGGACGAGCAGCAGGACCAGCCGGTAGGCGTCGGCAAAGTCGGCGGCGGTGAAGGTGATCGTGCGGCCATCCTCAGCGCGTGAAACACCTGGCACGAGTGTCGCCAGATCAACCATGTACGGCCGGCAAGGTCGACCTCGACCGCCAGTGGGCCGGCCATGGTCAGCGGCGAAACCAGTGCATGCCGCGTGATGGCTTCCCGCCCGCCCGGCGCAGCCGTTCCCGAGCTTCTTCGGGGTGCAGGGCGACAGCAGCGCCTAGGGCGCGTATCGAGTCGTGATCATCGGGTGGTCCTGGTGAGGTCTTTGATCCAGATCATCGAGGCGTGCAGGTGGAGACTGGCGAGGTAGCTGTCGGGAGTCTTGTCGTATCGGGTGTCTCACCGTCCCAGTTCCGGCCTCCTGGTACGTCACGCTCTGGGGCGGGTGAGGCACGTGGAGCCGACGTGAGCCGACCGGTGCACTGATGTCCGGGCGGGGACTCATGGGACATGGCCCGGCACCCGGCTCAGGTTCCGGGGAGGATACGGCGCGTTTCGTAGGCCCACATCGCGATCTCGACCCGGTTGCGGGCGCCGAGTTTGGCCATCAGGCTGGCCAGATGCGTCTTCACCGTGCTGAGGCTGATGTGCAGTGCATCGGCGATCTCGGTGTTGGTCAGCCCGCGAGCGACGGCGAGGAGCACCTGCTCCTCGCGGGCGGTGACGGGGGAGACCGGCTGGGCCACGGGCCGGCCGGCGGGCAGGTCCGCGAATGCCTGGAGCAGACGGACGGTGACGCTGGGCGCGATGAGCGCCTCACCGTCGGACGCCGACCGTACGGCCTGCGCCAGAAGGTCCGGTCCCGTGTCCTTGAGGAGGAATCCGCGGGCGCCGGCACGCAGTGAGCCGTAGACGTACTCGTCGAGGTCGAACGTGGTGATGACGACCACGGCCAGCGGGTCGGCGACGCCCGGGCCGGCGACCAGCCGGGTGGCCTCGAGCCCGTCGAGTACGGGCATGCGGATGTCGAACAGGCAGACGTCGGGGCGTAGTTCGCGGGCCAGACGTACCGCTTCCCGCCCGTCGGCGGCCTCGCCGACCACCTCGATGCCGGGCTGGGCGTTCAGCATGATCCGCAACCCGGTGCGGATGATCGTCTGGTCGTCAGCGACGAGGACGCGAATGGACACCGCTCTCGCTCCTCGCTCTCGGCAGTTCGGCTTCGACATGCCAGCCCCGGTCAGTACCCGGGCCGGCTCGTAGTGTGCCGCCGAGCAGGGTCGCGCGCTCGCGCAGTCCGGTAAGTCCGTATCCGTCGCGACCCCGGCCGGTGCGCCGGCCGTTGTCGCGCACGCTCACCCGTACCGTGTGCCGTTCCGCGGCGACCCGAACGACGAGCTCGGTCGCGTCGACCGCATGGCGCAGCGCGTTGGTCACCGACTCCTGCACGATCCGGTAGACGGCCGCGTCCACGGCCGGGGGCAGCGCGTCCAGTTCGCCGTCGAGCCCCAGGTCGACCCTGAGGCGACCACCCGGGGTGCGCACCAAGCGCTCCAGATCCGCGACTCCGGCAGGGGGCGCCAGCTCGGCGCCGACCCCGCGGTCGCGCAGCGCGGCGACCATGGCGCGCATTTCCTCCAGCGTGCGCGCCCCTTCCTCCTCGACCCCCTCCAGCGCCTCGACGGCGGCGGACGGGTCGGCGCCCGCGAGCACCCGGCCCGCCTGGGCGATGATCACCATGGCCGACACGTGGTGGGCCACCGTGTCGTGCAGTTCCCGGGCGAGCTGCTCGCGCTCGCGGGAGCGCACCTGCTCCAACTGCCGCTCGCGAGCGGTCACCCGGAACCGCACGGCAGCCCCGACCACGCCGGGCAGCAGCAGGAAGACGAAGCCCACAACCTTTTCGACGACCGGGGTCTCGTCCGTGACGACACACAGCGCGCCGGCCGCGAGGATCACCGCGCCGCCCAGCACGATCTCGCGTCCCGATCCCCACCGGGGCAGCGCGTACACCAGCACGAGCACGACCGCGCCGGTGTACAGGCCGACGGGCTCGCGCGGTGCGGCGACGAGCGAGGCCACCGGAAGCAGGATCACCGAGCCGAACGCCAGCGTCACCATCGCCAGCGGGCGGGTCCGGCGCCACAGGGGCAGCAGGCACAGCCATACGGCGAACACCACCGCCACCGGCCGCCACACGACGTTCTCGCGCAGGGTGGCCTCCAGCGCCACACCGGCAAGGCCCGCGGCGAGCAGCGCCCAGTCCCGCCGCACCCGGGCGGGCGCGTCGGGCGGCCGGGGTTCGGTCCACAGGGTTCGCAGGTCGTCTCGGAGCACGGTTCTCAGCCTAGGGACCGCGGCGTGCCGCGCATCGGCCGAAAGGACGGGTCGTCACTCCGCCCCGGGGCCGACGGATCCGCGGCCCGCGGGCCGATGCCGCGGAGCGCCGTGGCGACGAGCCTCGGCATCGGCGGCCGTACAAGGACGGCCGACGAGGTGGTTGGAGGACCCGATGCTCTCGAAAGCCCTGTTGCGCCTGGGCGCAAGCGCCGCCCGCCATCCCTGGCGGGTGATCGCGGCATGGCTGATCGCCGCCACGCTCGCCGTCCTCGCCGCCGTCGCCTTCGGCGGGCGTACCGCGGACTCGTTGACCGCTCCGGGACTGGACTCCCGACGGGCCGCGGAACTGATCGAGCGGGCAGGCACCGGCCAGGAGGGGATGACCGCCCAAGTGGTCGTCACCCCCCTCGACGACGGTGCGACGTTCTTCGACGACGACGGCGCGCGCACCGCTCTCACGCGGCTGCGGGCCGAGGTGAAGCGGCTGCCGCACGTGCTCGGCACGAGCGACCCGGCGGGGGCGCTCGACACGGGCGGGGACACCGCCGTGCGCGGCGGCCTCGTTTCGGCCGACGGGCGGATCGCGGTCGTCCGGGTGCAGTACCCCGACCAGAGCCGGCTGTCGGCCGAAGACCTCGACGCCCTCGTCGATCTCGGCGACCGGCTGCGCGCCGAACTGCCCCTGCGCATCGAGATGGGCGGGAACCTCTTCTACGCCTTCTCCGACCCCGACGGCGGCGCGAGCGAGCTGATCGGCCTCCTCGCCGCGGCCGCGATCCTGTTCCTGGCGTTCGGTTCGTTCGTCGCCGCCGCGCTGCCGATCGGCATGGCGGTCTTCGGACTGACCGTCGGGGTCGCCACGATGACGGTACTGGCGGGGGTGACGGAGGTCCCCACCTTCGCACCGGTCCTGGGCAGCATGGTCGGGCTCGGAGTGGGCATCGACTACGCGCTGTTCGTGCTCGCCAGGCACCGGGAGTACCTCGCGCGCGGGCTCGATCCGCAGGCGGCGGCCGGACGAGCGGTGGCCACGGCGGGGCGGCCGGTGGTCTTCGCCGGCGGAACCGTCGTCGTGTCGATCCTCGGCCTGGCGGTCGCGAACGTGCCGTTCATGACGGTGGGCGGGCTTGCCGTCTCGATCGTCGTCCTGACCATGGTGCTCGCGTCGGTGACGCTGCTGCCGGCCTTCCTCGGCGCGGCGGGCCCGCGCCTGGCCCGGGCCGGCCGGATCGGCCGGGCTCTGCAGACCAGGAAGCTGGGCCGACTCGCACGGCGGCGGGACCCGGCGGCAGGCTCCGCCCACGCCGCCGGGTGGCGTCGCTGGATCGGGCACGTCAGCCAGCACCCGGTGCCGTACGCGGTCGGCGCGGCGGGGCTGCTGCTGACCGCGACGCTGCCCGTGCTCGGCCTGCGCGTCGGCCTGCCCGACGACGGCTCACTGCCCCACAGCCGTACCGAGCGCCGGGCCTACGACCTCGTCGCCGAGGGGTTCGGCCCGGGCACCAACGGTCCCCTCGTCATCGCCGCGGACCCCACCGGTGATCCGGGAGTGCTGGACCGACTCGTCGCAACGGTCGCGGCGGATCCGGGCATCGCATCCGTCGCGCCGACGCACATCGATCGGGCCACCGGCATCGCGACCCTCGTGGTGTTCCCGACCACCAGCCCTCAGGACAAGGCCACGGCCGACACCATCGCCCGGCTGCGCACCGACGTGCTGCCCACGGCGATCGGGCACGGCCCGGCCAGGGCCCACGTCGGCGGCGCCGCCGCGAGCCTGTCCGATGTGGGCCAACGCACCAGCCAACGCCTGCCGGTGTTCGTCGCCGCCGTGCTGGCGATGTCGTTCCTGCTGCTGATGCTGGTCTTCCGCTCGATACTCGTACCGCTCAAGGCGGTACTGCTGAATCTGCTGAGCATCGGCGCGGCCTACGGCATCATGGTCGCGGTCTTCCAGTGGGGCTGGGGAGGCGCACTCATCGGGCTGGAAGCGACGGTTCCGATCGTGTCGTTCATCCCGATGTTCCTCTTCGCCATCCTGTTCGGCCTGTCGATGGACTACGAGGTGTTCCTCCTCTCCCGCATACGCGAGGAGTACCTGCGCACCGGCGACAACGGCACGGCGATCGTTGAGGGCGTCTCGCGCACCGCCCGGATCATCACCTCGGCCGCCCTCATCATGGTGGCGGTCTTCCTGTCCTTCGCCGTCGCCGAGGACCCCTCCACCAAAATGTTCGGGCTCGGCCTGGCCACCGCGATCTTCATCGACGCCACGGTCGTACGCATGGTGCTGGTACCGGCGACCATGACACTCCTCGGCCGGACCAACTGGTGGCTGCCGAAGTGGCTAGACTGGATGCTCCCCCGCGGCCCGGTCGGCACCGACGACACCGACGCGGAATCCACGGGTGAAGCCCCGCGTCCACGGCTGGTTGACCGTTGACTCAACTCCTGCCCGCCCTTGGCGTCCGGCACCTCAGCGCGTCACCTAGGGGCATATCGAGTCGTGATCATCGGGTGGTCCTGGTGAGGTCCTTGATCCAGATCATCGAGGCGCGCAGGTGGAGACCGGCGAGGTAGCTGTCGGGAGTCTTGTCGTATCGGGTGGCGATGCCTCGCCATGCTTTGAGCTTGTTGATCAGGCGTTCGACGGTGTTCCGCTCCTTGTAGAGATCGGCGTCGTGGCTGACGGGTCGGCCACCTCTGGAGCCCTTCTTCTTCCGGTTGGCGGCCTGGTCCTTCTTCTCCGGGATGACCGCCTTGATACGGCGTTTGCGCAGGTGGGCGCGGTTTCCGCGGGACGAGTACGCCTTGTCCCCGGCGACCGCGTCCGGCCGGATGCGGGGTCGGCCGACGGGCCCGCGTACCCGTACCTTCTTCAGGGCGGGGATGAACTGCGGGCTGTCCGCTGCCTGGCCTGTGGTCAGGATGAACGCCAGCGGGCGGCACTTGCGGTCGGCGGCGAGGTGGACCTTGCTGGTCTGCCCGCCTCTGGAACGTCCGAGGAGGGCGGCCTTCAGCCGGAGTTTCCGCCGACGCCGGATGCGTCGTCGTTCTTCCAGCGCGGGATCACTTTCGGTCTCTTGCCCGTTTTGCTCTTCGAGGCCGCCCCCTTTGACCTGGCCTTCTCCTCCTCGGCCGCGGCCTTCTCCAGGGCGGTGACGACGTCCTCGTCGAGGTGCATCCCGGCCGCGTCGTGGTGGGCTCGGGCGGTGGTGGAGTCGATGCTGACCAGGGACAGGTCCACCTCCCCCCGCTTCGCGGCTTCCGTGATCAGGCCCTCCAGCAGGGCCTCGAAGACGCCGGCGTCACGCCACTGCGGGAAGCGGTTGTGGACGGTCGACCAGGCGCCGAAACTCCGTCGGCATCTCCCGCCACTGCCCGCCCGTCTTGAACCGCCAGATCACGCCCTCGAACTGCTGCCGCAGTCGCTCGGGGTACGGGCCGTACTCGCCGATCGGCAGGTACGGCTCGATGAACTCCCAATCCGGATCGGTCAGTTGCACTCGCGTCGCGTAAGACCGTCTATCGGACCGGACCGTGCCACGAAGGCACATCCCGCAAATTGATCACGACTCGATACGCGCCCTAGGCCGAGAGCTTGTTGCGTCAGGTGCGCGGTGGACGTCGATCCAGCTTGGCGCTCAACCCGACTTGGCGGGGAAGCGCGTGACGCTGGAGACCTTCAGGCGCACCGGAAGCGCGCCGTACTCGACGAGGGAGGCAAGTTCCCGCGCCGATTCCTTGGTGAACGACCCCGAGATCTGCGCCTGCCCGCCGGTGATCGACTGGGAAACGGAGGGAGCCGAAAGCACCTCCTCGTCGAGAACGATGGCGAACTGGTTCATGGGCGGCTGCTGGGTCGCCAGCTCGGCCGTGACGTCGGCGAACTTCACCGACCCCTTCGAGGTGAAGGTCAGCGACACCATCCAGAATCCGCCGTTCGAGTCGAGCTGTGCCTTGGCTCCCGCCACGTCGGAACCCACCAGGGAGGCCGGATCCAGGACATAGTCGAGCGCCTCCGCATCCTCGGCACCGCACAAGGTCACGGACTCGGAGTCACGGGCGGAGGCCTCGCGCCGCAGGTCCTCGCACTTCCCGGCCGTGCTGGGAGACACCGTGACAACGGGCCTGAACGCGAGTGCGCCGGTCTGTCCCAGGGCCGTCAGACTCTTCTCGCTGTCACCCGCTGCCCGGGTGGTGATGTCACCGCCGGTGACGTCGATCTGTACGTCCTCAAGTCCCAGGGAGCCGGCCCGCTGCTTCATCCGGTCCGCGGCCTGGCGTAACTGCCCGGCGCTCTGCGGTGTTTCGGGGCTGAACATGACGGAGGTCCAGCCCGGCTCCCGGGACCCGTCGGCGCCGGGTGCCTTGGTCCGCGGCGACGCACCGTCCGGACCGCCGGCCGGTTTCGGGGAACCGGCCGCTTTCCCGGCCCCGGTCTCGGAACGGCTGGAACGATCGGAACACGCTCCCAGCGACCCGGTCAGCACGACGAGGGCGAGGAGTGCAGTGACGCGTCGCGGACGTGTCACTGGCGGGGACGACGGGCGGGCGGACGTGGACCGGTCCATGCATTCACCTGCATCTGCGTAGGGGCGCCAACTTCGGAGACTTTGTCCCATGATGGCCGGGACGACCTGCCGCGCGCAGCGGTTCCGGGACAGCGGTCCCGGAAGCAGCATCCGGTGAACGGGGCGGAGAGCTCGCCCGGTGGACGCAACCGCCGTGACAGTCTGCGTGCCAACGGTGTGCGTGCGGGCGGCGCCCATCAGGCCGACCCGTCGGCCCGCCCCGTCCAGGCAGCGCAACTCGGCGTGCAGACGCATGACTTCAGCGCTCTGCCAGCGACTCGGAAGGCCGGTCGGTTCCCCGCGCCGTCGCGCCTGCGGGGGCCGACACCCCCGACAGGAGGTCGGCGCGGTCGCGATCCGCACCATCGACCTGCAACGAGGACCTGTACGCGAGCATTCGACAGCCTGGACCCGCAGGGCAGCGACCTGTCGCGCCTCGGCTCAACTGTTCAACTGGTGCTGACTGCCAGGCGCCGGGTCAGAGTTCGAAGTCGATGTAGTCGACGTCGGTGAACTCCACCAACAGCCCGGCGGCGCGGCGGCCGCTGTCCTTGAAGTAGATCTCCTGGAGGCCTTCGGCGGCGATGATGCGCAGTTGCTGTTCGGTGGCGCCCTGTTCCTGGGCCTCGAAGAGCCTGGCCGCGTACTGCGGGGGCAAAGCTTGGGTGAGGTGGCGCAGCCGGGCGTCGTCCGTGGTGCCCGGCGCGGCGGTGTAGCCGAACCGCGCGCGCGTGTCGACGATGATGCCGTCGGTGGTGGCGGCCTTGTGCTTGGCGGTCTTGCGGATCTGCGGCTGCCATCGCTGGGTGACCTCGTTCTCGAGGCGGGCGGCGAGTTCCTTGCGGGGGTGCTTGATCTCGTTCTTGACGTAGCGTTCGACGGTCCGCTGAGTGGTGCCGAGCAGGTCGGCGACCGCCCTGGTGCCCTTCAGTTGCTTGACCAGGTACCGCATCCGGGCAGGCGCGGACCTCGGGACGGGGCGGGTGAAGGCGCCCTGCACGGCCTTGTCGAGGCTGTCGCCGAGCATGCCCATCGCGGTCTACTCCCCGTTGTCCGTGGCGGTGACGTTGCCGTCCTTGATGTACCGGGCCAGGTTGAGGTCCTGGCCGTGCTCTTCACGGATGCCTTCGGCCCACAGGGTGGTCTGGGCGCCCTCGTGCTTGACCATCCCCGGGCTGACGCCGAGCCGGAAGCCGCCGGGCACCGGTTTGTTGTCCTTGTACGGCAGGAAGTCCAGTGGGCTGGGCCCGTGGGAAACGTACACGGCGCAGTCGGACAGGACGGCCACCGGGTACAGGTCCGCGGCCTGTGCGAGTTTGAGCATCTTGCGGTGCATGTTGGTCCGCGCCTTGGAGATGACGGCCGCGCGGATGTCCGGGCGCCATGTGGGGCGGGCGAGGGCGGGCCATGGCCGGCCGGGCCGCCAGCCGCCGCCGCGGGGCCGCTCGCGGAGCTTGCCGATGCCGCCCTTCACGGTGGCTTTGATGGCCGCGAGGACGATCGCCATGTCTGGGTCGGTCTGCTTGTGACGGGCCATCGCCGCCAGGAACTCCTGCGGTGAAAGGTCGGCGGTGACGCCGAGGTCCGCCATCGTCGCAAGGTAGGCGTCGCGGAGCCGGTTGTACCAGGCGTCCAGGTAGCGGCCGCTCGTGGGCCGGACGTACGCCTCGATCGGTGCCACCTGGTGGCCGAGCTCCACCGCATAGGCGACGGTCGGCGTCGCGTACCAGGCCGGGCCCTCGGGACGGTCTCCGGACGGTGTGAACGGCGAGGGAAGACGCGGGTCCAGCTCGATGTGGGAGAGGTCCACCAGCCACGAGCCCGGTAGTTTCGGATCGAAGGCCGGCTTCTGCACGTGTGCCTTCTCGCCGATGCCGACGACGGTGCCGTTCGCAGCCGCGGCGAAGGCCATGTTCACGTCGATGCCCACCACGAAGCGCTTGGTGCACTCGTCATCGGTGAGCGGGCGCGCCCAGTCGTAGGCCTCCTCCACCAGGACCTCGTCCGGGGTGCGCCGGTGAAAACGCGGCAGGTCGGCGAGCAGCGGGTGTCCGTCAGGCGCCTCGCACGGCGCGCACTCCACCGGCCGGGTGCCCAGCGAGCCGGGGTTGTGCTCACTGTGACGGCGGCCTTGGTCATCCGGATCGCCGGCGCGGGTGGGCGGGTGCAGCGCGGTCATCAGCTCCAGGCCGTTGACGGCCGTCGAACCGCGCGGGGTCATCACGCGCGTCGCGTACGTGCCGAGCAGGTGGGCGAGATCCGCCGGGAGCAGCTGGGCGGCGTCGCCCCAGGAGCGGGCATCGAGCGCGTCCCATCCCGGGATGCACAGCTGGACGCAGGAGCGCTGCGAGCCCTGCGCCGGCCGGTAGATGCGGGCCCACGGCCCGAACCCGCGTCGGGTGAGCTGCCAGTTGGCCTTCGCCAACTGCTTGAGGACCTTGTGGCCCTCTTGCAGCCGTCCGGCCCGGCGCTCTTCATCGGTCAGCAGCGTCGGGAGGCCGTAGCGCTCACAGGCCGCTGGGGTGAGCACGATCAGCGGGTCGGCGTCCTTGCCGTTGCGGTTCAGCCGGGGCGCGCCCAGTTTCGCCTCCGCCAAGGTCCAGTCGACCAGGGCCGGAAGGGACTTCGCGGGAACGTCCAGGACCAGGCCGCCCACGCAGTACGCCGACAGCTGCCCGTCCGCGACGTCCAAGACCGCGAGCGGGCCGTTCTCGAAGCGCGGGTCGATGTCTGTCCCGGCATGGGCAGACGTCGACCCTTTGTTCGCGGCCGTGCGGTGCGTGGAAGCCGGCGATCCCTCGGCGGTGCCCGCCGTGCGGACCGGCGCCGGTGCCGGTGCCGGTGCCGGTGCAGCCATCGCTGCCGCAGCAGCCCCCGCGGAGGCGGGGGGCCTGGCGGTGGCGGGGGGCCCCGCGGTGGCCTGCCGCACGGGTTCGGGCACTGCTGTCTCGGGGGCCGTGAGCTCGCCCGGCACCGCGGAAGCCGATGGGAAGCGGTCGGCAAGTCCTCCCAGAAGCCGGGCGTATGCGGCACGCTTCGGAGGACGGGGCTCGCTGCGGCCGGCCTCCCAGTTCCCCACGGACTCGCGTCGGCTCTGCAGCGCCTTCGCGATCTGGTCCTGGCTGAGGCCTGCCGCCTCCCGCAGCCGCCTACGTTCCGCAGGCGGCGGCAGTGGGTCCTGCGCAACCTGATCCAGCAGTGCGTCGACCGCGCTGAACAGCGCCTCTTCGTCGTGGGACACGGGGAGACCTCCAAGCGCTCATCGTACCCAATCCCACATGGATTCAACTTGGATTCCTCATAGATTGCTCGTAGGGGCTCCAGAACCAGACGCGGGGGTGTGGCCAGGAGAAACGGCCGGCGGTGCGACCGGTGCGCTGCCCGGCTGCCCGAGGGCAGCAGGCGGTCGCGTTGGTACTGTTCGGCGGCCTGTCGAGGACGATGCTGCGAAGGTGGCGGTCGCTCGCGTTCCGGCAGCAGACCGAAGCTGCTCAGCGCAGTACGGCCGCCAGCAAGTCGGCCCCCAGCGACGTCAGATCGGGCAGATTGAGGGTGTGGCGGACGTAACGGCCGTGCCGTCGGGCCGTGAGCAGGCCCGCGCGGCGCAGGACAGCGAGGTGGCGGGAAACCTCCGGGGGTGTGAGTTCCCATGCGTGGGCCAGCTCACCGGTGGTGTGCGGGCCGCGGGCCAGGGTGCGCAGCAGCCGCAGTCGTACCGGATGTGCGAGTGCCTCCAGCCGTAGGGTGACCGTCTCCAGCGATACCGGCTCCGATGGACTCGGCTCGGCCACGGGGTACTGCACCACCGGCTGCCACCCGGGCGCGTGAACCACCACCATGTGCGGGCTGCCGAAGACACTGGGGATGAAGGTGACCCCGGTGCCGTGGGCGGCGGTCGCCTTGTCCTGCAGCTTGTCCACGATGATGCAGTCGTCGTCCGGTGCCAGCGTGACGGCGCCGGAGACCGATGCGAGTGCCGCTCCGATGCCCTGGCGCTTGAGCAGGTCGTTCTTCAGGCGCAGGTCGGTGGCGAGCTGCACGGCGACGCCCGCCCAGGCGGCGTCGAAGAAGGCCTCGGCGCACTGTTCGAGGGTCTGGCGCACCCGCGCCCGCACAGCGCCCGGGTCCGCGAGCAGCCGTTCCGCGAAGGCCTCTTGCCGCGCGCCGCGAGCCTGTGCCAGGTCCAGTGCCCGCTCGCGCGCAGTCGCGTCGGTGAGCGGCGACGGCGCGGCAAAGTGGACCCGGTTGCTGCCGCACGTGGTGACGAGCGCGGCGGTCACATACGTTTCGTCGTCGATCCGGTCCACGTCGTCCAACTCCTCGGCGAGGGTCGGCCGAGGCCGGGCGGGGATCAGGAAGTCCGCTTGTGAGGAACGCCAGAGGAACTCCGCCTCCCGCAACCGTTCGGCCAGCTCCGGCCGCAGCCCGGCCCAGACGTCCGCGGCCCAGCCGGCGAGCTGCGGATGATGCCCGGGTTCGGCCAGTACGTGCAGCATCGCGGTCAGCTCGGCCAGCGGGGAGGCGGAGAACCGCAGCCGCTCGGACGGCAGCCCGCTGATGTCGATCCTCAACGTCATCCCCTCAGCATCACTGATCGGACGGCCGGCGACGGCGTCGGTTGACGGTGTCCGTCAACCGACGTACCCGGCCCGGGCGGTCGAACGCACCGTTGCCGCCATGGCAACCACCACCAAGATCCAGCCCCGCGCCCTTGTCCGTGCTTCCGGAGGCCCCCGCTATGCCGTCGCCCTGGCCGTGGACGCGCTCGGCACCGGCCTGTTGCGGCCCTTTCTGCTGCTTTACGGGGTGACGGTGCTGAGGCTGTCCGCGCCGGCAACCGGCATCGCCATGACGGTCGGCGTCGTCGTGGGTCTGGTGTGCATGCCCGCGGTGGGCCGATGGCTGGACCGGGGCGCACGCAGCACGGTCGTGGCAGCGTCGATGCTGGTGCGGGTGCTGGGCGTGGCACTGCTGCTGGCCACCCCGGCGGGGCACGTCTGGCTGTTCGCGACGGCGGCGCTCTTCCTCGGCATCGGTAACCAGGCATGGCCGGCCGCCCACGCAGCTCTCGTGGCCACGGTCGCCCATGGCCGGGAACGCGACACCGCTCTCGCGGGAGGCCGCGCCCTGCGCAACGCCGGCCTGGGCGTGGGCGCGCTCCTCGCCACCGCATGCCTGGCGGGCGGCACCACCGCATTGCAGGCGCTGGCAGCCGTCACCGGGCTCGCCTATCTTGCCGCGGCTGCCTTGGCGTGGTCGGTCCACCTTCACGCGCATCCGGCGGCTACCCCGGCCACGGACAGGGCCGACGGGCCCGCACCTCGGATGCGCGCGCTGCTGGCCGCCAACGTGGTCTACGTCTTCTGCCTCAACGTTCCCGAAATCGCGCTCCCTCTGGTCCTGGTGACACAGTTGCACGCATCCCCTGTGTGGTCGGCAGCCATCTTCGTGGCCAACACGGTGCTGGTGGTCACCCTGCAGGTTCCGGTCACCGTGCTGATGTCCCGCTTCTCCCGGCGGACCGTGCTGGCTCTCGCCGGCGTGGTACTCGCCGCGTCCTACCTCGGTTTCCTCGTGGCCACTTCACTGGGACACGGGTGGGGTGCCCCGGCTGTCGCCACGGTGTCCGTGGTCTGCACCATCGGCGAGATCATCTATGCCGGCAGCGCCACCGCGCTGGTCACCGCCCTCGCCCCGGCCCATGTCCTGGGACGCGCCCTTGCCCGCTTCGAGCTCTCCACGGGCTTCGGCCTCGCCGTCTCCCCGGCGGTCATCACCGCTCTCGCGCCCCACGGCCCGGCCGCCCTCTGGGGCAGCCTCGCCGGTGCGACGCTCCTCTCCGCCTCCGCCGTTGCCGCCGAGAAGGATCAAGGAGCGCTGCTCAGCGATAGCCGCCGCCGGGCGCGAGCAGGCTCGTGAGCTGGGCAATCGCCTCCGGCGACGGATTGAAGTAGCGGCGGCCGCTCGCCGGCTTCCTGTGTGGGGACTTCGTCATCCGCATCAACAGGGACGCGCACTGCTCGCCGAGGTGGGTCGCCGCAACTCAGCCTGGCGGAACAGCAGTTCCTCCGAGGATGCGCCAGAACTTGTTGTCGTACTGCCGTAGCGTTGTGCCAGACTCCGGCGCATGTCAGTTCGACATCCCCGCCCGCTGCGTCCCGGTGACCGTGTCGGCGTCACCTCTCCTTCGAGCGGAGTCCCCAAGGAGATGCGTGAACGCCTGGACGTGGCGATTCACGACGTGGAGGCGCGTGGATACGAGGTGGTCGTCGGCCGCTGCATGGACGGATCCGGTCCCGTCAGTGCTCCTGCGGCCGACCGCGCAAGCGAACTGATGCTGATGCTCACGGATCCCGACATCAGGGCCGTGGTACCGCCACTGCATGCAGCGGGAAACGCCCGCGGTCGGAACGCAGCGCGGACGGTGCCTCACCGCCGTCCGGAAGCCTCTTTCGGCCACTGTTCGCGGAGCGGGATGCGAGCGTTCTGGCATCATGCAACATCGTTCGGCGCGTACGGCGTTGAGGTGGGAGAACGATGAGCGGGGACGGCATGTACGACAAGTTGATCGCCCTGCTCGATGAGCACGGGGCGACCTATCGTGTCATCGAGCATGCCGCAGAGGGCGCGACGGAGACGGTGAGCGCACTGCGGGGCAACGAGTTGGGGCAGGCCGCGAAGTGCATCATCGTGATGGTCAAGGTCGGCAAGAAGGTGACGCGCTACGCCCTTGCCGTTGTGCCGGGCGACAAGCGAGTGGATCTGGCCAAGGTGAAGGCGCTCTACGAGGGCACCTACGCCTCGTTTGCATCCCAGGAAGCGGCCGAGAAACTCGCCGGCTCGCAGAGCGGCACGATCCTGCCGTTCTCGTTCGACGAAGGGCTGGAGCTGTTCGTCGACCCGGAGCTGCTGCGGAACCCGGAGATCTACTTCAACGCGGCCCGGCTCGACCGCTCCGTCGCGCTCTCCTCCAACGACTACCTGTCGATCGCGAAGCCGCGTGTCGAGGTCATCGCCCAAGCGTGACGGCCTCGTTCACTGAACGGCCGGGGTGAGGGCCAGTGTCATGCCCAGCCCGACCAGCACCGCACCGATCACCTTGTTGAGGACCGCCTGCCGACGCAGCAGGCGGATGCGCAGGCTCTCGTTGGAGAAGAACACCGCGGCCAGGCAGAACCACGCCAGATGAGCGACCGACATGAACAGGCCGTAGCCGATCTGCCGGACAACGGGGGTGCCGGCACTGACGACCTGGGTGTAGGTGCTGACGACGAAAAGCATCGTCTTGGGGTTCAGAGCATTGGTGAGGAAGCCCGTCCGCAGTGCGCCCGCCTTGGACATGCCGTCATCGGAGGAAAGGTCGATGTCGTCTTTGGTACGGGTGACAAAGGTCTTGTAGCCGATGTACACCAGATACACGGCGCCGACGAGTTTCATCGCGGTGAAGAGCGACGGAGTTCTACTCACCAGAATGCCGACACCCAGCATGGTGTAAGCAACATGCACCAGCACGCCAAGTGAAATTCCCAGTGCGGAAAGCAGGCCGGCGGTCCGCCCGTACAGATAGCTGTTGCGCACGGTCATGGCAAAATCCGCGCCGGGGCTGATGACCGCCAGAACGGTGATGACGGCAACGGCGATTATCTGACCCATGGGCTCCGGTTTTCTCGTGCGGTTCTCGTGCGGCTGTCGAGGCAATGACGCACAATACGGGGCCGCCGCGCGGGACGGCCCCGTATCGCGGATCACGTCCGGTGACGGTAGGTGATCACCAGGATGTCGCGCTCGGCGGGCCGGGAGGAGTCCAGCTGCTCGATGGGGCTGACGCCGTGGAAGACGCGCTCGTCGTTCACGAGAGCCAGGTCCAGGGGCTCGCAGAGCATGAACTTGTCCAGCGGCTGCCTGTCGAGGTCGTACACGGTGCTCTCGCCGCCGATCGCGTTGGAACGGCCGATCATGGCCATGAGCACAAAGGTGACACCGTCACGGTGGACGCCCTCCGGGGTCGGCCGGCCGACTTCCTCGCCGTTGACCTCGATGCGGAACTGGTGGGCCTCGATGTGCCAGTCCGAGTAGGGCGCCAGACGCCCGAAGACGTCGCAGCCCAGGGTGAGCAGGCTGTTCATGGTCTCACCGCGGAGGATGCGGTCCTCGAACGGCTCGTAGTGGCGGGCGATTCCGCCGTTGAGATTGTTGTAGTCCAGGCCCTGGTAGTGCGGCTGGTGGGCCTCCACGCGGTAACCGCGGCCCGCACACGGGGCACTGAGGGTGGCGTGGCGCCGCCTGCGGTAGCGGCCGCCGTCGGCCATGTAGGCATCGAGCGGCATGCCGTTCCAGCTGTCACGGAAGGCGTCCACATCACGCAACGCGGTTTCATCCCGCAGGGAAAGCAGGTGCCCGACTCTTTCGCCGGCCTCCTGCGCATAGCTCTGCTTCGAAAGAATTTCGCAGAGTTCCTCGACGCCGGCGTCGTATGTTAACGGCATGATTTCGTCCCCGTACCGCTAGGTGATCATGATCGTTCCGAGAATGCGACACGGGATACGATCATGTCAACCGCATGCCCGATATGCGAAATATTTCATCTCTCCGCGACCTCGGAGTGAAATTCGTCACCCAATTTCTGCGGCGGCTGTTCTGCGGCAACGACCTTTGTCGGCGGATTGCCGCCCGGCCGGTCGAGATCTGGAGCGTACGAATTCAAGTCATGGCCGAATCCGGGCCTCCTGACGATCCGGCGGAATGCGCAGTCCCGTCTGCACCGGATCCGCCACTGCAGCAATGTGCCGCACCGGCCCTGGTCGGCCGACGCGGCTCCCAGGGCGGCCGGGCGTTGCGGCGGGACCGAACGCACCAGGCGCACCGTGCGGCAGTGACAACGCAGTTGCCACAACCGACCGCGCGGACCGGCCATCGGTGTGCAGCAAGTGGGCAGGACAGCAGCCGGGCGCTCGGGGCGAGCGCCCGTCGATGCCGACCGGTCCGGGTTTCGCGCACGTGCCGGACACGGCGATCAGCCGCACAGTGGAGACATGAACGCACACGGCATGGACGTCTTGGCCGACGCGCGCCCGGCCACCAGGCTCCCCGCCCAGGACCTGGACCGGGCGCGGCGGTTCTACCGTGAACAGCTCGGGCTCGAGCCGGTCGATCAACGGCCCGGAGGGCTGCTGTACCGCTGCGGGGGCGTGGACTTCGCCCTGTTCCAGTCCGCAGGAGCGTCACCGGGCACCTTCACACAGATGGGCTGGGAGGTCGACGACATCGAAGCGGTCGTGTCAGAACTCAGGCGGCGCGGCGTGGTGTTCGAGGAGGTCGATCTGCCCGGACTGCATACCAGAGACGGGATTGCCGAGATCGACGGCAACTACCCGAGCAAGGGCGCACGGGGTGAACGCGCCGCCTGGTTCCGCGACAGCGAGGGGAACATGCTCGGCATCGGAGAGCCTGTCACCTGAGCACCTCGCTGACAGCCCCATGCCGCTGCCCAGGCTCGCGAGAGCTGGTGGCCAACGGCTCGTCGGATGTTCGCGAGAACCACTGCGGTGTCACAGCGCCCGGCGCATGCAGACCCGCGGCCACCTGTCCAAGCCATGAACCCTTTCGTGTTCGCGGATCTCCCGCAGACCAGGAGTAAGCATGTCTTCGTCCAAGGGCAGGAATCCGCAGCGCGCGTAGTACGGGGCGTTCCACGGGACCTCGGTGAACGTGGTGAGGGTCAGGGCGGCTATCCCGTCGCGCGTGCCGTGAGCCGCCACATGGTCCAGCAGGGACCGGCCGATACCGCGGCGTGCACTGTCCGGGTGCACCGAGACCTGCTCGACATGGAGATTGCCGTCGACGTGGTCGGCGATCAGGTAGGCGACCGGGGCGTCGACGTCGTTGGCCGCGGCCCAGGCCAGCCCGGCCTTCTGGTAGCGGGCGAGTTCACCGACAGACAGCGGCTCGTCGTCGGCGATCTCTGGCATGCCGATGTCCCGGAAGCACCGCCCGGCGGCTCTTTCGATGTCCTGGAGGACGGGCAACTCGTCCGGGTGCACTGCTCGAATACGCATGAACGCATTGTCCAAGAAGTGCTGGCAGGTGCGTCACAGGAGTCGTTGATAGTACGAGGCTACGGCGGGTTGTCCGGTGTAGTTGGGGCCGGCATCGGGATCCGCGCCGAGGTAGCGGAAGGGCAGATGAGAAGCGGATCTCTCTCCGCCTGCCAACGGACCTGCATGCACGCCTCGTTGAAGTGGCCCGCGCCGACCGGCGGTCCCTCAAATCTGAGATCGTCCACCTGCTTGAGGTCGCGCTCGGCCCGGCGAGTGGAGACGACCAAGCGCCCTGACGGCGATTGGTCTGTCCCATGCCCCGCTACGCGGGAGCTTCGATTCCTCCCCGCCCTAAAGGACGGGGCATCCTCGAAGGAGTCTCAATGACGAAGTCAAGCCGCTTGCGCGGCCGGCGGGGCGGAGGTGAAGACTCGGTCGTCGCGCAGCAGGGCCCACAGGACGCCA
>NZ_JBEXSW010000076.1:0-26878 GCF_040613775.1 Streptomyces sp. NPDC006208 | reverse complement strand
TACCAGCTGAACATCCCGCTCCACAGCACCCCCTCCCTAGGCGCTCAGGATAGATCCACTCCTGCTCCGCACATGATCGACCGGACAAGTCCTAGCGGTCGGTAGTTCGTTTGCCGGTCCGGCAAGAAGCGCTCCACCTCAGAACGATCTTGCCCCACGCGTAGGCGGGAATAGTCACCAGGTTTCAAGACCGACCGGGACGCCGACAGCATCTCCCACCCCATGAGTGCTCCGCTCAGCACCGCTCCTGTCACCAGGGGCACCATGACTGCAGCGACCAGGGCCCGGCTGACGCGGCGCCGAGCACGGCGATGTTCCTGCGGCAACTGGCCGCCGGTCCGGGAGGCCGCGGGCGCGAGGAGCCGTGGTGGCTGTGACGCAGGTGCGTGCGGGATCCACGCGGCGACTGCAAAGCCCCCGTCGCGCGGACCATGGTCGAACGAACCGCCGGCCAAGCGCACACGTTCTTCGAGACCGACGAGGCCACGCCCCCCACTTCGAGGCCGGGGCTGCAGGTTGGCCGCGGATGCTGGCGGGCCGTTCTCCACGACGACTCTTGATTCCGTTGCCGTATGCGTCACTTGGACGGTAGCCGTCGTGCCGGGCGCGTGCTTGGCAACGTTGGTCAGCGCTTCCTGCACGACGCGATGAACCGCCCGCTCCGCTACCGGTGGCAGGTCGTCTGCCGTGCCGTCGGCGTACAACTTCACCGCCAGGCCGGCCGCGGAGGCCTCTTCGATCAGGCCTGTGAGACTGGAGCCGTTAGGGTCCGTCGGCGCGTCACTGGTCTCTTCGCGCAGGACACCGATCACCTCGCCGAGACGCTCCACTGCGCCTGCCGCCTTGGCCCTGATGTCACCTGCGGCCCTTCGGTGGTGCTCTTCAAGGCCCGGCGCGAGCTTCAGGGCACCGGCCGATAAGGCGATCAGGCTGAGGTCATGGCCCAGTACGTCATGCATGTCCTGCGCGATACGCGCTCGCTCGCGCAGTCGGGCCTGCTCAGCGACCAGCTCCTGTTCGCGTTGCAGTTGTTCTGCACGCTCCCAACCGGCCCGGACAAGCTGCTGATACTGGCACCAGAAACGGCCCGCGAACCAGGGGAGCATCGTGGCGACGACCACCACTGTGACAAACCGGCTGGCCAACGGCAGCCAGGCAGGCACGACGGACAATGCCACGACGCTGGCCGCGAGAAGCCCAACCAGAGCGAGCACAGTGGGCGCCATCCGTCCAGGCCACCGTCCGGCCAGGAAGGCGGCGATGGCAGTCGGGACAGTCCACCACAGGTTCACCATGCTCAGGCCAGCGGCCGTCACCGCGGCCGCTGTCAGAAGGCTCCCTGGAGCAAGAGTCCGCGGGGAAACATCCGTCCCGGTCGGAGTCCCACTATTGATCACCATGCTGTCCACGGAAGCGACGGTACGGACATCGGGAGTCGTCCGACACTGCCGAAAGTCCAATCTGCGCCAGTAACCGGCGAGCACCGCAGCTTGAGGGGCAGGCTGGCCAGACACGGCCAAGTCCCGGACCCGAGGCGAGACTTACTCGCGCACGGAGACTGAACAGAAGAACTTGACGGGGAACTCCACGAATGTCGAGGCCCGTGTGCGTCGTGGTCTGGTCGGCCGGGCCCGTCAGCACGGCCGGCCTGTTGCCGCGGTCGTTTTCCTGACTGGTCTGGAGCGTTGTGAGGCCCGTAATGCTCTGCGGCCGGCCAGTGGGCGTGTTCCTCTGCCGGTTCTGCGTCGGCAGCGTGAGTTGACTCTTGCGGCTGTGCCGTTGCTTGCCGGTGAGGGGTTCACCGATATCCGTACGGTCGGCGGGACGAGCTCCTGACCGGCCCGGGTCCCCGGCCTGCGTCGGCGACCGCAGAAGCAGCTGGACGGCTCCCCGGCCGCCGGGCTGTGCTGCGGCCGGCTCCGCGGCAGTACGACTGGGGTGGCAGGATCGGGTGGATGGTGGATCGGGTTGTTGCTGCGTGTGATGGGGCGTCGAAGGGGAATCCGGGGCCGGCGGCCTGGGCGTGGGTGGTTGCCGGTGTGGATGGTGAGGTGGCGTCGTGGGAGGCGGGCCCGCTGGGCCGGGCGACGAACAATGTGGCCGAGCTGACGGCCCTGCGCGAGTTGTTGGAGTCCGTCGATGCGGGGGTGCCGCTCGAGGTGCGGATGGATTCGCAGTACGCCATGAAGGCGGTCACGACGTGGCTCGCGGGCTGGCGGCGTAGGGGCTTCAAGACGGCGGCGGGTTCTCCGGTGGCCAACCGGGATCTGGTGGTGGCGATCGACGGGCTGCTGGCGGGGCGGGATGTGGTGTTCGTGCACACTCCGGCGCACCGGGTGGGCGGGGACCGGCTGAATGCGGCGGCCGACGGGGCGGCGAGTCACGCGGCCCGGACGCAGGAGCGGTCCGGGTCTGCGGCCGGTTCGGTTCTGCCGCCGCCCGAGACTCCGGCTGCCGCGACGCGCCCGTCCCGACCGGGTGGGTCGGGCCGTCCGCGGCGCTCCTCTTCGGCCGGTCCGTCGGGTGGTTCGGTGAAGGCGAGGTTCCCGGGGCGGTGTTCGTGCGGGCGCCCCTACGCCAAGGGGGAGACGATCACGAAGAACGCCGGCGGCTGGGGCCATGCGGCCTGCGCCGCGGCGGCGTCCGCGTAGACCGCGGGGGGTTCCCCTGGTGGCCGGGGGTGGCCTGCTCACTGTCGGTCCTGCGGCCTGCCGGTCGACCCGCATGCCCGGACCGCGCTCGGCCGGTGAGGGTTCGGCTCGGCGGCTTTATTGTCGCCCGCGGGCTTCGTGTCAGTCGTCTGAACTGTGCATATACCGATGCTTGTCCGTGCAGGGAGTCTCATGGCTCTGCTGATGTGCCGACCTGTGTCCATACCGATGCTCCGAGCGTCTGTCTTTCGGTGCCCGGCTCATGGGGCCGAGGACGGTCCGGTGCGGGACTTCGGCGTGTACGCCGGCCGTACGACCATGTCCGGCGCTGCACTCCTGTGTGCGGCGCCGGACGCGCCTGCTCGTCCGTAACACCGTTCCGGGGAAGAGGACCACCGTCATGGGCTTCACGCTCGCCACGGGCGGCACTGTCTCGCTGACCAAGGCCGCGTACGGAGCTACAGCCACCCTCGCCGCGTGGCGTTCACGCCGGCCTGGAACCTGCTGGAGGCGTCCAGTCTCTCCATCAGGGTCGCCATCATTCGGCGCACGGTCCGCAGGGAGACGCCGAGCTTGCGGCCGGCTGCCGTGGTCGTTGTCCTGGCTGAGTGCCGTGTGGCGAGGATGGAAGCTGAGCAGGTCGTCGCCGTCGAGTGGAAAGGCTTCCGTGCGCCCCAGGCGCTGAAGCAGCGCGTTGTGAACGGTGGTCTTCCCCGCGCCCGGTGGGCCTGCCACGAAGGGAACCGTGGGACTCTCTCGCGATGCACCGGTAAGCGTGGGGCGGACCAGTTGGTTGAACAGCCGGGCGTTGTCCCGGTCCGACATGGAGGTCGGGTACAGAGGTGTGTCACTCATGCTGGCTCGCCCCTCAGCCGGCGCAGGAGTCCCGGGTAGTCTCGGCGTATGCGCGCCACGGCCTCGAGGTCCGTCGCCGTCAACTGCCGGCGCTCGGTGACGTACGTTCGCTGCTCGATCAGTAGCTGCTCTGTCTCTTCGGGGGATGCGGCTGATGAGATCCGGCCGCTGTAGGCGGCGATGACGGCGCCGAGCAGCTCCCGAGCCGTGGCGAATTCGACGGCCTGCTCTGCTGTCCAGCCACCTGCGCGATCGAGGTTGCTACGCGACGGCTCATGCATGGGCTGCCCTCCTGTCGTTGGCGCGGTACAACCGCACCCGTTGTTGTCTGGCGTTCGCATAGATCGGGCTGCGGGTGTCGGCAGACTGGGGCGGAAGCCCGCACGCACCGAGGAGAACCCCGAGATGCAACCGACCACCCCGTGGCACAAGAGCTCCTACAGCCTCAATGAGGACAACTTCTGTGTGGAGACGGCGCAGTTCCCGGATGACCGCACGGGCGTCCGCGACTCCAGAATTCCCTGCGGTCCGGTGCTGCTCATGCCGACCAGGCAGTGGACGGCGTTCGTCCACCACCTCAAGACCGCCTGACGGCGGCGGCCTGAAGCACTGGAAGCTCGCGCCCCTATCGGCCTCGGCCCACTCCTCCCTGTGCCTCGGTCGGCAGTCTCGCCACTGCTGGCCGAGGCACGGCACTGGGGCGCCGAACCGATACGGGGCCAGCCGACGGCCCGCGGCCCGGGCATGGTCCTCAGCCCCGCGTGCTGCTGGTGTGAGCTGGGAGCGTCGCTTCTGCTCCTCACCGACCTGCTGCAGTTGTCTGCGCAGTTGCGAGGCGTGTGCGCTCGCCCGGGCAGCTTGGTCATGTGCGTAGTGCTGGTCCTGGCGCGGCGAGCCCGGTCGATCCTCTCGGGCGGCGCGCCTTGTTGGACCAGCCGCTGGACGACGTCGTGGGGACCGGCTGCCGGCGCGGGGGAGGGAGCGCTCGCCAGGCGGCGGGCGGTCTTCTGCGCGCGGGCGAGGCGGGCTGCCCGTTGCGCGATCTCCTGCTCGGTCAGCAGTCGCAGCGGTAGCGGCGTCTCCCAGGTCAGAGGCGCCACCCGCTGGGGTTCCGGGGCTCCGGCGCTCACAACGGCGCCCTGGGGCCCTTGCCCGCAGCCGCGGCCGGTACGGCCACGCTGGGCGCCGGCGCCATCTGCTGCGGCACTGCCGCCTGCGTGACGCCGGGCGGCAGAGTGACTGCAAGGCGGCCGCCGTGGACGGCTGCGAGGTCAGCCAGGGTCTTCAACAGTGCACCACTTGACCTGGAACCGGCACACCCCGGCCTACGCCGTCGCCCGGCTCGCCCGCCACCCCGGGGCGGAGGTCCGCGCGTTGGTCGCTGCCCGGCCCGACGTGGGACCGGACCTGGTGGCGGAGTTGAGGGAGGACCCGGACGAGGACGTGCGGATGTGCGCGCCTCCACCCATTCCCCCGCACCTGGGCCGAGTACTGGGCGATCCGCCGGGTCATCGGGCACGGCCCTGACTGCACCTGCCCGATCACCGAGCCGTTTACCGAGTCGAATACTGAGCCGGCCGTCGGGCCGTCGCCACCACTGGTTCGCCGCCTGTGCGGTGTCCGAGGAACCGGTGCTCCGCCGGGTTGCGGCAAGTTGGCCGGGCCTGTCGGCGGAACTCGCCGAGACGCTCGCGCAGGACGACGACGAGGAGGTGAGGATCCGGCTGGCCTGCCACCACCCGCTGGCTCCGCCGCACCTCCTCTTGGACGTCTTCGTCACCCGCCCGGCCCACCGTCCGCACCTGCTGGCCCTGCCCGCGTTCCCCCGTACCGGCCGGGCTCACCTCGTCGACCACCCGGATCCCCAGGTACGAGCCCTGGCCGCAGCCGATCCCGCCTTGCCCGACCCCCCGGTGGAGGACCCCGACGCGTCGGTGCGCCGGGCAGCGGCCGCCAACCCGAGCCTGTCACCGGAAGTCCTGGAGACTCTCCTCGCCGACCCCCGTACCGCCGAGGGCGCTGCGTCCAACCCGTCCCTCCCCGTTCCGCGCATGCACGCACTCCTCGACCACTGCCTGAACGGCACCGCCACCCCGCCGGGGGCCGTCCAGCGCTGACAGACGACACCCACGGAGCGATCACAGGCATGGCAACCTCCGTGGACCATCGACTGACGTCGACACACCAGACAGGCGTTTCCAAATCTCGGTTCTGGCACAGATCTTGGGAAGTCGTCGCGGAGGGTTACGATGCCGTTCGATTGCGAGGGCCGCCGCGAAACCCGGCTGCCTGACTCGCACGCTCGCCGCGTGGCCTCCGTGCATGACCGTTGATCCGTTCCAGTGCCGCTGCGTCCTCTGCCACGACTACGGTGACCGAGACGAAGCGGATCGTGTGGATCTGACGATCACCGAGAACGTGCAGCAGCACGGATGGCACGTCGTGATGGTTCCCGAGGACGAGATCGGTCCTGGACTCGCCTATACGATCGGCCTTGCCCACACTCACGGCGCACCTGAACTACTGAACTTGATTGAGTGATGTCGGCGCCGTTCGCCTGACGGCGGCCGCTCAGCGCGGGTAGCTCTGGACCGTGAGATACGTGCAGGGCGGCGGGTTGACCGAGGCTGGGAGAGCCGCGCGGGAGCGGATCCGGCTTCAGGCCGTGGGACGCTTCGAGCGTGGGGACAAGAACCGGGAGATAGCCGCCGCGCTGCGAGTCAGCGAGCGGTCGGTGGAGCGGTGGCGCCGCCATTGGCGCGAGCGCGGCGAGGCTGGAGTCCTGTCGAAGGGCTCACCCGGGCGGCCGAGGCTCAGTGAGAAGCAGGTCGCCAAGCTGGAGCGGGAGTTGGAGCGCGGCCCCCTGGTCCACGGCTGGGTCGACCAGCGGTGGACCCTAGCCCGCGTGAAGACGCTGATCGGTCGGCTGTTCCACGTGAGCTACACAGTCGAGGGGACATGGCGGTTGCTGAAGCGGCATGGCTGGTCGTGGCAGCAGCCGGCCCGCCGCGCGATCGAGCGTGACGACGCTGCGGTGGACCTGTGGAAGAAGGAGGTCTGGCCGCGGGTAAGAGCATCGCGGCGGCCTGCGACGGATGGATCGTCTTCGAGGACGAGGCCGGTCAGTCGCTGACGCCGCCGCGAGCCAGGTCCTGGGGCCGCAGGGGCTGCACCCCGGTGGTCCGCGTGCGCGGCCGGGGCTCGGGCCGGGTATCGATGGCAGGCATGACCTGCTACAAGCCTGGCGAGCGGTCCCGGCTCTTCTACTCCGTCCGCGAGTACACCGGGCGCAAGGACCAGCCCAAAGGCTTCGGCTGGCGCGACTTCCGCGATCTGCTGATCCGCGCGCGCATCCAGCTCGGCGGCCCGATCGTCCTGGTCTGGGACAACGTCCGCCTCCACCTGACCAAGCCCTTACGGGCGTTCATCGAAGCGAACGCGGACTGGCTCACGGTCTTCCAGCTGCCCACCTACGCGCCAGACCTGAACCCGCAAGAAGGCGTCTGGTCGCTGGTCAAGCGCGACATCGGCAACCTCGCCGCAGCCGACCTCAGCCAGATCACCCGTGCCGTGAAGCGCAAGCTCAAGATGCTGCAGTACCGACCGGAAGTCATCAATGGCTGCCTCGCTGGCACCGGCCTGGTGCTGGAAGCGTGAGCACGCTGGCTGGCCGATCGGCGATGGGTCCTGCACCGGTCGGAGTCTAAAATCGCTGGTCAGATACGGTGACGAGATGAACGAGAGCCTGCCTGCCGACGTAGCCGACGTGCTTGCGGCAGTCCTGAACGGGGACACCCCCGTTTATATCGCGCTCCGAAGGCAGGTTCCGCACCTCAGCGTGCGAGCGCGCTGCACATGTGGGTGTGGCACCGCCTACTTCGAACTCGACACCAGCAAGGTGGACCCTGCACCCACTGGCCCCGGCACGGTAGTGGCGGCCGAAGCGCAGCTCGTCACCGAAGCCGGCGAGTGCCCAGGTGAGGTCCTGGTCTTCACCCAGGGCGGCTACCTGTCGTGGCTGGAAGTCTGTTCATGGAGCGACGACATCGAAGTGACACTGGCCGCCGCGTGTCACTGGTTGCAGACACGCTCTTGATCCCGAACGACCAGCGCCCAGAGGGCTCCGCGTCACTGCCGACATCACGAATTCAAGTTCAGTAGCCATGTTCGGACTGGATGTCCACGCCATGCACCGCATGCTCAATGGGCTTGGAGCGCAGGTAGCCGCGGGTGCTGTGGTGGCTGACGGCCAGAGGCATCCTGACGTTATCGACGGTCACCAAGTTGCACTCAGGAATGTGGATCTCCGCTGGTACCGGACCTTCTTCGGACGGGCGATCGGGTTCTACCGACGGCCACCTTTTCCCGTGTTGCAAGTTGCGTGGCCCGACGCGGACGACCGCTTCCATTGGGAAGAACAGGCTCAGGAGAGGCATCGCGAGTCACAGCCTCAGCTGTGGTTGCCGCCGAGTGAGCACCCTGGCGGGATCTGGACGACCGAACTCTGACCTCGGACGTTGCCGACCGGCAATAGGCCCGCGCAGGCGCGAGGAGCTACTGGAGCAAGATCATCTTGCGGAGCAGTTCGAATCCGGCTCGACCGTAGAGCTGTCTCTTGATCTTCTTGATGCGGTTCACGGCGCCCTCGATGCTGCCCGAGCTCCAGTCCAGGGTGAGCCCGGCTGTTACTGCGCCGAGGTCTCGGAGCAGGTGGAGTGCGAAGCCGGTGAGGCCGGGTAGCTGGCTGGCATCGACTGCGTCGATCCAGGCGGGAAGCGTGTGGCCGAGCCGGCTGCTGAGTATCTCGCCGAAGCCGCGGACGTGTCCGGCGGTCGTGGCCAGCTCGGGGCAGCGGGTCAGAACGTCTTTCAGTGCAGTGCTGTCCTCCTCGGTCAAGGCGGCGGGGTGACGGGTGAGCCAGCCAGTCACCTGCCGCACCGTCGGCGGCCGGGGCGCCGCCTCGGGGGGAGCCCCGCGCAAGGTCGCGATGTGTGCGCGGACCATGCCGTAGGTGACCGGGGCATGGTCGGCAAGCAGCTCGCCGTGCAGTTGGGTGACGCTGGTGCACCCCTCGGCGAAGCGTCGCTCCAGGTAGGGCTTGTAGGTGTCGAGTCTGCTGGGTCAGGGCCGGTTCTCGCGGAAGGTGTCCTGCCAGTGCGCGGCGTTCGCGTACCGGAGCACGGTGTTGAGGCCCCAGCCCAGGTGCCGGGCGATCGCCCGGCGTGAGTGACCTTGGGAAAGGAGCTCGTGGACCAGGGCATGCGCTGCCTTCTTTCGCTCGGCCCGCCGGCCGATGGGCGCCGGGTCGTCCTGCGGCCGACCTGCAGCCAGTCGGGTGGCCTCCGCCAATATGCCGCTGGGCGAAGGATTACGCAGGCAGTCGCGATGGGCGGCGACGCAGGTTTCCACGGCCCGGCCGAGGCCCTGCCATAGATGGAATCGGTCGGCGACTTGCAGAGCGTCGGGGGCGCCGCGGCGGGCACCGTCGGCGTAGGCGCCCGCCCGGTCCCGGCAGATAATCTCCACGCCGGGGTGGCGGATCAGCCATGCGGCCAGTGGTCCGGCTTCACGGGTCGGGAGTACATCGACTACGCGATGGCCTTCGACGCTGGTCAAGACGGTGGAGTAGGTCTGGCCGCGGCGGATCGCGAAGTCGTCCACGCCCAGCACTCGCGGCGTCTCGGATCAGGCACACATTCCGTGAGGACGATCAACGGATGCTGTCGCTTCTGGCTGAGTGGAGCGGGCCGGCGCCAGGTTAGGCGTTACTGGCTCTTGGGATGCAGGACTGCCTCGGCGATCTCGCGGACACGGTCCATGGTGACGCCGGTCCGCTGTTCGACCGCGAGGGGGTGGTCAGTGGGCTCCAGCTCGATGAACGGACGCTGGCCGACAGGACGCGTGTGAGCGTGCGTCTTCAGGTTGGTGGTGCTGGGTGAGTACAGCCCCAACTCGGTGGTCAGCCAGCCGAAATAGGGGGGTTCGGCTTCTCGGCCGGGCGACTCCCACATGTTGAGGGCGCGGGCGAAACTGTCCCGGCTGAGGGAGACCCAGACACCCCAGGAGAACGCGACATCGCTGTCGACCACGGGTATCTCGATCAGGCCTCTGATGAAGAAGTGCTCGTTCTTGATGATGCACTGATCGGAGGAGAGCATGCTGGCGGAATCGTCTGCAAAGCTCTCGGACCAGACGTCGGGCGCCATGGTAGAGAACCCCATCGGGAGTTCTGCGTGGTATTCGCCGCAGCAAGAGCAGGTGAAGCCGAGATCGTTAGCCATGGCCGGGAGCCTAACGATCTGTTGCACCGCCGCCCCGGACGGGTGACGGCAAGCTGGATCGCCGGCGACTCACAGCAGGTCCTGGCACGCGACGCGGTCTGCCTGCTCGACGTCCCCACCCACAAGACCGGCACCGCATTCACCAAGCCCGTCGACCCGATCCTCGGCCAGGCCATCGACGCCTGGCAGGCCGTCAGACCATCCCAGCCCGCGTTCATCGGCCGCAGGACCGCCGAGCAGGTGGACCTGCTGTTCGCCTTCCGGGCCCGGCGAATATCCCCGGCCTACATCAACAACACGGTCATACCCATGCTCTGCCGCAAGGCCGGCGTCCCGGCCGCCGACATCCGCGGGAACATCACCAGCCACCGGGCCCGGTCCACGATCGCCAGCCAGCTCTACAACGCCAAGGAACCGATGACCCTGTTCGAGCTGCAAGCCTGGCTCGGACACCGCTCGCCCCAGTCCACGCAGTACTACGCGAACCCTCGGGAATTGCATCAGGCGGGTGAGAACCTGCAGGTCGCCAGGTCGCGGCGAGGTAGGGGAGGACTCCGGCTCTACTACGAGATGGCGGCCTGACCTGGCACGTTGCTGAGGAGATCCCTTCTGATGCATGATTTGCTCTCCAGAAGGGATGGTCTGGAGTGGTGCATCAGCGCAAGGCGGCCCTGGCAGGGTCGGCTCATCTGGAGCTGGTCTCCGGGGTGGTCCAGCTGCGTCCGGAGGACGCGATGTTCGACGCGATGTTGCGGGGCTGGCGTGCTCAGCAGAAGTCGCGGGGGCTGCGGGACGAAACGGTCGACGATCGGGAACGGCTCATACGACGGTTCCTGGAGTTCGCGAACGAGTACCCGTGGCAGTGGACTCCGGCCCACGTGGACGAGTGGTCGCTCTCTTTGACGAGCGAGAAGCACCTGGCGCCGTCCACGATCCGCAGCTATCAGGGCGACGTCCGCATGTTCAGCGAGTTCCTCATCGACGGGCGCTATGGCTGGGGGCCGGCCTGTGAGGAAGCCTTCGGAACGTTCCCGGTGGCCATCTGTCACGAGTGGAACACCATCGCCCACCTCAACGACTACGAGGGCGAACCGGAGGCGAAGCCTTTCACCCGGGAACAGTTGCAGCTCTTCCTCGACTACGCCGACGACCAGGTCGAACGAGCGGTACGGGCGAAACGCAAGGGCGCCCTGGCGGCTTACCGTGACGCCACCCTCTTCAAGGTGATCTACGGGTGGGGCCTGCGCCGGACCGAGACTTCCAAGCTCGATCTGGTCGACTTCGGCCGCAACCCGAGGGCCCGGCAGTTCGGCAGGTACGGCACGCTCAATGTCCGCTACGGCAAGGCGAAGAAGGGCCAGCCGCCGCGGCGGCGGAACGTGCTGTCGGTGATGGACTGGGCCGTCGAGGCGGTCGCCGACTACGTCGAGAACGTCCGGCCGCGCTTCGGATTCCCTGATCACCCGGCTCTGTGGATCACTGAACGCGGGGGCCGCCTCCAGCCCGGCTCCATCAACGACCGGTTCGAGGCATACCGCGACGCCCTGAAGCTCCCAAGAGACCTGACTCCCCACTCAATCCGCCATTCTTACGTCACGCATCTGACCGAGGACGGGGTCGACCGCCGGTTCATTCAGCAGCAGGTCGGCCATGAGTGCGACAGCTCCCTGGCCATCTACACGCACGTCAGCGACGACTTCATGAACACTTCCCTGCACAAGGCACTGGCTCCGGCGTTCGCCGGGGCCTGACAGGAGGGATCCGGCGATGGCCGCCAAGCTCGACTACCACTGGCACCTGCGCAAAGTCATGGCCGACCGCGGGATGTTCTCCACCACCGACCTCATCCCTCCGCTTTGCGAGCGCGGTATCAGCCTGTCGTCGAGTCAGGTCTACCGGCTCGTCGTCGAGCGACCGGAGCGACTGAGCCTGAAGATCCTCATGGCCCTGCTCGACATTCTTGACTGCGCCATGGACGACCTCATCGAGCCCATCGCGGCGGCCGGGGCCGTGAAGAAGCCGAAGAAGGCAGCCGCCGGCGGCTCGTCACCCTCTGCGGAGGGACTCGGCGGACTGCGGCCAAAGCGGGCTCGGATCAGGGGTGTTGACCGGCCATGACCAAGGCTGATCATCTCGACCGCGCCGTCACAGACCCGGTCCGGCTTGATCACGGAGCTCGTCGCCGATGTCGAGAGGGAACTCGGCATCGAGACGATCCGAACCGTGGTCACCTCGGTCGCGGGCGGTCGTGCGAAGTCACGGAGCTTGGCCAAGGCCCTGGCGATGCGGCCCGTGGTCCTGACCGACGGTTGTTCTCCGGCGCCCCGGGCCATTGGTGATCTGCTCATCGAGCTCCGCAAGGCTGGCGCCTCGGCGATCGCACCGCCGGTCTGCGCCGAGTGCGGCAAGACGCTGCGAACCCTCCAGCGCAAGGGCCGGGACTGGTACTGCGGAGTCTGCGGTCAGGAAACCGCCGAGTGCTCCGCCTGCGGCAACGTCCGACGCGTTGGTTTCCGGGACCGCAAGGGCCTGCCACGCTGTTCGATGTGTCCCGACCACGACGACCGTGATCCCGTCACCGTCGTCTACGAACTGATCACCGCGATCGCCCCGGGCGCCCACCGTGACGCGGTCGCCGAGGCCCTCCGCCGGACGGCACCCCACCGTCCCCACTATCGCCAGCGAGTGGTCTGGGCCCTGGAGGAGAACCCCCGGCTGCTGACCGG
Source organism: Streptomyces sp. NPDC006208 (assembly GCF_040613775.1). Lineage (NCBI taxonomy): Bacteria > Bacillati > Actinomycetota > Actinomycetes > Kitasatosporales > Streptomycetaceae > Streptomyces > Streptomyces sp. NPDC006208. Next base: position 14,365 of record NZ_JBEXSW010000076.1, on the reverse strand, counting down.
GGAGGGCCATCTGGCGCCGCATCGCGCCATCCTGCGGTTCATCGACCTGCTGCACACGGCAGGTGCCGCCGGGATCGTCCGGCCCGCCTGCCCCCGCTGCCGCCGGGTGGTCCGCATCGACAAGCCGCTGGACGGGCAGCGGGTCTGCCGCAACTGCATCCCAAGTCCCGCTTCGAAGAATGCGTACGCTGTGGTGCCCGGCGCGAGCCGGCCACCCGCGACGCCGAGGGGCGGCCGCTGTGTCCGAGCTGCCTGGTCAGGGACCCGGCCAACCTGGAGACCTGCATCGTCTGCGGCGAGTCACGCATGGGCAACTCCCGTACCGCGGACGGGCCGATCTGCCCGAACTGCCGCCCTTTGCCGGTGCTGCTCTGCTCGATCTGCGGCCGCACCGCACCCTGCATGCTCTCGAAGCTCACCGGCCTGCCCCGCTGCGGAGGCTGTGATCGACGCCAGGCTCACTGCACCGTGTGCGGACGAATGCGTGGCATTCACTCCGGCACCGCTGATGACCCCGTCTGCGGCCCCTGCACCGCGCCGGACGCTGAGCTCTGGCGTCCATGTCCGACCTGCGGACAAGCCGAGCGGCTGCATGCGCCGGGCCGTGCCCGCGCTGCACACTCAAGCAACGGCTCCACGAGATCCTCGGCGACGACACCGGCTCTGTAATCCCGCAGCTGCAGCCCCTCCACGACGCCCTGGCCAGCACGGAACGGGCCGGCACCGCGATGCGCTGGCTGTCCAAGGGCATCGTCTCCACGGTCTTGTCCGATCTTGGTTCCGGCCGCCGTCCCCTCACCCACGACGCCCTGGACGAACTCCCTGAGGGCAAGGTCGTCGAGCACATCCGCAGCGTTCTCGTGGCCACCGAAGTCCTGCCTAGGCGGGACGAGCAGATGGTCCGTCTCGAACGGCTCGTGAAGGACCTCGTCGAATCCCATGCGACGGCTGAGGGACGGAAAATCCTGCACCGGTACGCGACTTGGCACCTCCTGCGCCGGCTTCGCCGACGCAGCCGCGGCAAGGAGATAACGCACTACCAGCTCACGGGCACGCGGCAGCATCTGCGGGCGGCCGTCCATCTCCTGGACTGGCTCGAGGAGCAGAACCTGACCCTTGCCACCTGCCGTCAGGGCGACCTTGAACGCTGGATGACCAGCGACGATGTCCGCCACCGCAGGGAGGCAGGCCACTTCGTGCGCTGGGCCCTGTCCCAGAAGATCGCCCTCGACCTCAGCTTCCCAGCTGTCCGATGGAACGGCCCCTCCCAGGCGATGGACGACGAGGCCCGGTGGGACACCTCCCGCCGCCTGCTGCACGACGACGCCCTCAAGCCCGAAGACCGCCTCGGCGGCCTGCTGTTGCTCCTCTATGCCCAGTGGCCCGCCGCGATCTCCCGCCTCACCGTCGACCACATCGAGGAGACTGACGGAGCCGTTCGCATCCGCCTCGGCGCCGTCCCGGTTGAGCTTCCCGCACCCGTCGCTGAACTGGCCCTCCAACAGGTCGAGGTCCGCCGCAGCCATGCCGTCCTCGGCCGCACAGACTCGCCCTGGCTCTTTCCCGGAGGCCAGCCCGGTCGGCCGATCAGTGCCTGGGCCATGGGCGAACGGCTCCGCAAACTCGGCATCCGGCTCGCGGAGGCCCGCTCGACCGCACTGTTCCAGCTCGCCACCGAACTGCCCGCTGTGGTCCTCGCCCGCACCCTCGGCATCGACATCACCGTCGCCGTCAAATGGCAGCGAGCCGCCGCCGGAGACTGGGGCGCCTACGCAGCCGACGTCAGCGGACGGCTGTCACGTCAGAACTGACGACGAGAGAGAGGACACGCCAATGGGCGTTTACGTGTCGGTCCGAGGATGGCTGGAGTGCGACGAGACACAACTCGTCGCCGTCCAAGAGATCATCTCGTCCCACGAAGACAAGCACTACTCCAACGGATGGGGCTCACCGCGTCAGCACGTCAACTGGACCCACTACATCTTCTACGGCGCCGACATCCGTGAGTCGGCCCTGGACTGGTTCATTGGTCAAATCAGAGAGATCGCTCGGCTCCCCGCTTCTGACGAGGACGGAGACCTCGTCCAGGGCCTGTTCCTTGCCAGCCACGAAGTTGACGGGACGACCGAATGGCAGGTCCGCGATGGTCAACTCTTCACCTTGCCAGCCGACATCAGACACCAGTACCTCGACGGATAGCCCCACCCATTCCGAGAGTTCCAATACCCGACTCCACCATTACAGGTCTCCCTGAAGCGAAAGCGCGCCGCCGTCACCACCCTCAGCGCCCACGTCGTCGACCGCCGCGGCCAGGCGGCCCCCACCTCCGCCACCGCCTACGAACTCCGCTCCGTGGCCGTCCCTTACGGCGGCTGCACCGAACCCAGCAACGTCAAAGCCGGCGGCAGCTCCTGCCCGATCCGCTTCCAGTGCGCCGGCTGCGGCTTCTACCGCCCCGACCCCTCCTACCTGCCCGCCATCGAGCAGCACATCAACGAACTGCGCGCCGACCGCGAAACCGCCCTGGCGATGGACGCCGCCGAGTTCGTCACCACCGCCCTCACCGCCCAGATCACCGCCTTCGAACAAGTCGTCACTCGCATGAGCAGGTACCTGGCCGTCATGCCCGGCAACGAACGCGCCGAACTCGAAGAAGCCAGCACCGTCCTGCGCCGACCAGACCGGCGCTCCGCCCCCTCCTGCCTCTGACCGTCGTCAACCGCATCCCCACCGGATCGCAGTGAATCCCCACGGCAACCCGGCCCCCCTCGCCCAGGCCCGCGCCCGCATCAGCGCCGACAAGCGCCAGCGCGCCCTCGACGCCATCACCACCCTCGAACGCGACGGCCACCCCGTCACCCACACCACCGTCGCCCGCGCCGCTGGCGTCTCCACCTGGCTCACCTATACCGACACCATCCGCCAGCACATCCAAGCCGCCCAGCACCGCCAGGCCGCCCGACCGGCTCCCAGCCGGACATCCCCCGCCATCACCCCCTCGACCACCGCCACGCTGCGCACGGAACTCGAACTCGCACGTCAGGAGATCAAACAACTACGCCAGGAACGCGACCGAGCCCAGACTGCCGTACGCCACCAACTCGGACGCCAACTCGACGCCCTCACCACCCATGACCTCACCACCCGCATCGACGAACTCACCCGCCACAACCACCAGCTCGCCGACCAGCTCCAGCAGGCCACCGAAGAGAACACCGCGCTCCGTGCTCGCACTACCTCCCTGGAACAGGACCTCGCAGCAGCCCGCACCAGCCTGCGCCGCATGATCCGCACCGAGAACACCGCAAGGTGACCGGGGCACCCGGCGACCTGCTGGCCTGTTCGCCGCCAGGCCTCCTGCCCCAACGGAGAACGACCGGGCGCGGATGCAGCCGGGGATCGGGGTCCGCCCGCCGGTTGCGCGTCGGCGGGCCTCCGCGCTGGTGCCCCGGCAGGGTCGACGGACTGATCGCCGACCGTCACGGACGGCGTTCGATTCGGTGCTGACCGTTGCCCCTTGAAGCATGGGGTGATCTACTGCCTTCCGATGTCATTGGGGGGCATAGGTGCGACAAGGCGTGTGTGCCGTGCACGTGGAAGCGCTTGGTTGGGGGGCGTCAGGGGGTGCCGATGGCTTTGGCACCTGCTGATGGCGGGCGGCGTAGCCGGCGGGATTTCGCCTACCAGGATGTAGTCACTCTCTTGGACTGCCTGGACATGCTGGATGGACAGTGGACCTCGGTGTCCTGGGAAGACCTGGAAGACATCCTCTGCTACCGCGATGACGCGCCGAACTACCGCCAGGTCAAAACGATCGAAGAGGCCGGTAACCGGCACAGTGTGGCCAGCGTCTGCAGGGCGGAAACTCCGCAGAAGACGGCGGAGACGAGCTACCTGGGCAAGTTGTTCGTGGGCAAGCCTCTTCCGGAGGGTACCCGCTTCACGCTCATCATCAACGAGATGCCTCAGCCCAATCTGTATGAGTTCGCGGTGGAACGGGACCGCCCCCGCGGGCCGGTGAGCGAGTCAACGCGCAATCACCTCATCGAACGGCTGAGCGATCTGCAGCTTCCGGACGGCCGCGACATGGCCTGGTGTGTAGACCGCCTCGATGTCCTCGTCGTTGGCCGCACGATCGAAGATGTCGAACGAGAAACGCTGCAACGTCTGGCTCCGCACGTCGGTGCGCTCCTGGGCACCGGACCAATGTACGCGGAGGTGGAGGAGGTGATGACCCGTCTCATAGAGGACATCGCCCGCAGCGCCCGGGCCCTGCGGGCGCAGAGTGTCAGCCGCGATACCTTCCGGGCAGCCCTGGAGGACAGCGTGCGTAAGGTCACCGGTCGGCGCAGCGACGGCTCCACGGAACCTTTGATGACACTGCAGGAGAAGCTCCGGCCGGCAGGGGTCTCCGATGTGGAAGCCGAAGCCCAGCACGAGGCCATGCTCACCTTCCGGCGCAGACGCCGGGCCAGCATCGGCACCAGACGGCAGCAACTTGATGACCTGGCCGACGACGTTCACGCCCTGTGCACCGTCACCATGGCCGAGCGGCGCAGCGGCGTCATCCCTCCAGGCCCCGACGCCTACCAGGCGACGGTTCTCAAAGTCGCTCACATGCCCCAGGTAGCCGATCGCACGTACAACCTTGTGGATGCCCTGGCCACACTCAGCGACATCACCGCGCGCTGTCTGAACAGGTACGTCGATGCCTCATAAGATCGGCAGCCGCGTCGTCCCGCCCCTGCACCGCCCCTGGGACCCGGACGACTCACCGGACTTCCACGCCGCGCGCCTGTTGCTGCTCATCCACCTGTGCGGCCAGCAACCGGGCTCCTACATCGCCGGTCGGACCAAGTTCGCCAAACTCGACTTCTTCCTGCGCTACCCAGGGTTTCTAGAACGAGCTCATGCCGCCATGCCGCAGGTCGTGCCGCTCGGTGACGCCTTCTTGGCCCAGGACTCCACCGAGGTCGAAGCGCCCATGGTCCGCTATCGCTACGGCCCCTGGGACCACCGCTACCGGCAGTTCCTGGTCCTCGTCTCACGCGAACTGGTCACCGTCACCACCAGCCACAAGCCCGAACGCATCAAGCTCAAGGCCGCCGGCCGCAAGGCCGCGGAGCGGCTCGCGCGCACGCCTCAGTTCCAGCCGCTGGTCCGTCGCTGCGAAGCCATGGAAGGCAACCTCGCCAGCATGACCGGCACCCAGCTCAAAGACCTGATCTACGAGCTGTTCCCGGACGAGGTCGGCAACGCGCCCTTCCGCCAAGAGATCCAGCCATGACCAAGCCTGTCATCGCACACCCCGGCCGCGGCATCCGTGTCGAGTCCGTCCGGCTCGTGCAGCACACCGGTGAGATCGACGAGTACACCTTCCCCTCCGGCATGCTCAATGTCATCACCGGGGTCCGCAACAGCTCAAAGACCACCACCCTCAAGGCGATCGACTACTGCCTGGGCGACCGTGACAGCCCCCGAGACGCGCTGACCATCGCGGTAGCCGAGAAGTATGTCGAAATCAGCACCGATCTGACACTGAACGGCACCCCGCACACGCTGACCAGGTCCCTTCAGCACGGCCGCATGAATAGGGTCTACATCGACGGAGACGACCTGAACGTCGACGCCTTCTCCAGCTGGATCCTGCGGGAGCTCAACTGGCCCGACCTGCAGATCCCCAAGGGAATCGTCGCCGAGTCGGCCAACCAGCTCACACCTTTGTCGTTCCGCAACACCCTGCGCCACATCTACCGCAACGAAGACTCCTGGACCGACTTCGCCAGCAAGGAAGCCGAGTTCATCCGGCGCGCCGTCGTGAGCCAGCTCCTCGGATTCGCCCGCGTCAAGTACTCCAACAAGGACTTCCATATCGCCCAGGCCAGGAAACGCCTGGCCGAAGCCCAGGCCGTCGAACGCGAAGTCCAGGAGAGTACCCTCCAGGCCGTCACCGCCATCTCCGACCGCCTCAACATCCCCGTCGCCCGCTCACTGGAGCAAGTAGCAGCCGCTCGCGACGCCGTCCGAGCCGAGCTCGATGCCGCCTACGAGCAGCGCCGACAGCTCACCGCCGACATCAACAGCATGGTCCACGGCGGCCACGAGACCACCGGCGCCGGCTATGACTCCACCCTCACCGCCGACTACGAGAACACCTCACGCCGCCTCCAGCGCGCCCTGGACGAGGTGACCGCCCTTGAGCAACTCCTCGACGAGCATAGGAAGTCAGCGCAGACGGTCACCGCGGAGATCGGCCGTATGCAGCGCCTCATCACTTCCGTCGATCTCTTCGACGCCCTGCCTGTCCGGCTCTGCCCTGCCTGCGAACAAAGTGTCGATCCACGCCGTCCCCACGACGACGACGCCTGCTACCTCTGCAACCAGCCCGTCAGCGACGACCAACGCCGACGCCGCGCCCAAGTTGAAGTCCGCTCCTTGGAATCAGAACTGGCAGACCTGCAAGACGTCATCGCCCGCACTGCCGGCGACCTGCAAACCGCCCACGAACGCCGTACTCACCTGGAACAGCAACAAGCCGAACTGGCCAAGCGCATCAACAACGAACGAGCTGCCCAACTGGCCCCCTTCATGACAGCGCTGGAGGACCTCGCCGGGAACATCGCGCAGCTGGAACAGAAGATGACCGCCTTCCCGGCTATCGAAGAGATCCTGCAACGCCGCATCGAGGCCACCCAGACCGTCGCATCAGCCCAGCAATCCCTGAACGACATCACCGAGGCCCAGCCCCCGCACCAAGCTGTTGGCCTCTCCCCGGCCGACCGTTGCGCCCTCTTCGCAGACCGCATGAACTCCTTCCTCCAGACCTACCGAGGACACGGCTGGGTCAAGGGAAGCATCACCATCAGCGACAGCGACCTCACCTTCTACGTCGGCACCCGACCCTGGAACCAGATCCTCGGTGCCGAACTACGGGTGCTGTTCTTCCTCGCCTACAGCTACGCCACTCTCTTCCTGGCAAACGACCTGGACGAAGAGTGCGCCTTCCCCGGATTCCTGATGCTCGACAACCCCTACCAGCAAGGCATCGACACCAGCGTCATCAAGGCAGTTCTACAGGACCTGGGAGAAGCCGCTCAAGCTACGGGCACACAGGTCATCACGACCCAAGCGCTCCCCGAATCTCTCCAAGGCCAGAACATCCGGCACATCAAAATGCCGCAGGTCTACGAGGCGAATTGAGAGACGCTGCGTCCGACCAAGCACGGCTCACAGCGGATCAACTACCACCGATGTGTCGTGTGAGGCGCCCCGAAGTTCTCGGACAGCGGTCCCCATAGGATCGAAGTCCAGAACGGCGGAGAGAGCACGTGGCACAGAAGCGTAGGAAGTTCAGTCCTGAGTTTAGGGACGAGGCGGTCAAGATGGTGGTGGTGGAGTCCCGCCCGATCGCCGAGGTCGCCCGAGAGATACAAGTGAACGAGGGAACGCTGGGCACCTGGGTCAGCCGGTACCGGCTAGAGCACGCCGGGGAGGAGCCTCCCCTGACTATCAGCGAACGCGCCCGCCTGCGCGAACTGGAACGCGAGAACCGGGAACTCTTATGAAGACCGAGTTCCTGGGAAAAGCGGCGGCCTTCTTCGCCCAGGAATACCGGTGACGGAGAAGTACGAGTTCATCGACGGCGAGGCCGACAACTTTCCCGTGCAGCAGATGTGCACCTGGGCGGGAGTATCCACGTCGGGCTTCTACCACTGGAGATCGAGGCCATTGTCGGCCACCGCGAAGCGCCGTGCGGAACTGAGGGCCGTCATCCTCCAGGTCTTCTCCGACTCGCAGGAGACCTACGGCTACCGGCGTGTCCACGCCGTGCTCCAGCGGATGAACGTGCAGGCCGGAGCAGAACTGGTCCGCGCGCTGATGCGCGAGCTCGGCCTGGTGCCATGCCAGCCGCGGCCCTGGCGGGCGACCACGATCGCCGATGATGCGGCGCCGGCCACGCCCGACCTGCTGGCCCGTGACTTCACCGCTGACGCTCCCGGGCGCAAACTGGTCAGCGATATCACCTACGTTCACACCTGGGCCGGGTTCCTTTATCTCGCGACCGTCATCGACTGCCACACAAAAGCTGTGGTCGGCTGGGCGATGGCCGACCACATGAATACCTCTCTCATATCGGATGCACTCGATATGGCGGCCCGGAACATCGACCTCGCCGAAGGCTGAATACTTCATTCCGATCGCGGCAGTCAATACACGTCTCGGGAACTTCGTTGCAAGCTCCGCTCGTTGGGCCTGCGAGCGTCGGTCGGCCGCACCGGTGTCTGTTGGGACAATGCGATGGGTGAATCATTTTTCGGCGCCCTAAAAAAACGAACTCGTGCACCGAACTACGTTCCCATCACGCGCACATGCCCACCGGGCGATCGTCCGCTACATCGAGATGTTCTACAATCGAAAATGCCTCCACTCCGGACTCGGCTACAAGACTCCCGCAGAAGTCCACGCCGAGTACGAGGAGTTGCAGGCAGCGGCATAAGGAGAACCCTCAACACCGCTGTCCGAGAAGGGCAGGGCCCCTCAGTGTGCCGCTGAGTGCGGCGTGTCGGGGTCGTCTGTGAGACACGATTCGGTAGCGTCGGACTCCGACAGGCCAGGGGACGGTCTGGAGGCGAGCGGTCCGCCCGGGCGGAGGCGCAGAGACCTCAAGGGTGGGATGCCCGGTCCTTCAAGAAGGCAGGTGGAGTGTTCCGCTCGCGGATCTCGTGCGCTCCACCAAGCAGGAGCTCGCCAATGATCTTGTGGAAGGCGAGGACAGACGCGAGCGCTACGAGGCGTACGGGCGAGTGGCGCTGATCAACGGCAGGCCGACGCGCGACTCACGACCTCTTTGCGGAGGCGTCGGCTGCTCCGGCCACGACAGCGCGACGCCCTGGCCGGAAACCCGCGCGCGCTTCCGTGCCCAAGGGCCCTGCATCGACGCACAGTAGCCTCCACTGGCCACCGGCCTTACGGTCCGCCGCCGCTCTCGCTCTGGGACACTGAAGGCCACCCCGGAAGGCCGAAGCCGCCCGCACGCCCGCTGGTGGCTGGAACGTCGGCTGACCCGACGGCGGCGGGGCCGGACAGGATCACCCTGGCTGGCCCCGCCGCTCGTTCTCGGCGAACGACGTCCTCATGCGCGGGCATTCAGCTACCGAGTCGGCATCGATGACCCTGCTCAGCGGTGTAAATGAAGCCGCAGCGCTGGCACTCTTGCACCCCATCGACCACGTTCGCGCAATGGAAGCAGAAGTCGATAGGTGTCTCTGGAGCGGCAGCGGTCCGGGCCCCTCGCACCAGGCTGCTCATCGCGCAGACGGGACACCGGTTCGGGGCGTCACCGTCGTACGAGGCATCAGGAGCGGCGCGGTCGAGAACGCGGACGGCGTAGCGCAGAGCCAGGCCCTGAGGGCTATAGCCCTCAACGCAGAGGTGGCAATACATGGGGAAGAAGCCGGCGTCCGACTGGCACCACTCCGGCACACCTTCGATCGTTGTTGGAGTGAGGGCAAACTGCTGGCACTCTGGGCAATGAAGGGTACGCGCTCTGGCGGGCCCCAGCACCGGAGCGAGGTCCTTCATGCGCTCTGCTACGTAGCCCTGGATCGTACGGACCCCTCCGCGGATTCGGTCCATGTCGATCTCCGCGTGGTGCCGTTCCTCTTCATCCGTTATGCGCTCCAAAATGTGCTCACCGACGAAACTGATGAGGAAGTTCAGTACTTGGGCAGTGGTGCTCTCAACCTTGCCAGCTTTGGCGTTCTCGCCGACCAAGCCATAGTGCTGCAGAGCGTTGCGGCGTTTGGCCAGGTCGGAGAGGGCGCCCTCATCACGCTTGTTGAACTTGATACCCGCAATGTTGGTCAGCCGCTTACGCGTCTCTTGCGGACTGCAGCTGTTCAGCGTTCCATTCTCGAGCGCTTCTCGCGTAGCGTCCCCGGGGTTGGCGAAAACCAGGGACCAATGCACCATCTGCAGACGCGCCTTCAAAAGCACCTCGGCGCCTGCAGCCAGGTGCAGCACGGCGTACTTCATGGCCCTCGCACTTGGTTCGCTTCCACCCTCTAGGTGCTCTGCCACGCTGACCAAGTAGTCCAGACCATTCATGACTGGCGGAAAGTGCACGTCACCTGCGAGCTCCGCTACGCGCACCTGATAGTAGGACCCGTTATGTTCGACCAGGCGCTGATCCACTGACTGCGGTATCTCCTCGAGTTCATGACTCGACGCATCATCGATAGATTGCTCATGCATGGGGATCCTTCGGAGCGAGTCAATCTTGGCGGAGGATCTTCTCACGCACACGGTCCGCTGTGCGCCTTCTGGAGGGTTCGCAGGGCTGTCAGGCGGCGGCTAGGTGAATGGCCCGTTCTCGGCCCGGTTGGGGCGTGACGCGGTGACGACGACAGCCTGCCGTCGGGCGTCGCCCCGGTGAAGCGGACCTGATCGGCCGCCCAGTCGCCCAGAGGCCGCCACGGGCGCAACCGTCCGAGCAGATAGCCGACCGCGCGGGCGACGACCGCGGTAACGACGATGCCCATCACGACCACCGCATCCCGATCGCGGACAGCTGGTCCACCCGCTCGGGGGTCAGCGTCGCGGCCCGACTGCGCTGGTTCCCGATCCACGCACCGAGCCGGAGCTCCCGTTCCTCCTGGTCCTCGCTGACGATCCGTTCGACGTGCTTGCGCGGTACCCGCAGGTGCCCCTCGCGCTCGAAGAACTGTTTGGCGGCCTCGTAGTTCAGCGCCCACTTGTCGGCCTGCGTACGGCGCGGCTTCGGCTTTTCGTCCTCGTTGGCGGGCTGGATGCCGAGGATGTGTTCGCACATCCACTGCTGCACGGTGGTGAGGTTGTCCCAGCCGAGCTGGACCGAGCGCACCCACCGGCCAAGGTCCTCGCCTTGGTGCACGACGTCGTCGGGTTCGGTGGGCAGCTCGCCGCCGACCTCTTCGAGGTGGAGGCGGGTGAGGTGGAAGGCGCGTTGCCATTCCACGGGCCAGGTGGGGCACCAGGACGGGTCGATGTCTTCCAGCTGCTCGCGCCGCTTGTCCGACAGCGCCCCGGCCGACAACTCCACTGGCAGGCCCTCGGCACGCCGCTGCTCGTCCTCGGCGGCCTTCCGGGCGGCGGCGCGAGCGTTCTTCAGCCAGATGCCCACCTTGTAGCCCTGGTGGGTCGCGTCCAGCGGGGCCAGTAGGTGGCCCGCCTCGGCGGCCCACCCGCGCGCGGCGGACAGGCCCTCCTCCCACGCGACGTCGAAGTGGCTCCAGACCATGCCCAGCTTCTCCAGCTGCTCGATGCGGTCCTCGTCCATGTCGCCGCGGGCGTAGAAGCGGCGGCAGTCGGCGATCCACTGCCCGAGCGGGAAGTTTGCGAGCGAGGCCGGCCATCCGACCCCTTCCGCCTCTTCGCCTTCGGGGACGCGGTACGTGAACGGCACCTTCAGGTCGCCGTGCTCGCGAGCGTAGATGACGGCGGCTTCGATGCCGCGCCGCCAGTGCTGGTGTTCGGGGTTGAGGACGCGCAGGTTGATGAACGCCGCAAGCTGCGCTGGGTCACGGGGCGTGCTGAACTTCAGTAGAGCCCGGGCCGGAACAGACAGTTCACGGTCGCTTCCGTCGCTCTCGGCTCCCTCGCCTTCCTGGCTTCCGCTACGGGTCTGTACGCCCTTGGAGCGGCTTTGAGCCTGTGGCTCCGCGAGGGTCTCCACGATGCGGGCATCGTGCGCTCGGAGCGCTTCCAAGAGCTTGGCCAGCCCGGCGAACGCCCGGCTGGTGAGCATGTTGTCGGGTGTTTCGCCGGGCCCGAGCAGGACCGGTACGACGAGCGACGCGGTCTTGCCTTCGCCGGGCTGGATCCGTAGTGCTCGGCCGACGGCTTGGACGAGGTCGGGCATGGAGCCGCGCACGTCGGCCCAGTACACGCTGTCGCAGTTCTTGGTGTCGACGCCCTCGCCCAGGACCTTTACGGACCCCAGGTACGCCTTCTCCACGACGGTGCCGTCGGTGGCGATGCCGTCGGCGAACTCCCCGAGGACCCGCTGGCGGTGATTCGGCTTGTGTTCGCCGCACAGCCAGTTGGCCCAGATCGTGGCCGGGTAGAGCTCCGGGTCGGCGGCGTGCAGCTGCGCGGCGGCGTCCGGGAGGCCGGCCGCGAACGCCTCGGCCTCCTTCACGACATGGTGGAAGACGAGCGTGCGGCGGAAGCCTTCCTCGGCTGACGCCTTGAGCAGCGCGGTCTGCAGGGCCGCGAGCCGCGCCCCGCGCATCTCGTCCGTACGGCCCTCGGCACCGAGCAGCTGCGCGGCCTGGAGCTGCGTGTCGGTGATGTCCACGCACACGACCTGGTACGGCGCACAGATCTCCCGGTCGATCGCCTCGGACAGCGTGAGGGTGTAGCAGCGCGCCCCGAACGGCCCGTCCGGGTCGTCGTCCATGCTCGCCACCAGCTCGCCCGGTGCGCCCTGCTCGGAGTTCTCGTCGAGTTGCCACAGGCGTGGTGTGGCGGTCATGTAGAGGCGGCGCAGGGCGGGGATGCGGGTGTTGTCGTGGACGACTGCCCAGGGCTTGCCGATCCGGCCGGAACATCTGTGCGCCTCGTCCACGACGATTAGCGACCACGCCGGAAGACCGGCGGCGTGGGCCCGCTCCAGGGTGCCCAGCCCCAGCGAGGCGTACGTAGCGAACACGGTCACCTTGTCGAACGGCCGCACCCACTCCACGAGCTCGCCCACGTCGGTGGTGTTGGGGAAGGACACCTCCTCTCCCCGGAGGGAGGAGATCCCGATCATCGGACCCGTGCGGCCGCCCTCGCGCCACGCGGCCTCGGTCTGGGCGAGCAGGTCCAGCGAGGGCACGAGGACAAGGACACGGCCCGCGTGGAGCTCCTCCGCGCTGCGCACGGCGACGAGGCTCTTCCCGGATCCGGTGGCCATGATCACCTGCGTCCGGAGCCCTCGCTCGGGCACAAGTGATCTTGCAGGAAATTCGAGAGCTCGGATAACCGCATCCACGGCCTCTCTCTGATGAGGGCGGAGGGTTTTCTTTTCCATCGAGGCGTCCCCTTTTCCGGAATCTCATGTGCTCGTCTCTACCGCCCGTGCGCTTTCCCCAGCGCGCGCTTCTACGGCCGCGGTCAGGCGGGCGTGCAGGTGCTCGAGGAAGCTCCAGAGGTCCTCGGCGGCGATGCGGTAGCCGGTCTCGTCGAGGTCGTAGGTGCTGCCAACCAGGGCGCCGGCCGTGAGGTGGTAGACGCACCCTGTGGTGTGGCTGAGGGCGTACATGCCTCCACCGCCGTCTGTGGCGAACACCGACACCATGCCATCAACCGCGCCGGTCAGCCGGTTGGGACAGTTACCTGCCTCGACCTGGGCAGCGAGGGAGGCGGCGTCATCGATCCAGATCCCGTTGTCGAGGTCGGGCAGTGCCACCGAACCGAGATGCCCGTAGTACTCCAGGAGCGGACCGGGCAGACCCCGGCCGGCCAAGGCCTCCGCTGCAGCCGCACTCTCTCCGGCCAGGACGAGGCCCACGGTATGCTCCCCGGGCGGATAGCCATGGACCGCCTCGAAGCCGGACATGAACTCGGCCGCAAGGAGCTCCATGCCCTGCCGCCATTTCCGCAGATCTACGAGGCGCACTCGATCACTCCTCGGATCGGTCAGGGTCATCAGCTCCAGACTATATCTACACTCTATTTTGAAGCACGCATCGGTCGTACACTCTCTCCATGACACACTCCTGGTATGTGCTGCTGGAAGAGCAGACCGTTGAATCGCAGCGCATCGAGTCCCACCGTTCTCGAGCTCCACCAGTGGTGGCTGAGCTCCAGCCGGCACATCGAAGGAGACAGGCAAGAAGCCGAGCAGGCGGCCAAGGAACTGGCCTTCGACTACATACCGTCAAGGATGCAAAGACCCAGCCGGCCTGAGGACCGCCCTGCCCGAGCCGTCTTCCGGTGACGGTGCATACCTGGTCACCCTTGATGACGGCCGCTACGAGGGGGAGCACCGCCTCCGGATCACAGTGGCCGAGCTCGTCCACACCGAGGAGCGGGTCGTAGGACCACGAGAGAGTGTGGGGAAGCAGATCCGCACGCTCTTCAGCTGACACCAGCTCAAACCCCCAGCCACAGCCCGCAAGCACCGCAATCCCCCTCTAGCTAGCCTGAGGCCGCGTCAGCAGCCTCCAGGGGCCTGGAGGCGAAGCCGGAAGGACCCAAAGGGCGGGGGAGCGCAGCGGACCCGCCCCCAACGGCCCGCAACGCGGGCCGTATTGGCCCTGAAGCGAAGCGGAAGGGTGCCGGTGCCCGAGCGCCAGCACCACCTTCACCAGGCTCGGCATTGCGGCGGCGTTGAGAAGAT
>NZ_JBEXSW010000075.1:0-27050 GCF_040613775.1 Streptomyces sp. NPDC006208 | reverse complement strand
GTGCCTCCGACCCCCACCGCACGGAGCGGTGGGGGTCGGATGGCCACTTCCCTCCAACGGGCACGGGACGCAGGAGTTCCGGAGCTCTTCCGGCCCCGGATGCGGTTGTAGAGCGTGCCGACGCAGACGCCGAGCATCCCGGCGATGGCCGTGACGCTGTTGGCCGGGTCGGGCAGCGCGGATGAGGCCCTCGTTGACGGGTGGGTGGGACGTCCTTGCGTGCGAGCACGGGCGCGGGCGGCAGCCAGGCCCTCGTGGGTGGAGAACGACTCGCTTGGGTGACGGCGACGGCCGCCCGCATGGCGTGGTCCGGTTCCCGGTACGCGACGTGTCCGCACTGCACAAGGAGCTGTTCGCCCGTCCGAACGCTCCATAAGCAGCAGGTCCCAATGGCACAGCACCATCAGCAAAGCCTGGTGCACCGCCTCTTCGGCAGCCTCATCGCTGCTCAGGGACGTCAAGGCGTAGGAGTGGAAGGCTTCCTGGTCGGCCACATAAACCGCTTCGAATTCCAGCGGAGGACTCAGCGCGGCAGCCTCGGCCCCCGGCTGCCGCTGCCATCCTCCGCCCGTACGTCGGCCATGTGGACGCCCCTTGCGATGCGGCTGCCTTGTCAGGGGACCGCAAGGGGAGGGGTGGGGGGCGGGGCCCGGGTCTCCTCCGTGGGCGGGACGCTCAGCCACGCCTCCGTGGGGCGCACTGTCGACGAGCTCACCGGCTGGTGTCCCGTGCTGTCGCTCCCGCCACACTGCCGAGATGGATCCGGCGACGCAGTCGTCGTCCAGCGCGCCCTCAAAGACCTGGCAGACGCCGCCCAGCAACCGGTCCCAGGTCATCAGTATCCAAGCAATACCTGCGCGCAAGTTCGCGAACGTCCGTGAGATCAGGATGCCCAACGTGTACCAGGCCACGTCTTGAGAGGCCGGCCTGCCGGTGGGGGGAACGACCGGCTCGCGTTGGGACGTTTGCGACACCGGCCGGTCCCTCCGTCTGGCCGACCGCCGAGCGGTGCACGTTTGTCTGCACTTGGGAGAGCACTCGGAGGAGAACGCCGACACAGGACTGGCCGGCGGCTGCATCGCGCAGGGCTGCGTGTTGCCCGTGGCTCAGCGGAGAAGCCCCGAAGCCGCATGGTCCAAGGCTTCTCTGCGCTCGTCAGCGGCCGATGAGCTTGTGCAGCACGGGCGCGCTGATGGCCGAGCCGGTTAGGCCTGTGAGCAAGGCGCCGGCGCAGCCGGTGTCGCTGTGGTGGAGTGGTCTTGCCGTGGGAAGGATCCCTTGCTTGTGGATCGTGTGAGGGGACCAGGGACCAGGGGCCGGGGGAGGGGTTATGGGGCTGACGGCAGTACATCCGGAGCGAGGGCGCCTGGATGCGACCGTGGAGGATCTCGGCTGCGGCTGGAGATGGGAGGCGGTTCACCGGGTCCGGCCGCTGGCCGAGTTGAGGTGTCCGGAGTGCGGTCACGGCTTGCGGGCCAAGGTGTCACCGCGGGGGCTGAGGTTCTTTGCGCATCTGCCCGGGGCCCGGGCCTGCGCGCTGGCCGAGGAGTCGATGGCCCACCACCTCCTCAAGTTGGAACTGGCGACTGCCGCCCGGGCCGCGGGGTGGACAGCCGACCTGGAGGTGAGCGGCCCCGGCCGTGCCTGGCGCGCCGACGTCGTAGCCTCGGCCGGCGGTCGCCGGATCGCGCTGTAGGCACAGCTCGCGCCCATCACCCCTGACCACATACGAGTCCGGACGCAGCGCATGGCTGCGGACGGGGTGCCCTCGGTGTGGTTCTCGGACCGTCCCCGGCCGCCATGGCTGGGCGTCGTCCCCTCGGTGCGCCTGGCGGCGGGTGAAAACGGTGTGGCCGTCGTCGAGGGCCTGGCCCGGTTCGCCCACCCCACGTGGTGGCCGCAAGACCCCGTCCCGATCGCTCAGTTCATGAACCGGCTGTTCACCGGGCAGATCGTCTCGCACAGACCGCGTGTGGCCATGTCGCGCACGGCACGGTCTCTGGCGACCGTGTGGACCACCGAGGCACACATCCGGCTTGAGAGGTCCTATACGGACTGGCAGGAGCAGCAGAAGCAAAAGGCAGCCGAGAACGCGAGGCGGGAGGAAGAACGACGCCGGGTGCGTGAGGAGTTGCGGGCGGGCGAGCGCGACGAGGAGGAACTCCGGCACGATGAACAGCAGCAGCAAGAGGCCGAGGACCGCCGTCAGTGGGCACGCCAGGCCGCACGCTCCATCGAACTCATCGCGAGAGCCGATCACACTCGCCTGGCCCTCGCGCGGCACTCGGGCAGGCTGCCCGGCATCCAGCGCGCCATCGTCCGCCTCGCCCAGGAACACCGAGTGCCCGTGGTCATCGGCCGGAGCGTCGGAGACCCTCGCTATGCCGGCGGCGTGCCGCTCGTGGACGACGACGGCACCCTCCTCGGCGTCTTCGACCCGCTGCCCACGCACTCCGCCTCCTGTACCTTCCTGCGAGACGTCGGCGTCCGCCTGATCTTCCCGACAAAGGAACGCCGCGCTCAGCCTGCTGAGGCAGGATCTCCCGGTCCTGGACTACTGGACAGCCGTCGTCTGAGCCCGGACCCCCGCCAGCAGTGTTACGAGGAATTCGCCCTGTCCACTGGGGGGAAGGCACTCCGGCTGCGCCAACGCGAGTAGACCGTCAGTGCCTATCTGGGGGATCTTTCTGGGGCTGCGGCCCCTGGGGTGCACGCTTGCCGCGTGGCGGGGACCTCGCGTGTTCGCCCCGGGCGTGACCTTCGGTCCTGCCCCTGCAATCTGCGGCTGGGCCGGCTGCCTACGCCAAGGTCAGGCGGACACCTGTGGCGTCGGGGCCGCTGCCCGGCTTGGTCGCGGTCAGGTTGAGTTGATTTCCGTCGATGGCGGCGCGCCGTATGACGCGTCGTTCCGCGGGTGCGCGTCCGACGGGTCGGTGATGTCGACGACGACTTGGCCCACTTGGCGGGAGCCGGGGTCGTCGATGCAGCGGGGGGCCGGGTCGTCGGACGCGAACAGGTCGATGGTTACCGTGGTTTGGTCACTGCTCACGGGGGTCACCTCGACGGCGATGCCGTCGGACTGCACGGGCCTTCCCGCAGCGATCAGGCATCGTCGTGGTCGGCCGCCGTCCGCGCCGGGCCACGCCGCCCTTGGGAGACGTGGAACCTCGCCGTGGCCGACCTGGCTGTCAGGCATCCGTTCCGGGCTCTCTCCGAAGACCTCCGGCTGATGCCGCGGGTAGATATAGGGCATTGATCGATGTGGCGTCCCTCTGGGAGGATGTCGTCCATGACGAACCGACGAAAGGCCTATGGCGCGTAGACGGCCAGGCCAGGTGCGCGCCAAGCTGTCGCGCAGGCTCCGCCCGGAGCATGGCAGGAAGACCGTTTCCGGGGTCTCGGCGCGCGCACAGAGCGAGATTGCCACGTTCGAGGATTCACATCTGTGGCCAGGGGCCATCGCCGACGCGATGACGCGGTGGGTCGGCACTGTTCACGGGCCGGCCCGTGGGCTGACGGATCCGCAGTTCCGTGGCTGCGGAGTTGAGGCGTGCTGCCCCTCTGATGCTCATCCACGAGAGATGCTGGAGCAGGCTCTGTGCGGGCTTCCGCCGGGAGCGTCGCGGGAGCTCCGGCGACGGGTGCGTCCTCTTGACGAGTTGTTTCTGTGCCCGCACGATCGTGGACTCCTATGGCGATCCGTCTCAGCCATGGTGGTTGCGGAGATGCTGAACTTCGCACAGGGGGATGCCTCGTAAGCGCCCCTCCGCCGTCCGGCCGGAGTCCGGACCATGCCTGCGGTGCGGCACCGGGCAGGACTACTGCGAACGGTATGACGCAGCGCTGTGCGTGGTGTGCGACCAGTGGCGTGAAGGCGTCTGCGGTGATCCTCATTGCACGTATTGCCGACAGCGGCCCGAACGACCAAGCCTTGCCCGGGAACACGCCCCTGCTGAAGCCGTCTTGCGTCGGGCGGCCCGGCTGGCCGACCGGCGATCCCTGTGGTCCCGGGAGCGGATCGCCTGAGACGGGACAGCTGGGCCGGCACTGCAGTGCCTGGTGGCTCTGCCCTGCGTCCTTCTGGAGCCTGGACAACCTCCCCATCCATATCCGGGAGTCCAGAAGCGGGCTCATCTCCGGTGAACAGGACGTGTCATGACAGACAGTCGGGTAACAGTCGTACCGGTCGTCACCTCGGCGCCGCCGGCCCGGCCCGAGGACTACGATCCCGCTACCCGGGCCGCGCTGGAGCACATCGGCGGCCAGGCCGTGCCCGCCGTCGCGGACGGCCGCCCGGAGCGCACCCGCAAGGGCTATGCCCAGGACTGGGCGAGCTGGAGCAAGTTCTGCGCCGACAGCGGTGTCCCCTGCTCGCCGTCACCCCCGGCACCCTGGTGATGTTCACCGAGTGGCTGTGGACCCAGCCCGGATCGAAGCCCGGCACCTGCACCGCACCGTCCACCATCGACCGCCGCCTCTCCGGCACCGTCGTCTCCGCCCGCACCGAGCACGGCGTCACCCCGGAGGAGGGCGTCGCCCGCCTCGCCTGCAACCGGCTCAAGCAGCTCGTCAAGCAGATGGAGGCCAACGGCGAGACCCGCGTCCAGGCCCCGCCGCTGCTGGTCGAGCACCTTGCCCGGATCAGCGCCGCCCGCCCGGACAACCTCATGGGCCTGCGCGACGGTGCCCTGGTCCTCACGCAGGTCCTCATGCACTTCGCGGTCGCCGGCCGCGAGCACGAACCGGCCCACAACCGGGTACGCGACTACGCGGACACCCCGGGCGGCATCCGGGCCGACCTGCGCGTCTCCAAGGTCCGCCCTCGGGTTGTGCCCGTCCCCTACGGCTCCCGCTCCTCGATCTGCCCGGTCCGCGCGTGTACCGCGTGGAGGCAGGCCGCCGGCCTCGACGACCCCGACGGGTACGCGTGGCGCCGCCTGCACTCGCGCTGGCACACCGTGATGGAGGCCGGGCTGCAGCCCGAATCCGTCGGAGACGTCATCACCCGTGCCGGCGAGCGCGCCGGGATCGGGATCCGCTTCACCGGACACTCCCGCGTCGCGGACTCGCCACGTCCTCCTGCCTGAAGGGGCACGACCAGCTCGTCGTCGCCGAGCAGGGCGGCTGGGCGCCGTATTCCGAAGTGCTCGCGGGCTGCCTCGAGGTCGTCGACCAGTGGGAGGACAACGCCCTGCCCCAGGGTGCTGCAGCAAGCACCCTGAGAAGGACGGCGTGCTGGACGACCGCTCGACAACTACCGCCCAGTTCAGCAGAGCCGGCCGGTGTACCAGGCGTTGCGGATCTGCTGTGTGGTTCCGAGTTGGGTGGTGCCGGGGTCGACGCAGTGGGTGGTGTCCCACCAGTTGATCCGGTCGATCTTGATCTTGATGCGGGAGCCGTCGTTGGTGCAGTGGTTGTAGAAGGCCAGGTGGTTGCGGGTGAAATACCCGCAGGGGTCGGCCGAGGGGGCGGCCGTCGCTGCCGGAGCGGTGGCGCCCAGCAGGAGCGCGGTCAGGGCGAGGGGGAGCAGTCGTCGTGTGCGCATGACGGAAACGGTACCCACACGGCGAAGCCGGCGAACACTGCCCGCAGGTCCGCGCCTGGTCGGCGCGGGCCCTCGGTTCGTCCCGGACGGACGAGTTGCAAGAGATGTCATGCCGACCGCGGCCGCCGACGACGTGCTCACCCGGATCGGGGCGAGGGCGGGACTCGGCAACTGTCCGGCCAGGGCGCGGGGGAGCAATGGACCGAGAACCGGCGCCAAGGGCCTTGCCGTGGACAACGGGACCGCTTCGCGCAGTTCCGGCGCGGTGGTGTCGCAGCTCAGTGCCACCGATGCCACAGACAGTGGGCCGCTCTGCGGGACAACTTCAGAGCGGTCCCGCGACCGATGCCCCGTCAGCCGCCCACCAAGGCCGACAGATCCTTGGCCCCGGTCTTCGTTCCGATGTTCCCAGGACTGTCGTCCTATTGTTGGCTGATGCGCGCACACCGTATTGACCGCCCCGCCGATCTCGACGTGGTCCGTAAGTCCTATGACCGGGTGGCTGACAACTACGCCCACATGGTGGTGACGACGGGAGTCGGAGACATCCGTAGCCATCCATGGCTCGGCATCAATCGATGCCTTCGCTGACACCGTGAGCGAGCTCGGGCCTGTCCTCGACGTCGGCTGCGGACCCGGAACGGTGACCGCCTACCTTGCCGAACGCGGACTCGACGTGTCCGGGGTGGACCTCTCTCCTCGAATGATCGAGAACGCGCGCCGTCTTCATCCGCAATGCCGCTTCAGTGTCGCCTCTGCCACCGCCCTCGACCTTGGTGAAGCGTCCCTTGGCGGCGTGCTCGGGTGGTGGTCACTGTTCAACCTTCCTCGCGATGTCCTTCCTCAGGTTCTCGCCCTGTTCGCGCGCGCCCTGAAGCCGGGCGGACACTTCATCACCGCGACACACGTCGGCGACGAAGACGCGGTGCGCACCGAGGCCTACGGAGGTGTACCCGTTCGTTGGACGACGCACAAGTGGCGGCCGGAACAGCTCGTGGACCTGATCGAGCAGGCTGGACTGCGCCCGGTCGCCGAACTTCGGCTCCCTGCAGATGAGCAGAGCGGGCCGGGTCTGGTCGTCATGGCCGAGCGCCCCGCCTGAGGACCAGGTGCCGGAGGCGGCACAGGGTCTCGTGCCGGGACCGTCACCTGACGTCTGCCGCTATTTTCCGTTCGGACACTCCCCAGGGGCCCAGCTGGCGGTCACCACCGGACCAGGTTTCCAAGGAGCACCGGCGACAGTTGAATACGCGAGCCACCGGTATCGACCACCGACTCCCGGATGTTCTCCCGCTCGGTCTCCGCGATCGCTGCGAAGAACGCGAACAGCAGCTTGCCGGGGCCGGTGGGGTCGTAGATGCCGGGCAGGGGCCGGGCGAGCATCTCTCCAGGACCAGGCCGTGGGCGGTGAGGTGGTCGGCGAGCGCTGTGGGTTCGGCGGCATCGCGCCCCAGCCGCTTCGTCGCGTGGACGGTGAAGATGACCTGGCGGTGCGGGGCGTGCGCCTTGATCTCCCGTGCTCTTCAGCGCCTCGTCGAAGGCGGGGCGGACTCGCACGCGGGTGCTGATCTTCTGGCTGAAGATCTTGTCCCTCGGGATGCCCTGCTTGCTGAGCGCGTCGAGGTGCGAGTCGCGTTCCTGGCCGAGGGTCGGGCACTCTGCGTAGCCGATGCGGATGTCCGCGCTCGGCAAGTCCGGGTCGACGGCGGCCGGTGGCGGGGTTGCCCGGCCGCCAGGCCGCCATGGCCGGCCTGGCCCGCGGTCGGCCGGGGTCGGCACCGCTTCGGGCGTATCGGCAACTGCCGGCCGAAGAAGCTCCCTGCCTGCCAGAGTCGGGCGGGGTCTGAGTGGCGCAGGTCAGGAGTGCATGTGCTGCAGGGCTCTCATCGCGCTGTCGACGACCTCGTCGTCGGACGCCCGGGCGAGCCGGTGGGCGTGGTCGCCGCCGTTGAGGCCGAGGAGGACGGGCTTGCCGAAGGTCTTGTATCCGTTGACCCACCAGGGCCACAGGCCGGGGTTTTCCGGGTCGGACCATTCGATGACGTCGGCGTCCTTGTCCCAGAAGGGCTTGGGGAATTCGAGCCACAGTTTGTCGAGGAGGCCGGCTCCGAGGCTTTCGACGGCCTTCTGCTTGAGGGCGGGCAGGGCCGGCTCGAAGTCGATGCTCGCGGCTTTGAGCACTCCGATCGGGACGGTGACCACTGCGCGGTCGGCCCGCACGGTGTTGCCGTCCCGTAGGGACACGCTCACGCCGTCGGTGCCGTACTCGATGCCGGTGACGACCTGCCGCGTGCGCACGGGGACGTCGCCGCGGACGTGCTCGAGGAGCCGGTCGTAGCCCCGCGGCAGCAGGAGGTCCGGGCCTTTGGGGTCGCGGCCTTCGAGGGTGGCTGTCACCGAGAGCTGACGGGGCTCGGCGGCGTATTCCAGGGGATAGTTGATGGTCAGGGCGGTGCGCAGCGCGGCGGAGGGGTTGCGGGGCATGACCGAGGCGACGGTGGCTTCGTCCGGGTCCTCCACGTTCTCCAGCTTCTCCTCGTAACGGGCGAGCTCGCGCATCGCCTGTTCGTCCTCACCGGTGACGTTGTCGTGATCGAAGGTGTAGCTCGGGTCGCCTGTTTCCTTCAGGACGCGGGTCATGACGTTGCCCGAGGAGCCGTGGATCCAGGAGGCCCCCATCTCCGCCGGGACTCCGGCGATGTGCTGGGTCCAGATCCGCCCGCCGAGCCGGTCGCGCCCTTCGAGAACCGTCACCTGGTAGTCCTCGTCGAACAGCGCGCGAGCGCAGCCGAGTCCGGCGAACCCGGCCCCGATGATCACGATGTGCTCACCCTCCTCGGCCGCGGCGATGACTTGCCTGGCCGCGCGCCGTCCGCTCTCCAGGGCGCCGTGGGCTGTGGAGGGCGCCTCGGAGGACGTCGCCTCCCCGGCGAAGTACAAGCGCTCTCCCACCGGCGAGGCCAGCATGGTGCGTGCCCGCGCGCCCAGGCTGCTGGGCGCGAGGTAGGAGTAGGAGCAGCGGGCGAAGGGGTCGACGGACCAGGACGTTCGCAGGTGTGTCACCGGTTCCCGGACCGCGGGGTTGCCCCGCCTTGGCGTTGTGCCCGGCTTGCAGGAAGCCACCGTCCCGGTGACGGCCATAGCGAGAGCCGAGCCGAGCAGCCTGCGGCGCCCGATGTTGTTCGGTGACTTCATGCGAAGGGATCCTGTCCAGGTGAGCGGTAAGGGACGGTCGCCTGCAAGACGAGAGCATGACAGTCGTGGTCACGCAATTGCGGTTGCTTCCTGGCGACGACGACGGCTGGCTGCCCGGCCCGGCCCCGCCCCCGGGCGGCCGTCGAGGTCCCTTGCCCGGGCGCCCCACAGTGGCCGCGCGGAACCGCTCCACGAAGGTGCTGACCGCTGAGCCCACCAGCCGCTTGAGGCCGGGGAGGGCAGGTCCGGCAGGTGGTGGACGCCTCCCTGTGGCCCGGTGGCCCACCTCCCACACCTTAGGCCTCCCTGCAGCCCTCTCCCAGGGTGAGTTCCCTGCTCAGGTCTCTCAACCTTGGGCGATCTCACGCTTTCCGCGGAGACGTAGTTCTGTGATCACGAACTTCCGCGAGGCAGGTTCGGGATGCCACGTGTCGAGCCGGAGTCCGTACGGGTGCAGCGCCTCTGCCAAGTCCGCGTACTCCTCGATGCTCGGGTTCCGTCCTCGGAAGAAGCTGAGGAGCGTGTAGCGGTACTCCGTGTGAGCGGGGCCGTGGAGCGCGCCGACCAGATCGCCGATCTCATGTGCGGTCCATGTTGGTCTCGGCCGGCCTCCCGGCCCAAGACTGCACCAGCACTTTGGCCCACGCGGACGCTGTTTGACGTAAGAGACGTACGAGGGAGGGGGTGTCGGCGGGAGTGTGGGCGGAGCCGTAGCGGGTGAGCATCGGCTCGATGGCTTGGTCGCGGCCGGCTTTCTGCAGGGAGCGTACGAGTGCGATGGCTTGGTCGCGGCCGGCTTTCTGCAGGGAGCGTACGAGTGCGAGGGCTTGGTCGGCCGAGTGAGGCGGACGCTGCAGCAACTCGTCCAGGTCCTTGAGGTCGTTCCAGAGCCGCTCGGGCGGACCGGGAATGTACCGGTGACGAATGAGGGGGTGCCGTGCGGGAGGCGGTCTGGGTTGTTTCAGGGCCTGCGACAACGGTGCTGAGCTCGGCGTCCGTGGGCAACCCTCCATGTCGGCCAGCTCCCGCCGAGGTCGACACCGGGCGTGGTCTGCAGGGCCAGAGAGCGGACATGGCTGAACTGGCTGACGATCCGCGGGTGTGCCGAGCGGCGCAGCAGCGGCAGCATCGCGTTGGTGACCCGGATGACGCCGATGACGTTGGTCTCCACCAGCCGCCGCACGGTCTCCAGGTCGAGGGTCGTGGGCTCTTCCGGCCAACCACCTGCGACACCGGCGTTGTTGACCAGGACGTCAAGGCGTCCCGCCCGCTGCTCGATCAGCTGCGCCGTGGCGGTCACGCTCGCGTCGTCGGTCACGTCCAAGGGCACGCCGAACGCGTCGACACCCGCCGAGCGGGAATGCCGTCGTCGGCGCCGCCGGGGCCCCGCGCGCAGCCACTGCCGCAACCGGCGGTCACGGTGTGCAGTCCGTGTCCTCGTCCGGGAGGAAAAGACTTTCGATCGGTTCGCCGAACACGGCGGCGATCTTGAACGCGAGTGGCAGGCTCGGGTCGTAGCGGCCCGTTTCGATGGCGTAGACCGTCTGCCGGGACACGTCGAGGCGGTCAGCGAGGTCGGCCTGACTCCAACGGCGCACCGCCCGCAGTTCCCTGAGCCGGTTCTTCACCGGGTTCGCGGGGTCTTGAACAGCAGGGCTGCGATCCAGGTCAGGATGCTTCCGATGAAGCTGATCTGGATCAGCCGGCGCAGGTCGCCCACCCCGGCCGCCTGGAGAAGCCCGACGGTGTAGATCGCCATGATCAGCACGCCGAACCCGATCGCCAGGGCCTCGAGCTGGCAACGACGCTGGTACTCGTCGGCGCGGCGCAGGCCCCTGATCACGGCCCGGACGATCCACAGTCCCGGGGCGAGGTACAGCAGCGACCAGAACAGTTTCCATGAGCCCGCCGAACCGAAGAGCTCGAGCTCTGAGATCAGGCTGAGCAACACAAGGACGATGACCGCCGGCAACCAGTCGAGGAACCACGCGCGGGCGCGGACCATGTCGCTTCGGCTCTCGCGGTTCTCCGGCGATTGCTCCATGCAGAAAACGTAAAGGTACCTTGTCTCAATGTCAATGGTCCTTGTCAAATAGACAAGGGTGGTTGACGGACTGTCGTCGGTCCGGCCAAGGCATCACAGGGCGGCGCGGCGCCACCGGTGGAAGGCCCCCGTGGCGACCTCGGGGACGCCTGCCACCGTGGCCCGGTCAGCATCCGGTGTCCTCGCCGTCAGGGTCGACCGCGTCCGGGTCGCGGGAGTGGTGTGGCTCGAGCTGGTGGTACGTACCGCCCTGCTGTACGTCGGGGCCGCACTCGGCACCGTCGTCCACGCCGGCCTGGTCGACCGCGACCTGTGCAAGTGCCCGCTCGGGGCCCCGTGCGGATCCAACCCGGCGACGTGCCCGGTCCCGCGGTCCGGGCCTGGCGCCAGTGCCTGGTCGACCACGGCCGCCAACCCGCCGGCCCGCTGTTCCCCGCATCGACCGGCACGGCCACATCGCCCACCCGATGCACCGCCACGGCGTACAGATCGCAGACCCCACCGGCCGGATCACCGTCGAGGGCACGGGGACGCCGTGACTCGGGCCGGTGTCTCTTCGAGAGACGTAAAACGCCGGTTCCTCGCGTACTCTTCTCCATCACGCTTGCCGGACCCGCCCCCATCTGGCAGTACTGGTTACGCCCCGGCTTTGTCAGGGCCGCTCTCACCCTCCCCGGCATCACCCGGATCAGGCTCCCCTCAGCTTCAACCCGGCTGCTGCGACAGCGGGTTGGCGCACGGTCTTCCACCTCCACTCGAACCAACAGCGCCTCACGGCGCAAACAGAAGTTGGCACCCGAACTCCTGGGTGTTCGATGTTCACGAGAAGCGACAGCACCCTGCCCAATGCATCCGACGATCTGCTTAAGGCTCCAGCGCGGTGGGTGTTCGGGGCCGGCCGGAGGAGGCGTTCAGGAGTGGGTGCGGCGCGGCGGTATTTGCGGAACGGCAGAGGAGACGATGGGGAGGGAGGTGTATTCCATGGGCGAGTACGTCGAAGCCAACGGAACGACGATCTGGACCGAGAGCAGGGGCCAAGGGCCCGATGTCTTGCTGATCGCGGGGCTGAGCGACCCCGCCGAGGCGTGGCAGGCGCAGCTCGACGGGCTGTCGGACCGGTACCGGGTCATCACCTTCGACAACCGAGGGTCGGCACGGACGCCGTTGCCAGACGGGCCCATGTCCGTGGCCATGATGGCCGACGACGCCGCGGAAATTCTCCGGGTGCTCCGGGTCGACAAGGCGCATGTCGCCGGATTCTCGGGCGGCAGCGCGATCGCCCAAGAGCTGGTGCTCCGTCACCCGGAGGCCGTCAGCAGCCTCGTCCTCATGAGTACCTGGGCACGAGCGGACGCCTACTTCACCACCATGACCCGCTTCTGGCACTGGCTGGTGACGGAGGCGCCCGATGAGCGCGCCATGCTGGAGGCGTTCTTCCTGTGGATCTACACGCCTCGTGCCCACGCCGAGGGCATGGTGCAGCGGATCATCGACGAAACGCTCGCCTTCCCGTACCCGCAGTCCGCCGAGGCCTTCCAGCGTCAACTGGAGCCGTTCACACGGCACGACACGCTCGACCGGCTGCCCAGCATCACCGCACCGACCCTCGTCCTGGCCGGCGACCAGGACATGGTCACGCCGCCGCGGCTCGGGCGGGTCGTGGCCGACGCCATCCCGGACGCCCGCTTCGAGGTCATGGTGGGGGAGGGCCACCAGCCGTTCCAGGAGTCCCCGGACGTGTTCAACGCACGAGTCGACGCCTTCTGGCGCGAGATCGACGGCGGGACCCTTCCGTCCTGATCCTCAAGCGCCTTCCAGCGGCGGCCGCTGCCGCCATCTCACTCCGCTCGACGATGGCGCACCGGCGGCCTCACACTCCGGGGTCCGGCGGGCCGCCGTCGTCAACGGCCTCACACTTCCCTGGAGCTCCGACGCCGTCGAAGGCCAGGTCACACGGATCAAGCTCATCAAACGCCGGTAATACGTACGCGCTTCTTTCGGGCTCCTCCGGACCCTCGTCCTCGCCCCACCACCAAGACTCAGAGCAGGGCCCTGACCTGGGACTATTGGTTTCGGTGTGACATCCTGCAGTGGTGCTTTCGAGCAATCACCTGAGCAGTGTCGAACTCCGCCCCCGCTCTACCAGTTCTCCGAAGTTCATGGCAACTCATTCGACGACAACTGGCTGGTCATCAGTGCGATGCCTGGGGCGTGACCCGCCGGTCCGCCCGCCTTAGGTGGCCCGAGGCCGTGCCCAAGAAGGGCGAGCCCCGCCTCGTGGGGCTGGAACTGGCCGGAGGCCGCGCCCGGATCATCGAACTTCCCGGCCGGCTATGTGTGGGAAGCCCGCGCCGGGACCGGTGTGACCGGGAAGGGCCCCGCACCCTGCGGCAGCGCCGCCGAGGCCGCTGCGCACGCCGGCGTCTTCCTGCAGCGGCCCGCCTGCGACCGGGACGCCGCCATGCCGACTGCATCGAGTCGCACAGCGGCGCCGGCGGTAAGTGAGTCGCATGCGGTCCTGTGGGCTGCCGTCGGCGTCGACGGCCTGCTCGGGCAGGGCCATGTGCGGGGGAAGGCCGCTGTGGACCGGGACCGTGTGTGGGTCCCGGGGGCAGCCTGATCGACTGTGGGGTTCTGTCGTACCGGCAGGTGGCTGTCACCCGGTTGCACTGACGAAGTCGGCTGGGCCGGCCGCAGGGCCCGATGTCCGGACCGGGGGCGGGCCTTTGATCGTCTACCCCAGCATGGGCATGAAGAAGTCGTCGTCTCCTTCGCTGTTCTCGTTTTGCGGCGGAGGTGAGAAGAGGTCGATGGGCAGGACGAGGACGACGGAGAGGCACTGGCCGGCCTCTACGCCGCCTGGCACCACCGCCCCGCAGGACAGCCTTCACAGCCGACTCCACCGGAGACCGCACGCGAGACTCCCACCACGCGCGACCGGTGATGCGCACTCCGGAAGCCAGGAAGCGGATGCGGCACTGAACGGGCCGTGGGCTCGCCCCGTGGCCGAGGCGAGCCCACGGATCATGCGGAGCCCGGGGGTTATCTGGCAGATTCCGACGTCTGGTGCGCCGGGGCGGACAGCTGATGGGTCTTGCGCTTCAGCCCTCTTCAACACCAGAGAGCCGTCCGGCCGCGCGGCCGTGGTCACAGCTTCAGATACACGGTCAGGGCCACCCGCACGGCGGCCCCAAGGGGCAGAGCCGGGATCGGTCCCGGGTGACGAAGTCTTCGAGCGAGTCGAACGCCCGGTACACGAACTCCAGTGTCCTGTGCCTCGAACTCTGAGCGTGCGCCATCGACGTTCGAGTGGTGCTGAGCCGCTCTTGTTCGAGTCGGGCTATGCGTGGCGGGTCGTTCGGCTGCGCCAGCGGATCGCATGTTTGAGGGGGAGCGACAGGAGCCAGGTCCACAGTGCTGCCTGAGGGGAGACGACGAACGCGATCACTACGGATGCCGCGCAGAACAGGGCGACCGCGCCCTGTTCCGTAACGGTGGTCCAGCCGACACGGTCGGGAATGGGCCGGGCCTGCAGGGGTTCCCGCCGCCAGATGCTGGTGAACAGCGCGAGGTGCAGCAGGGTGATCAGAGCGATGGTGGCTGCGTAGATGGACACGGCCAGTGGCTGCTCGCTGCCGTACTCGGAGAGCAATGCGGTGGGGAACGGCAGCAGCGCGGCAGCGCCCAGGCCGGCCAGGGTCAGGCGCACGGTGAGGATGTCGGCACGCCGCACCCGGTGAAGGATCTGGCGCTGGTCGCGCCAGAAGGCGGCGAGGACGGCGAAGCTGAGCGCGTACGCACCGAGCTTGGGCCAGACCTGGCTCATCTCGTGCCGGAAGCCCGCCGCGTCCAGGCCCTCGGGGATGGAGACATCAAGCACCAGTAGTGTCATGGCGATTGCGTAGATACCGTCGGACAGAGCGACCAGCCGCGCCGGGCTCTCCGCGTACACGGGCTCACCCGTGTCCCCCGTACTGTCCGTGCCGATTACACCCATGACCGCACGCTAGACCGCACACGACCCACCGCCGGGCGGCCACGCCCGTGTCACCCGCACCGAAGACCGTCCGGGCACCCGCGCCCGGGAGGTACGCCGGTTGCTGGTAGCGGTGCACGCCCCCGTACGAGCGGCCCCGTTGTACAACGCCGCGGGACGGCTTTTGACGGGACGGTTCAGGAGGCTTCGCCCTGCTCCTGGTCGGCCTTCTCGGAAGTCTTGGGCAGTTTCCCGGTGGCGCCGCACGTGAGCGGCGTACCGGGCGATCGCCGCGCCGGCGACGCGCTGCGCGCCCATGCCGGTGGCCTCGCCGATTTCCGTGACGAGCTGGTCCGTCTCCCGCAGGACACACATGTTCAGGTTAATGATCAACCAGGCGGAAGTCGTAGTAGTGCTCGCCGGCGACCAGGGCCGAGGTGACGTGGACCGGAAGCCCTTGTGCGGTGCGGGGCACCTCTTGGGTGGTCTGCCGGGTGAAGCCGAGGGAGACACAGGGAACGAAGGGGTACTCGGCCTCGGACGTGTCGACGCTCCAGCCGCGCTCGGCCGCCCGCTGGAACAGGTCCTCGGCGGGGGTGGCGAAGACGTCGTCGTCGAGCAGGACCCGCACGTCCGTCTCCCGGCCCTCACCCGGCCACCACAGCTCGACTGCGGTGACTGCCTTGCCCGACTCCTCCAGCAGGATGTTGACGCGCACGTTGCCGCAGGAGGTGTAGATCGTCTTCTCGTCGTCGTCCTGCTCGACCTCGTGGGGCCCCCACGGGGACACCGCTGCGACCGCTTCGTCGAGGGACATTCCCAGCCGTACGGGGCCGGCGCCGCGGGGCGGGTCCAGAACAATGTCCACAGATGCTCCTTCTGCGTTCTGCTTGAGAATGTCAGACCGTCACGCTCGCCCGCGTCGACCTCGGCCTGGCTGACCCACACCGGCGCCAGATGCAAGTCAGCAAATGACGCGACCTGGGGATACAACACCGACGCGGCCCCATCGTCCGGCCCAGTGGCGGACGCCCCCAACGAGCAGGCCACCACGAGCCCCGATGCCTCCTCGACGTCCAGCCTTGCCGCAACCGCGCCGCAAGCAGGCACGGTCGCCACCAGTGCAACCGCCTACCACCAGTCGTTCACCTTGGACTGGCTCGGCAACCGCGCCACCATGACGGAGCACGACCCAGCGGACGCGGCCAAGAACATCAGCTACACGTACCGCGGGACAGGCTTGCGGCCCGGGTACCTGAACCTCCGCTCCTTCTTCGGCAGCAGCGGCTCGATCCGCCCCCACATGTCATCCGGCACGATCCACGGCGAAGCCCCCCGTGACCCGGACAACACCCAACCCGCTGAACGGACACGGCCACCAGGACCGATCCACCTCATTGAGCCTCTTCCATCCTGAGCCTGAGCACTGCTGGACGAGGTCTTGCCGAGGAGCCGGCAGACTTTGAGGGGCGCATCGCCGGGCCCCTGCGGGCATTGGGGGTCAGTGCCAGACCAGCCGAGCGTCGTGGATGGATGCCCGGTACCCGCGCGTCAGCGCCGTGTTTTCCTGGCCGTGCTCCAGCACATCGGCTACGGCAGTCAGCAGTTCTCCTAGCTATGAGGCGAAGTGCTTGGCGTAGTCGGTCTCGCGGTAGGCCAGCAGGGGGGCTGTTCCCTCGCCCTGCCCGGCGTCGAGGATCAGCCCGTAGTGCGCGTCAGCCTCTGCCAGGACGGGTATCCAGGACGGCTTCCACCAGTCCGCATCGCCGATGTCATCGGCGATGCGGAGGCAAGTCTGGTGCTGGTCGATGATGCCCTGGCAATCGAGGAACACCGCACCACCAGGGAAAATGCTGGAGTCACTGTGGGGGACGAGCTGAAACCCGCCTGGGATGGGGGTTCTGGAGTCCTTCGCGGTACTGCCGTTGTTCAGGCGTAGCCAGGACCTGGGGTACGCGGAAGCCCAGGGTGTCGTTCAGGTGTCGCATGTCGGCATCTGTTGCCGGGGGGTTGAGAGCCTGTGCGCTGGCCGGGGCGTTGTTCCCCAGCCAGCTGACGATCCTGGTCCACGATGAGGTGACGTCGTCTGCAGAAGACATGAAACTACTCCCCGTATCGAGGGCCAGGGTCGTTGTGAGGGTGGCTGCTGCCCCGACGCCACTTCCACCTGCCATGTAGTCATGCCAGTCGGCCTGACAAGCGGGTGAAGCTCCTGGTGGATGGATTGTCGACCAAGATCAACCTGTCCGCCCGGAGCTCCACGTGCTTGTCTACCCATCGGGGATCGATCTGTCCAGCGCGTCCCTGCAGTACCTGTCCGGCCTGTTGAAGGCCCGGCGGCGGGAGTGGGGCACGCGCTGGCGGCGCCTGACCTGTGGCCGGCAGGCCCTGCTGGTGCTGGCCCATCTGCGCTATGGGCACACATACGCCCAGCTCGCGGCCGGCTTCAGTGTTGGCATCGCTACCGTTTACCGCTACGTCGCCGAGGCGGTAGAGGTTTTGGCCGCCCTCGCCCCGGGCCTAGCTTCGGCGGTCCGTGCAGCCATCCCCAAGGCGTTCGTGATCCTGGACGGGACCCTGCTGCCGATCGACCGGAATGCCGCCGACCGGCGCTTCTACTCCGGGAAACATAAGAAGCATGGGATGAACGTGCAGGTCATCGCAGACCCATTCGGTCGGCTGCTGTGGGCCTCACCCGCGCTGCCCGGTGCGGTCCACGACATCAAGGCCGCCCGCACCCACGGCATAATCGACGCCCTGGCAGATGCTGGCGCGCGCTGTTGGGCCGATAAGGGATACCAGGGGGCTGGCGGCACGGTGCACGTCCCCTATCGCGGCCGTTGGGAGAAGCTTTCCGCGGGCCAGCGGGCGGTCAACGCTGCTCACGCGTCCTTGGGGCGGCTGACGTCCTTGATCGTGAGGCGGAGGTGTTACTTGACCCAGACGGCGAGCCGGCTGGCGAACCCCTCAAAATCCGGGGATCCGAAACAGGCATTTCACTGGCCGGTCTCCTTGCCGGTGGACCTGCTCGGTCCAGGGGTGGGGACAGAGGTAGCCAGCTCCCGCTGCTTCTCGGCGCCTGCACGGTGCTTGTCGGCGATCGTGGGCTCAGCGACGGCCAGTTGGTCATAGACCTCGGCCTGGGCCGTGTGTGTGTTCGCCCAGCGCCGGCGGGCGGCGGCATGGCCATCGGTTCCAGTGGCTGCGAATGCGGCGTTGAACGCCTCGGTGTTCTCCTTCTTCAACTCTTCCAGCCGGGCGTACAGCAGCCGGGCAGCGACTCGGTGGGCGGCGGCGGACCGGGCCTCGGCGACTTTGCTCATGGGCTTGGTCGAGGTGAGCCCCGCGGTGACGGCGTGCTCTTCGTCCGGGTGCATCTCGGCGTACCACGCGTCGATGCTGCGGGCGATGTGGGCGGCGCCGAGCGTGGTGGGGTGGCGGCGTTGGCTGATCACTGTCCAGTCCGCGACCAGGGTGCCCCACTTCTCGTGTGCGGACTGCTTGGTCATTTCTGCGGCTGTGCCGATGTCGCTCCAGCTGGCGCCGCGTTCCTTCTCGACGACGACGGCTTTCTCCACCAGGGCATCTGCCAGGTGGCGCAGGTGCAGGGCAGCGCGCAGAAAGCCGCCGTGCTCACGGTCGCGGGAGCGCAGCTCCAGCGGGACGTCACGCAAAGCGTCCGCAGCGAGGCGGCTGAGGGCGTCGGCGTGGGCGACGTACGCCTCGTCGAGCGGTGCAAGCGCCCGCGGGCGCGGACGCTCGTCGTGTTCTTCGTTCATGCCGTCAGGCTATTCCTGACGCCTTGGAGTTGCCAGGGAAACAGGACTTGCATGGAGGGGATACCGCGCTTCTTCTTTCTCGCGCATCGCTGAGACCGAGGGCTGCACCGGCGAAAGGGCCACAGCCAAGAAGACAACGGCCACGCAGGGTCATCGTCGCCAACTCCGGTTGAGATGGTGTCCTATGTTGGGGAAGAGTCTGTGGTCATGGACTTCTTCTGCTATCACCGTGATCGGCCCGGATCCGTCCCGCTACGCGACGAGCTGCTGGAGGACCACTGGTCCTACATGGACCGGTACGCGAAGGAGATGGTCGCTCGCGGTCCGACCTTCGCCGACGACGGTGAAACGCCCACCGGCAGCGTGCACATCGTCGACCTGCCCGATCCCGCTGCCGCCCGCGCGTTCGCCTTCGAGGAGCCCAACTACCAGGCCGGCGTGTACCGGGACGTGCTGCTGCGTCGGTGGCGCAACATGCTGGGGCGCACCATGTGGGACTTCCCCGGTGGCCGGATCGGTGGCAATCGGTACCTGGTGGTCGGCCTCGGGTCGGGGCAGCCTGCCGACGTTGTCGTACCGCCCGACCGGGACGAGCTGATCGCGTACGGGCCGCTGGTGTCCGACGACGGCGCCACCTGGCTGGGTACGGCGGTGCTGGTCCGGGCTCCGGACCCGGACACGGCACGAGCCGTTCTGAGCCCTGGCCGGTACGCGGACATCGAGGTCCATGTCTGGGAGTTCGGCGGGCGGCGGTCATGACCCACTCAGGCGCCGGGCCGACGTCATCTCCGGAACACATTGACCTAGTACAAGAGCAGTGACGGTGGCGATGCGGGCGGTTCCACTGGTGGGCGGGCCCGGTGGAGTCATGGGGTGCGCTGGACCTGAAGACCAGACAGGCAGCACGCCGGTGTTGAGCGACGCTGAGCATGTGCATGAACGCGAACGTTCTGGTTGTCGGCGGGGCGAGGCGAAACGACCACGGCAGTCGTCGGACCACCGTGGTCGTCGTGAACGTGGCTTTACTTGATCAAGGCGGCCCGCTGACGCGGGCCGCGCGCTCCGGCCCTGCGGGGCCGCCGCCCGCCTCGACGGCCGCGACCAGGGCGGTGCGGATCGTGGTCAGGTCAGCGATCTTCGCGTCGACCTCTGCGAGCTTGGCGGCCGCGCGTTCCTGCAGCCTGGGCACCGGGCGGCCGTGGCGGTGGCGGCCGGCCTCCAGCAGCTCGGCGACTTCATCCAGGGTGAAGCCCAGACGCTGGGCGGCTTTGATCACTCGCAGCACGGTCACCGCCTCACCCCCGTACAGGCGGTGACCGCCCAGGCTGCGTTGCGGCTCGGGGAGCAGGCCGCGCCGCTCGTAGTAGCGCAGGGTCTGGACGTTCACCCCGGCCGCCTCGGCCACCTGGCCGCTGCCCAGCCCACCGGCGCTCATGACGTGCCCCGGGCGGCTGCCTCGGCCCGCGCGGCCATCGCTTCGACCACTGCCGCGTGCTCGTCCGGCGTGGTCACTTCCATCACCAGTGTGTCGTTGCCCTCGCGGGCGAAGGTGACGGTGAAGAACGAGCAGCAGTCACTCTCCCGGTGCGCCAGCTCGCGGGCCCGCTCCTCCACCGCCCCCTGCAGCAGCAGCCGTACCCGACCCTCCCCCAGCCGCTCCACGCGCAGTGCGTCTGCGAACTGCGCGTCGAACTCCGCCCCCGCAGCGGTCGCTCGGTGGTGGGCAGCGTGCACGCCTCCGGTGCCCATGACGTCATCGCGTATCCCCGCTCTCGTGATCGCCGCCCCGTGGGGTGAAGCGGCCTGATATCGACGGTAAACCTGTACCTGGGTACCGGATGCAACCCTGGTCCATCACGCGGCGGGGGAGGTGGCGGTGCCGAACACCGCGGTGACCACCTCGCGGGCCTCATCGGGGGCCGTCACCGTCAGGCGCATCCCAGACGGGGCGATGGTGAGCGTGAAGGTGATGAACGAGCAGCAGGCGAACTCCGCCGCCGCCAGGCGGGCCAGTTCCACCGCCACGCCCCGATCGTGGTCGAAGAGCACGCTCACACCGCCGTCGGCGGCCTCCCGCCCCGTCGCTGAACGGATGACCGCCTGCCACTCGGTGATGCGCTGCCGCATGGCCTCGGTGCCGCCGGCGAGGGTGCACACGATGTCCGATCCGCCGTCGGCCGCGCCCGCCGACAGGGCCATCCGGCTGGCCGGTACCCGTGGCGTGACCACGGCGGAGCCCGCCGTAAGGCAGGCACATTCCGCGCTGCACGACCCGGCGGTGGCCGGTCCGCTCAAGTGCGCGGCTGTGGCCTGCAGCTCCGACCGCGCCGCCGTGGCTGCTCAGTCCGTGTCCGGTGAAGTGCCCCAGCAGGGTGTCGGTGGCCTGCTCGGCCACGTGGCGTACGGCGGCCAGGATCTGTTCTGCGGAGGCTTCCGTGCCGAGCACGTTGACATTCCTGGCGGGCAGGCCCCAGACGGCTGGGTCGCGCAACAGGGCAGCCAGTTGCGCTGCTGCGGCTGCGGCGGCGGGCATCGGCGCGCTGATCAGGACGGCCCGGCTGCGGGCCGGGCCAGGAACCGGCATGGCCTGCGCTCTGCGACGGTGTCCCGCCCGTGGTGGCAGTAGTCGGGGTGCTGTCGGCCGAGGGCTGTGCTGCCCCTGGGTGCGGCCAGGCTGATCCGTTCTTCCGGCGGCTCTCGCCGCTCGCGCCGCCGCTACCGGTCCGCAAGCGCATCCCCAACCCCTTTGACCTCACCGGTCCGTTGAGCCGTGCAACCTGCCGGGCCCGATTGCCACCACGGTAGGGCCGCTCACCGCCGCGCACACGAAAAGACCCGTAAAGGTCAAGAGGCCGCTGCGTGGCCTCGCACCACCGCGAAACGGGGACTCTGCCGTCTGGAGGGACACGGCCGCATCCTGCGGACTCACCGCTCGGGAACGCACCGCTTCGAGCGGAAAACCTGCTGCCCAAGCGGCAGGCGGGAGCACGAGATGTCCGGGACGGGGTGCCGGATGGGCGAGCAGGGGGATCGCGTAGGGTCCGGCGGAATGATGACCCTGGGGAGGGGCTGTGAGGGTGGGACGGCGAAGACTGGTCGGTGCATGCCTGGCGATGGCTGTGGGCGGGATGCTCCTGTCCGGGTGCGGAAAGGCAGCCGGTGTGCGGCCCGACCGTGGCGTCGGGGAGGACGTCCCCGGTCTGTCGAAGCAGTTGCACTTCGAGTACATCGGGGACTCCGGCGAGGACGAAACGATCAACCAGATTTTGCAGATCACGAACGATCACGTCCGCTCGGTGGTCCCTCTGCTGTCCTTCACGGCACTCGACAAAAACCATGAACTGCTGCCTGAGGTGAAGGTGAGCACCGTGTACGGGAGCGAACGGGGCAAGCTGGTGATCCCCTACGGGACGGGCTACGACATCCTTCGGTTCTCCGGTCCCGGTGCGCATGACGTGGCGGATGTCGATGTGACGGTGAACCTTGTGGTGCCCGCGCAGATGGAGGCCGGGGAGCACGACGTGACGACGCAGGCACTGGACGGCCAGGGCCGCGAGATTTCCCGGTTCGAGCGCTTCTCCAAGGTCCGCCTCACCAACGAGGATCCCTACCCGGTCTGGGTGCGGGTTGCCTACGTCGTGTGGGATCAGCCGGCCGAGGGGGACACGCAGCAGGCCGTCGACGTCACGCCGATCGGCGGCCTGACGAGGGTCCCGCCCAGCGGCACGGCCGTGGTGAAGGTGACCGGTGCGGCCGCCGACGCGGTATCGCGCAACTCGCGCGGTCCGGCCGTGAGCATCAAGGCATACAACTCGCAGTAGCCCGACACCCCGCGGTACCCGGCTGCGGGGAAGGCAAGGACCCGCGCTGCCGACGACCGGAACAGCAACACCGGCCATGCAAGGCCCGCGCGTTCGCCAGCCGGGCCGGCGCAGGCCCCGGGACCGTTCGGCGGCCGGGTTCACCTCAGGCGACACCGGGCCCTTCAACCGCCACTGCACTGCACCGCCTCCCGTCCTCAGACCAGGTGTCACACCCTGAAGCGGGTGCTCCGAACAGCGCGCGGCGGTTTCTGGGGGCCTCACCCGGTACCCCTGGGAGTTGAACCATACGAAGGGCTCGACAACCCATGTGGAGGGTAGGGACGAAATACGGCTCGCGGGGTGACTCGGCGGCGGCGCGCTCGAGCAGCGGGCGCAGCAGCGGAGGGTTTTCTTGTTCGCCAGCAGCGGTTCCGTCAGCGCAAAGACGACACCGGGGGCGGGCTCGGTCCAGCCGAGCGCGGTGTCGGCGATTCCGCCGCACGGTGACGGGCGTCAAGAGGCTGACGCTCGCGGATCGTGTGCGGAGGCCGGGCAGCGTGGGAGCCGTTCGCGCGCGTGATGCGTCCCCTTGTGCAACGGTGCGAGGAGGCATGCGTGTCACAGAGCGGGACCGCGAGACGGACAAGACTCCGGCTGGCGAGGCTGCGACCGGGACCGGAGCGGGTGCGGGCGCGGGAGCGAGCCGAAGAGCCGGATGCCGGCGCGAGGTTCGGGCGGTTGAACCTCCTCGCGGTGGGCGCGGTCGTCACGATTGTGGCGGCCCTCGGCGGCCTGGTGGCGACAGGAGTCGGCATGATCTGGAGCGCCCTGGTGGCGGCGGACCAGTTGGAGCAGTCCAAAGAGCAGAACGAGGACAGACTGCGCGCGCACGCATCGCGTGTCTCGTACTGGATCACCGGGAGACTGGCGGACGATACCCAGATCCACGTGATGAACCGGTCCCCGGACCCCGTGGACCACGTGCGGATCCACTTCACGGCCGGGGAACTCAAAGAGTACGAAGACGGGCGCCTGCCCACCGACAAGGACGTCGTGTTCTTCGTCTTGCTGCCCAACCTGCCGCCGTGCACGGAATCGGTCATCGACGGCAAATCCCTCCAGTACAAGGAGGGCGAGACTGCTGATCAGTCAGGAGGGTCGGGCCCCCTGCGCCCCGACCACGCCAGCCCGGACTTGTACAACGACCTGCCCGGCGGCACGTATCTCCAGCTGCGAGGCCTGAACTTCGTGGACCGCAACGGACTGCCCTGGACCAGGATGGACGGCAAGCTGACCCAGGAGAATCGCCGGCCTGACTCCCTGGGAGGAGCGTGGACGGGAGTTGTGGTGGGCGAGGCCAAGGTGGTGGGCGAGCCCAAGGTGCGAGCCGTCGAGGCCTGCGGTGACGACGCCAAGAGCTGACGCCTGCCCAGGCATGACGGGGCCGGCGGCGGCAGGCCGGGCACACCTGCGCCGCCGGGCCCTTTGCCGTGTGCAGGCTGCCGGGCGGCGTGGCTCGTAGGATCACACTCCGGCACACAGCGGTGGTCGCCCGGGAGGGGCGAGGCGATGGCGGACGGGATCGAGCTGTGGCTGCGCAAGGTCGGCGGGACGCTGTTGGCCGGGCTGCTCGTGACGGGCCACGGGCTGGTGAAGGTGCGGTGCCGGCTGCCCTGCTGCGGGCCTGGGCCACCACCACCTGAAACGGCTCCGTGGCCGCCCCGCACACTGAGGCGGGCCTCGCTGCGGCAGGACACCAACCACCAGGGGAGGAAGCGCAGATGGATGTGGGTTCGGTGCTCGGCGGCATAGGCCGGGTGGCGGCCGGGGTGGGCCGGTTCCTGTGGGAGGCGATGACCGCGCCGACCACGGGCACAGAGGATGACGCCCGGGACGAGATCGGCAGGCTCGCGGAGAAGATCGAAGACGAGGTACCGGAGGAGCTGCGGGACCGGGCGTGGGGTCTGGTCCTGGAGGCGCTGTACGAGGTCCCCCGGGAGATCGAGCAGTTGGTGGAGGAACACCAGGAGCCGGACGACGAGGAGGCCGAGGAGCCGCCCGCCAAGCAGTGATGCCGGAATCCGAAGGGCCCGTCACCCCCACAAGGAGCGGCGGGCTGCAGGAGTTTGCTGTGTGACCTGCCGGTTTCGCTGGGCGGCTGGAGTGTAGCTGGCTGCAGAGTGGTCAGGGGTGGCCTTCGGGAGGCGGCCCCTCGAAGGTACTGCCGTCGGCGGCCTCTTCACGAAAACAGGACCCATCCGGAATGGGCTTCAACGCAGTGCGCAGGCGCCTGCGGCGCTCGCGGTCCAGGCGCTCCCGGGCG
Organism: Streptomyces sp. NPDC006208; assembly: GCF_040613775.1. NCBI lineage: Bacteria > Bacillati > Actinomycetota > Actinomycetes > Kitasatosporales > Streptomycetaceae > Streptomyces > Streptomyces sp. NPDC006208. Next base: position 2,385 of record NZ_JBEXSW010000075.1, on the reverse strand, counting down.
CGCTGGCGGCGGGCCGCGGCGATGATTTCGGTAAAGCCTGCCTTGCGAAGGGCCAGACAGACAGTCGTGACCTCAGCCGCAAGGACCGTCAAGATCACAGCGATGTCGAGAGTAGTCATGTAGTGGCGGCCTAGCGGTTGATGGGACGAGCACATCCGCAGCCACCGGCTTGCCGCCTTGGACGACGCGACGCTGATCGACATGGCCCGCTACGGCAGCGCTGCCTGGCCCGCCCTGCTTGCCCTGAGCGAGCGGATGTCACAAGCACCCTCGATGCGCCTGCTCGATGGGCTGAAGGCCTCGGCCCCTACACCGTAAGACCTTTCGGGCATCGTCCAGTCGCCGTAGGCAGCGACGTCCTCAACCACGTCCCCGACGCCGTTGCCGCCATCCTCGACGCCCCGTTCGACTACCCATTGGAGTGGGTTGGGGCTGCTGTCGGAGCGGCCGAACGCTCGGCGCTGCACACCGATGCTTCTCACCTACGGGACGTGGCCCGCAAACACAACTGGTTCACCCACAAAGACTGTTGACCGCAGGGCGCGGTGATGGAAGGCAAACCGCTCCGGGCTGCACTCGGCGTCCGGCCGCAGCCAGTTGCTCACATCCGCGGCCAAGACGAGCCGGTGATCAGCGGCCCGCGGCTGCGGCAGCGCGGCCAGCGTCCGCCGCAGCCGGTCTGCGTTGATACGGCCTTCGTTCAAGGCCGCATACAGGGCGCCATTCCCGCGACGGTGCTCAGCCACCAGCGTCAGATCCACGGGCGTGGTCACCGGCCCGTCCGCGCACAACAACGCGTCCGCGACGTCGAACAGGCCATCGCGCCGCCTGGCCAGACATTCGTAGAAGGCGAACGCATCCCGCCGGTCATCGTGATGCAGCAGACTCATTCCCCCACGGCCTTCGCACTGGTCAGGTGCCCTCTTTGATCGGAGCACAAAATCAGGCGAAGGCCGTGTTCACGTCCCAGGAATCCCCGTACGGGTGATCACGTTCGGGGCATCGTTCGCGCTCAGACCAATAAAGACAAGCTCAATGGTGACGGCGGTGGAGCTTCAGGGTGGTGACGACCGCCACGCCGAGGGTGATGTGCATGAGGGACAGGGCTGCGACGGTGCCGCCGTCGGCGCCGGACGACAGCGGGCCAGCAACCGACAACAGTGCCAGCCCACCGCCCACGTATTGCGCGATCTGCAGGAAGACCGGCTTCCACAGGGCCATCAAGAGGGCAGCGCCCGTCCCGACGACCAGCGGGACGACGGAGGCGCCAATGACGCCCCCGACCGTGACGGGGTGCTCTTCGCTGCCGTCGACGACGATGAGCGAGGCACCGGCCAGCTTGGCGAGGGCAAGAACGGTCAGATTGACTACGGCCACGCCGACCGCGCTGGTGACTAGCACCTTCCACCAGGTGAGGCCGGAACGGCGGACCGAGGGTGCGGCGGGCACAGCGGGGCCCGAGTTTGGAACGGCACTGCTCGACATGAGACTTCCTCCAACGTGTGAAGTGCTGCGCTGCCCTACGGCCAGCGGCATACGAAGAAGCCTCCAACCTGAACCTAACTTGAGGTCAAGCCTGTCCCGGCGCTGCGAGGTCAGACCATAAGGAACAAGCTCAGGATTAGGCAGCCGTGCCCGTTTCGAGGGACATGTTCACGACGACGGGAGGCACCCTCGTGGACGGCCGCCTCCCCCAGTCGCTGGTCCAGGTGCAGGGCGGCCCCGATCGCAGCGAAGGCGAACGACTTGGAGGAGCGGGGCGACGGCCACACTCGGCCCTGTGGGAAGGCCTGGCGCTGTCGGAACTCGCGAACATCTCGCTCCGGCCCGACACCTCAGTGCCTCCCGAACTGGTATCGAAGTGCTGACCCTTCTCGTGTACGAAGCCAGCCGGCAGACAGTGCCATGGCAGCCCTACGACACCACCTAACGCAAGAAGTCCGACAGCGTCGCGGCGGACAAGGCCTACAGCAACGGACCCATCCGCGATTACCTGCGACAGGGCCGTGGCCACCAGGTATGACAAGCGCGGCTACGTCTACCTCGGCACAGCCACCGCAGCAGCCCTCGTCATCTGGTTGCGGTTATGAATCGACGCCCTGAACTTCAGTCTCAGACGTCGGCAGCGCGGTGCCGAGCGGCCAGCGATGGCCAGCGTCATGCAGCTTGCTCAAAGCCGCGTGATCGTTGGACACCAGCACCTGGGCCAACCGAGCTGCCTCGGTGACTACGGCAGCCCATCCTGGCGAGTCCAGATAGGCCTCGTCACGGGCGTCAGCACCGGCCGAGTCCTGCACCGCGCCGGACGCTGAGCTCTGGCGTCCATGTCCGACCTGCGGACAAGCCGAGCGGCTGCATGCGCCGGGCCGTGCCCGCGCTGCACAC
>NZ_JBEXSW010000074.1:0-28848 GCF_040613775.1 Streptomyces sp. NPDC006208 | reverse complement strand
CGGGCGGGTACCGCACCCACCCGGCCGCCGCCGCGCCATGTCCCTCGGCAGCGATCAGCCGTTCGTGACCTCGACCGCCGCCAGGTTCTTCTTGCCCCGGCGCAGCACCAGCCACCGCCCGTGCAGCAGCTCACTGCGCTCCACCACGGCGTCCTCGGCGGTCACCTTCGCGTTGTTCACGTATGCGCCGCCCTCCTTCACCGTGCGACGGGCCGCCGACTTGCTCGGCGCGAGGCCGGTCTCGGCGAACAGATCGACGACCGGCAGCAGCTCGGTGACCTCCGCGCGCGGCAGCTCGGAGAGCGCCGCCCGCAGCGTCGGCTCGTCCAGGTCGCCCAGCTCACCCTGCCCGAACAGTGCCTTCGACGCGTTCATGACCGCGGCACACTGGTCGGCGCCGTGCACCAGCGCCGTCAGCTCCTCGGCCAGCGCCCGCTGCGCGGCACGCGCCTGCGGCCGCTCGGACGTGATCTTCTCCAGCTCCTCGAGCTCCTCACGGCTCTTGAAGCTGAGGATGCGCATGTACGTCGAGATGTCCCGGTCGTCCACGTTCAGCCAGAACTGGTAGAACGCGTACGGCGTGGTCATCTCCGGGTCCAGCCAGACGGCGCCGCCCTCGGTCTTGCCGAACTTGGTGCCGTCGGCCTTGGTCATCAGCGGGGTCGCCAGAGCATGCACGACCGCGTGCGGCTCCAGACGGTGGATCAGGTCCAGACCCGCGGTCAGGTTGCCCCACTGGTCGCTGCCGCCCTGCTGCAGCACACAGTCGTACCGGCGGTACAGCTCCAGGAAGTCCATGCCCTGCAGCAGCTGGTAGCTGAACTCGGTGTAGCTGATGCCCTGCTCGGACTCCAGCCGGCGGGCCACGGAGTCCTTGGTCAGCATCTTGTTGACCCGGAAGTGCTTGCCGATGTCCCGCAGGAACTCGATCGCCGACATGCCCGCGGTCCAGTCCAGGTTGTTGACCATGACCGCGGCGTTCTCGCCCTCGAAGGACAGGAACGGCTCGATCTGGGAACGCAGCCGCGCCACCCAGTGCGCGATCGTCTCCGGATCGTTCAGCGTGCGCTCCGCGGTCGGGCGCGGGTCACCGATCTGCCCCGTCGCCCCGCCCACCAGCGCCAGCGGCCGGTGCCCGGCCTGCTGGAGCCGGCGGACGGTGAGCACCTGCACCAGATGCCCGACATGCAGGCTGGGCGCGGTCGGGTCGAAGCCGCAATAGAACGTGACGGGACCGTCCGCGAGAGCCTTGCGCAATGCGTCCTCGTCAGTGGACTGGGCGAACAGCCCACGCCACTTCAGCTCGTCGACGATGTCCGTCACGGGTCTCGCGTCTCCTTCGGTGATCTGCCAGAGGTCTGCCGTTGCGCAGACTCCCCCGAGGTTATACGCCCTGGCTGACCGAGCTCATATTGAAATCGGGGATGCGCAGCGCGGGCATCGCGGCCCGCGTGAACCAGTCGCCCCATTCCCGCGGCAGCGTCTTCTCGCTGCGTCCGGCCTCGGCGGCCCGGGAGAGCAGGTCGACCGGTGACTCGTTGAAGCGGAAGTTGTTGACCTCCCCGACGACCTCGCCGTTCTCCACCAGATACACGCCGTCCCTGGTCAGCCCGGTCAGCAGCAAGGTCGCCGGGTCGACCTCACGGATGTACCAGAGACAGGTCAGCAGCAGCCCTCGGGACGTCGCGGCGACCATCTCGTCCAGGGAACGCTCGCCGCCGCCCTCCAGCACCAGATTCCCGGCGCCGGGCGCGATCGGAAGCCCGGTGAGGGCTGCCGTGTGCCGGGTGGTCACCAGGTGCTCGAGCTTTCCGTCGCGCACCCAGTCGGTCGCCGCCACCGGCAGCCCGTTGTCGAAGACCGAGGCGTCGTCGCCGGAGGCGTGGGCGATCACGAACGGGGCGGACTCCAGACCCGGCTCGTGCGGATTGCTGCGCAGGGTCAGCGGCAGCGAGGACAGCGTCTCGCCCACGCGGGTGCCGCCGCCGGGCTTGGAGAAGACCGTACGGCCCTCGGCGGCGTCCCGGGCCGTCGACGACCACAGCTGGTAGATCAGCAGATCGGCCACGGCGGTCGGCGGCAGCAGCGTCTCGTACCGGCCGGCCGGCAGCTCGACGCGGCGCTCGGCCCAGCCGAGGCGCTGTGCCAGCTCCTCGTCCAGCAGCGCCGGGTCGACGTCCTTGAAGTCACGCGTCGAGCGGCCCGCCCAGGCCGAGCGGGTGCGGTCCGGGGACTTGGCGTTCAGCTCGAGGGTGCCGTTGGGCTGGTCGTGCCGCAGCCGAAGCCCCGTCGACGTACCGAGATACGTCGAGGTCAGCTCGTGGTTGGCGAAGCCGTACAGCTCACGCCCGCCGAGCCGGGCGCGCGCGAAGGACTCGCCGAGCGCCGGCGCGAAGTCGGTGAACACGGCGGACGAGGTCTCGGCGGGCGCGTCCGTGAAGTCGGGGGACGCCGCAACGCCCTCCACCAGCGGCTGTGCGTCCTCGGCGGGCCCGGCAGCGCGGGCGGCGGCCTCCGCGGCGCGCACCAGCGGTTCGAGATCCTCGGCGGTCACCGCAGAGCGGGACACGACACCGGAGGCCGTGCCCTCGGCCCCGTCGACGGTGGCGATCACGGTGAGCGTGCGCCCGCGGGTGACGCCGTTGGTGGTCAGCGCATTGCCGGCCCAGCGCAGGTTGGCGGAAGAGTGCTCATCGGCGATGACGACGCACCCGTCGGCGGTGGACAGCTCCAGGGCCCGCTCGACGATCTCGTGCGGCGGGGTGATACGGCTCGTCGACATCAACGTCCGGCCTCCTGCGTGGTGTTCAAGATGTTGACGCCCCGGAAGAGGGCGGAGGGGCAGCCGTGGGAGACCGCGGCGACCTGGCCCGGCTGGGCCTTGCCGCAGTTGAAGGCTCCGCCCAGGACGTATGTCTGCGGGCCGCCGACCTTCTCCATCGAGCCCCAGAAGTCCGTGGTGGTCGCCTGGTACGCGACATCCCGCAGCTGCCCGGCCAGCCGGCCGTTCTCGATCCGGAAGAAACGCTGACCGGTGAACTGGAAGTTGTAGCGCTGCATGTCGATCGACCACGACCGGTCGCCGACCACGTAGATCCCGCGCTCGACCCCGCCGATCAGGTCCTCGGTCGACAGCCCGCCCGGATCCGGCTGCAGCGACACGTTCGCCATCCGCTGCACCGGCACATGGGCGGGGGAGTCCGCGAAGGCGCAGCCGTTGGAGCGGCCGAGCCCCGTCAGCTTCGCGATCCGCCGGTCCAGCTGATAGCCGACCAGCGTGCCGTCCTTCACAAGGTCCCAGCTCTGCGCCTCGACGCCCTCGTCGTCGTACCCGATCGTGGCGAGCCCGTGCTCGGCGGTGCGGTCGCCGCTCACGTTCATCACCGACGAGCCGTACGCCAGCTTCCCGAGCTGGTCGAAGGTGGCGAACGAGGTGCCCGCGTACGCCGCCTCGTAGCCCAGCGCCCGGTCGAGCTCGGTGGCGTGACCGATCGACTCATGGATGGTGAGCCACAGGTTCGACGGGTCGATCACCAGGTCGTAGCGTCCGGCCTGCACGCTCGGCGCACGCATCTTCTCCGCGAGCAGCGCCGGGATCTGCTCCAGCTCCGTGTCCCAGTCCCAGCCGGTACCGGTCAGGTACTCCCAGCCGCGGCCCACCGGCGGTGCGATGGTGCGCATCGAGTCGAACTCGCCCGTCGTCTCGTCGACGGCGACCGCGGTGAGCTGGGGATGCAGCCGCACCCGCTGCTGGGTGGTGACGGTACCCGCCGTATCCGCGTAGAACTTGTTCTCGTGGACCGTGAGCAGCGAGGCGTCCACATGCGCCACCCCGTCCGCACGCAGCAGCCGGTTGCTCCAGTCCGCGAGCAGCGCCGTCTTCTCCGCGTCGGCGACCGTGAACGGGTCGATCTCGTACGAGGAGATCCACGTCCGCTCCTCGTGCACCGGTTCGTCCGCGAGCTCCACCCTCTCGTCCGAGCCCGCCGCCGCGATCACCTGCGCGGAGAGCTTGGCCATCGCCACCGCCTGGCTCGCGACCCGGGCGGCCGCGTCCATGGTCAGATCGACCCCGGAGGCGAAACCCCAGGCACCGCCGTGCACCACACGCACCGCGTACCCGAGGTCCGTGGTGTCCGAGGAGCCGGAGGGCTTGGCGTCGCGCAGCCGCCAGGCGGCGCTGCGTACACGCTCGAGGCGGAAGTCGGCATGCTCGGCGCCGAGCGCACGCGCCCGGGCGAGCGCCGCGTCGGCGAGCGCGCGCAACGGCAGTGCCGTGAACGCTTCGTCGATGGAATGAGGCACGGATGTCTCCTGTCGTCGAGACGGGTCGCCCTGATCATGTCGCCCCTGAGGTCCCATTGCCCAGCGACTTCCCTGCGCGACTTGCTGCGGCCACCTCCGCGGGCGGCTTTCTGTAGGGACCCCACAGGGTCTGGCCAAAGGCGCTGTCAGGGCCCGATTCCTCGTGAGGCGGACCGGACCGATAGGTTTTCGGCATACCTGACCACTGACGAAAGGGTGATCCGTTGAGCCGCTCGGTTCTCGTCACCGGAGGAAACCGGGGCATCGGCCTCGCCATCGCCCACGCATTCGCCGCAGGCGGCGACAAGGTCGCGATCACCTACCGCTCCGGCGAGCCGCCGGCCGGGCTCACCGAAGCGGGCGTTCTCGCCGTTCGCTGCGACATCACCGACGCCGAGCAGGTGGAGCAGGCATACAAGGAGATCGAGGAGAAGCACGGGAACGTGGAGGTGCTGGTGGCCAACGCCGGCGTCACCAAGGACCAGCTCCTGATGCGTATGTCCGAGGACGATTTCACCTCCGTCCTCGACACCAACCTGACCGGCACCTTCCGGGTCGTCAAGCGCGCCAACCGCGGCATGCTGCGCGCCAAGAAGGGCCGCGTCGTGCTCATCTCCTCCGTGGTCGGTCTGCTCGGCTCCGCGGGACAGGCCAACTACGCTGCCTCCAAGGCCGGCCTGGTCGGCTTCGCCCGCTCCCTCGCCCGCGAACTCGGATCGCGGAACATCACCTTCAACGTCGTCGCGCCCGGCTTCGTCGACACCGACATGACCAAGGCGCTCACCGACGAGCAGCGCGAGGGCATCGTCTCCCAGGTGCCGCTCGGCCGTTACGCGCAGCCGGAGGAGATCGCCGCCACCGTGCGCTTCCTCGCCTCCGACGACGCCTCGTACATCACTGGAGCCGTCATCCCCGTTGACGGCGGATTGGGCATGGGTCACTGATCACCATGAGCGGAATCCTCGAGGGCAAGCGCGTCCTGATCACCGGTGTGCTGATGGAGTCGTCCATCGCCTTCCACACCGCCAAGGTGGCCCAGGAGCAGGGCGCTGAGGTCATCCTGACCGCCTTCCCGCGGCCCACCCTTACCGAGCGCATCGCCAGGAAGCTTCCCAAGCCTGCCAAGGTCATCGAGCTGGACGTCACCAACAACGAGCACCTGGCCCGCGTCGAGGACGTGGTGCGCGAGGAGCTCGGCGGGCTCGACGGCGTCGTCCACTCGATCGGCTTCGCCCCGCAGGACGCGCTCGGCGGCAATTTCCTGAACACCCCCTTCGAGTCGGTGTCCACGGCCATGCACGTCTCGGCGTTCTCGCTGAAGTCGCTGACGACGGCCTGCCTGCCGCTGATGCAGGAGGGCGGCTCGGTGGTCGGTCTGACCTTCGACGCGCAGTTCGCCTGGCCGCAGTACGACTGGATGGGTCCGGCGAAGGCAGCGCTGGAGGCCACCAGCCGCTACCTGGCCCGTGACCTCGGCAAGCAGAACGTCCGCTGCAACCTGATCTCGGCCGGCCCGATCGGCTCGATGGCCGCCAAGTCCATCCCGGGCTTCTCCGAGCTCGCGCGGGTGTGGGACGAGCGCTCCCCGCTGCAGTGGGACATGTCCGACCCGGAGCCGGCCGGCCGCGGTGTCGTCGCCCTGCTGTCGGACTTCTTCCCGAAGACGACCGGCGAGATCGTCCACGTCGACGGCGGCGTGCACATCATGGGCGCCTGACCAGCACATCCGTACGAAAGCAACGCCCCGTTCCCCGTGACCGCGGGGGGCGGGGCGTCGCCCGTTCGGGCGAATGGGCGGGCGGCGCGCCCCGGGAGAAGCGACGCTGGAGGAGCAACTCTTCCTTGTGGTGCAGCCGCGGCCTCTCGGCCGCCGTTCGGCCGAGGAGGTCCTGCTTGTGCGTACGAACCGGCGTTCAACCTCCGTCCTCGCCACAGCGACGCTCCTGCTCTGGGCGACACCGGCCGTTTCCCAGCCGCGCCCGCAGGCCCCGCAACGCGATCAGCCGCCCACGTACCAGGCCAACTGCCGCACCGTCGTCGACGGCTCGAGTGTCATCGCCTACTGCCACAATCCCTATCCCGACACCGACTTCGTCCGACTGCACGTCGAATGCGCCCGCTGGTGGGACGTCGACGCGGACACCACCCCGGTGGCGGTCAGGCCGGCCGGCTATGCGGAGCTCACCGAACGGTGCTGGAAGGAGATCGGCGCGGTCTGGATCAGCCACCAGCCCCGGCCGGACGGCGCAGGCACATGAACGGATAGCCTGCTGCCTCCGCGGCCGCCGCGTCACCGTCGCCGGCGCGGATCGCCTCCACCATCCGCGCATGGTCCATATGGTGCTCCGGGCGCAGCTCCTCGCCGACGTCGTCGCGCAGCCAGTCGCGCAGCAGATCTCCGAGGTCCGCGTACAGCTCGGTCAGTACGTCGTTGTGCGAGGCGGCGACCACGGCCAGATGGAAGGTGGCGTCGGCCGCGACGAACCGCTCGGCGTCGCCCGACTCCCAGGCCTCCTCGCGGCGGGCGAGCAGCGTGTCGAGCTGTGTGAGGTCCCGTGCCGTGCGGCGCTCCGCGGCCAGCCGCGCGGCGGACGACTCGAGCGTGGAGCGCAGCTCGGCGATGTGGCGCGGATCGGCGTCGGCGAACCGGCGGTGCATGACACCGGCCAGCTCGCTGGTGGCCACGACGTACGTGCCCGACCCTTGCCGGATGTCCAGCAGCCCGTTGTGGGCGAGAGCGCGCACCGCCTCACGGACGGTGTTGCGGGCGACGCCGAGCTGCTCGACGAGCTCGGGTTCGGTGGGGATCCGTGAACCCACCGGCCACTCGCCCGAGGTGATCTGGTTGCGCAGCTGCGCGATCACCTGGTCGGAGAGCGCGGAACGCCGGGGTGTGGACAGCGCCATGGTGCTCCTTGTCGTGAAGGCCGTCCGTGCGTCGGAGCCGGAGTCCGTACGGGATTGGACAACCAATCATCCCATGATTCTATGATGGTTCCATGGCCGACGAGACCCAGACCCTGGACGACAACCGGACCCGGGGCACCGCCGCCACGGCCCCTGCTGTGGATTCTGCCGCTCCGTGGCCCTCGATGTGGATCACTCGGCTCGTCGTCACCGGCATCGTCCTCGCCGCGCTCAATCTGCGCCCCGCCATCACCAGCCTCGGCGCGCTGCTCGAGGAGGCGCGGGCGGGCCTGCACATGAGCGGCAGCGTGGCCGGTCTGCTCACGTCCGTGCCGCCGCTCTGCTTCGCGGTCTTCGGGATCGCGGCGCCGAGGCTCGCCCGCCGCTTCGGGCCCGCAGCGGTCGTCTGCGCAGGTATGGCGGCGATCGCCACCGGGCTTGCCGTGCGTCCCTTCACCGGCGGTACCGCGTCCTTCCTCGCCGCGAGCGCACTCGCCCTGATGGGCATCGCCGTGAGCAACGTGCTGATGCCGGTGATCGTCAAGCGGTACTTTCCCGACCGGCTCGGCGCGATGACCGGGCTCTACTCCATGGCCCTGGCGCTCGGCACCTCGGTCGCGGCTGCCGCGACCGTGCCCATGACAGAGGCGCTGGGCGGCAGTTGGCGCGTCGGGCTCGCGGTGTGGGCGGGGCTCGCGGCGCTGGCCGTACTGCCGTGGGTCGGCCTGGTGCGGAACCGGGAGCAGGGCCGGGAGCAGGACCGGGGAGTCGCCGGCCGGAGCACGGCGGACGCATCCGCATCCGCGTCCGCACCCCGCATCAGGCGCAGCCCGACCGCCTGGGCGCTTGCCTGCTTCTTCGGGCTCCAGGCGACCGGCGCGTACATCACGATGGGCTGGATGCCGCAGATCTTCCGCGACGCGGGCGTCTCGGCGGGCACCGCCGGGGTGCTGCTCGCCGTGACCATGGTGATGGGCGTACCGCTCGCCTTCGTCATCCCCCGGCTGGCCACCCGCATGCGCAACCAGGGCCCGATCGTCGTGGCCCTCGGCCTGTCCGGGCTGACCGGCTACCTGGGCCTGCTGCTCGCCCCGGCGGCCGGCGCCTGGGCCTGGGCACTGCTGCTGGGCGTCTCGAACTGTGCGTTCCCGCTCGCTCTCACCATGATCGGCATGCGTTCGCGCTCAGGCGCCGGAGTTGCACGGCTGTCGGCGTTCGCCCAGTCCACCGGCTATCTGATCGCCATCCCGGGCCCGCTGCTGGTGGGTGTGCTCTACCAGCACAGCGGCGGCTGGGAGCTGCCGATCGGCCTGATGGCGGCTCTGATCGTGCCCCAGATCGCGGTGGGGATCCTGGCAGGGCGGGACCGGACGGTCGAGGACGAATTCTGAGATGCGAGACTGGTCCCATGCCTGTGCTCGACCCGAACCCCCCGAACGGCCAGAAGAAGCTCCTCACGGTGCTCGGCGCGATGCTGCTGATCGGCGTGATCATCGGGATCATCGCCTCCGTCGCGTCACCGTGACACCGTGAGGGTGGGGCCGGCACCACCCTCACCTGGGGCCTGCACCCCCATCCCCTAGGGGGTCAGGGTCAGGGTGAAGTGGGTGGCTCACCGGATGGGCCGGGCCTCCCATGATCCGTACGTTTGAGGTACTCGACCGCAGACCTACGGAGGCGGCCATGTCGGCCCACATGCACACGCCGTCCCGCGCCAAGGCATCGGGCGTCGGGGTCCGGCTGCCCTGGTGGGCGCTCGCGCTCCCCGTGCTCGCCTTCTGCGCGCTCCTGATGCTGATAGCCGGCCCGGGCGACGCCCACGCCGCCCCCGGTGAACCAGCCGTCGGCGCGTTCATCCAGCGTGTCCAGCAGGCCCTCGCCGGGTGAGCCGATGAGGGCTCCGCGGCATTCACCCGTGACGGGGGAGCGCGTCAACCCCCTGCGCCTGTTGGCTCAATTCATGCGAAGCTGGGGTTCATGAGCGCCGCTGTGTCTTCCGGGGGGACATCCCCCGGACCTCCCGAGTCCCGCAGGATCGTTCTCCTCAGGCATGCGAAGGCGGACTGGCCCCAGGTGGCCGATCATGAGCGCCCGCTCGCCGAGCGCGGGCGCATGGACGCCCCGGTGGCCGGACGCCGGCTCGCCGAGACCGGAATCGCCTTCGACCTGGCTCTCTGCTCGACCGCGAGCAGAACCCGTGAGACCTGGAAGCTCGCGGTGCACGAGCTGCCCCACCGCCCGAGGACGGTGTACGAGGAGCGCCTGTACGAGGCTTCGCTCGGCGACCTGATCGCGCTGCTCAACGAGGTCTCCGACGAGGTGAACGACCTCCTGGTGATCGGCCACAACCCCGGCATGCACGCCCTCGCCGACGCGCTCGCGGGCAGGGCCGAGGGCGACGCGCTGGCCCGGATGACCAGGGACGGCTTCCCGGCCTCGGCGTTCGCCGTCCTGTCGTTCGAGGGGTCATGGAAGTCGGTCGAGCACGGCGTGGGCAGGCTGCTCGACTACTGGACGCCGCACGACTGACCGGATTCCCGCGGACCGGCCTTCGAGGGACCGGCCCCCGGCGGAACCGGACCGGAGAGGACCGAGGCCCCGGCGCGCCGCGCCGGGACCTCGCCAGGCCGGGCTCGTCAGTGCTCCTCGCCGTCCCCGTCGGCGGCTTCGACCTCTTCACGGGTGATGCCCAGCAGGTACAGCACCGTGTCCAGGAACGGCACATTGACCGCGGTGTGAGCGGCGCGGCGGACGACGGGCTTGGCGTTGAAGGCCACCCCGAGACCGGCCGCGTTCAGCATGTCCAGATCGTTCGCGCCGTCGCCGATCGCGACCGTCTGCGCGAGCGGAACCCCGGCCTCGGCGGCGAACCGGCGCATCAGCCGCGCCTTGCCCGCGCGGTCCACGACCTCGCCGATGACCCGGCCGGTGAGCTTGCCGTCCTTGATCTCCAGCGTGTTCGCCGAGGCGAAGTCGAGTCCGAGCCGCTCCTTGAGGTCATCGGTGACCTGGGTGAACCCGCCCGACACCACGCCCACTTGGTAGCCGAGCCGCTTGAGGGTACGGATCAGGGTGCGGGCACCCGGGGTGAGCCGCACCTCGCTGCGCACCTTGTCCACGACCGAGGCGTCCAGCCCCTCCAGCAGCGCCACGCGCGCATGCAGCGACTGCTCGAAGTCCAGTTCGCCACGCATCGCGGCAGCAGTGACCTCGGCGACCTTGTCCTCGCATCCGGCGTGCGCGGCGAAGAGTTCGATGACCTCGTCCTGGATGAGCGTCGAATCCACATCCATGACGACCAGGCGCTGCGCCCGGCGGTGCAGACCCGCGGACACGACGGCCACATCGACACCGATCTCATGGGCCTCGGTGGCCAGCGCGGTGCGCAGCGGCTCGGTCTCCACACCGGACACCGCGAACTCCACGGCGGTGACGGGATACTTCGCGAGCCGGAAGATACGGTCGATATTGCCGCCCACGCCCGCGATCCTCGCCGCTATGGCAGCTGTGGACTCGGCGGTGAGCGGATGCCCGAGCACCGTGACATGGGAACGTCCGCTGCCGCGGGGCCGGTTGTCGCCGTGGCCGGAGATGATCTCGGCCTGAAGCTTGAGGGACTCGGCCCAGCTGTGCACGGTGGCCCGCAACTCGCCCTCGGCGGCTTTGTCGCCGGCCGGCGAGGTGACGAGCACGCACAGCACGAGACGGCCTCGCGAGACGACCTGCTCGATGTCGACCACATCGACGGACCATGCGGCGAGGGTGTCGAAGAGCCCGGCGGTGATCCCGGGACGGTCCTTCCCGAAGATCTTGACGAGGAGGGTGGGGACGTCGGCGTTGTGAAGGGGCTGCGATGCGCTCATGGTGATACCACCGTATCGGGCGCCGTCCCGGATGAGACGCCCTGTCCCGCGGGCCGGACACCTGCGAGGCCGAGCGTCACGGACGGGGGCCCAGCGTCACCGCCAGGGCGGATGTCATCCTTCGGACCTCCGATCGCCCGGGCCCGCTGAATGCCGCCCTACCCGGACTCGGCGTCCGGCCGATGAGGGCCGCGGCCGTCGCGTCGCGGAGGCGGGGCCGCGGAAGGCGGTGGTGGCAGCGTCGTTGCGTCCTGGAGGTCCTGCGGAAGTCGCAGATAGGGGTTCGTGTCCGGGTTCGGCGGCCGGTACGGCGCCGCCGGGTGGTACGGGCCCGGCCCCTCCTGGACGCTCCGCACCGGCCGCGGACCACCCCGTGTCCCGTACACCAGCAGCGCGCCCGCCGCCCCTGCCGCAGCGCCCCATGCCGCCCCCAGGGCCAACGCCATGCCCACGTCGCCGTGCAGCTCGAGGCCCGCGTCGAAGGCGTCGATGCCCAGCACCGACAGCGACGCGTCCGCCGAGAGGCCGGTCAACCGCACCAGCAGTGCGAACGCGAGCGCCGTCGCCGCCCCGAGCCGCAGCGCACACCGCACGGCGAAAGCGCTCGCGCCCGTTCGGCGGTCCGGCTCCGCGGGGGTCCGGGCCGCCGTGAGCACCCCCGCGTACAGCATCAGTGCCGCCGCCCCGGCCGTCAGCAGCCACACGCGCCCGTCCAGCTCGGCCAGGGCGCCCATCGTGACCGGCCGCTCGCCAGGGCCCCTCAGCAGCTCGTCCACCGGATCCGGCAGCACCTGCGCCAGTGGACCTGTCGCGGTGCCCTCCCACGGGACGAACAGACCGAGCGGAAGCCCGAGCCACGCCCCGTTGGGCGCGCCGAGCAGCGCCGCCCCCGCTATGCGCCGCGGGTGGTCGTCGCCGGCCGCCGCGTACGCAGCCGCCGCGTAACCGGCGAAGACGGCGGCGAGCGCCGCGGCCACCAGGGCGGACGCGGCCGGACGCACCCGGCTGCGTACCGCCTCCCAGCCGGCGCCGCGCGGCAACGGCGTACGCGGCGAGGCGAGATACGCGATCGTCAGCACACCGACCACCCACACCAGCGCCCCTGTGAGCGACCGTCCGGTGTCCACGGCGAAGCCGACCGCGGCACGGGTCCGTGCCAGGTCCCCCAGCCGGTCGGGCAGGAGGCCGTCGATACCGCCGAGACCCGTGTCCCCGATGTCGGGCAGATCCCGGCCGAGTCCCCACCGCGCACCGTCGATTGTGATGACGTCGTGACCTGCCCATGCCAGAAGGCCGGTCATCGCGACGAACAGCGCCACAACTCCCGAAGCCCGCACGGCGAGTTCGCTCACCGGGATGTACGCCCCCGCGCCCCGCAGCGAGCGCAGGAAGAAGTACGCAAGGAGCAGAGCCCCGAACAGACCGACCCCCATCGACATGACGTCGATGGCGGTGTCCATCTCTGCGTCATCCAGCCCGTACGCGGACACATCGCCTGCCGGAGTGACCGATCCGCCGATCGCCAGCACCACCACCGCCGCGGTCATGGGCCCCAACGCCCCTGCCGCGTCCGCCCCCAGCAGATGGAGTCCGGCCGCCGCCGCAGCCGCCATGCCGACCAGGGACCAGCTCACCGCGGCGACGGAGGTCAGCGCCACCTCGCCCCACGCCGTCCCCTCGTGCCTGCCACCCGAGCCCATGAGGACCCCCCCCGATCCCTGCTGGGTTCGACCCAGTTGCCCCCATCACGCATGATCCGTATGCACTCATGGGTGCTTACCACTCTCCGGGCGCGTTTATCCGCCGTCAACGCCCACCTCCCAAGGCGTCTTGGCAAGGCCCGACTTTCGGATACGGGACCGGGCCTGAAATAGTTCCTCACGATGTTCACCATCCCTAGACTCCCTGCGATGGGGGTAGCTCGGGGGACAACTAGTGGGGCATGGAGTGCCGGAACTCGTACTGGAATTGAACGGAAGGACCTGGACCCTCGATCCGTCCAGGTCATACACCCTCGGACGCGATCCGCAGGGCGATCTGGTGATCGACGACGCCAGGGTCTCGTGGCGCCATGCCACCATCAGCTGGGGTGGCCGCAGTTGGGTCATCGAGGACCATGGGAGCACCAACGGCACGTACGTACAGGGCCAGCGGATCCACCAGCTGGAGATCGGCCCCGGCTCGGCCGTGCATCTCGGCAACGCCACTGACGGCCCCCGGCTGAATCTCTCCGCCGCGGCCGGCGCGGGAGCGGGCGCGTTCAGCGCCCAGGGCGCCGCGCCTCAGCATGCTCCCGCGCAGCAGGCCCAGGCCGCCGCCCCGCAGGGCTGGCCTCAGGCCCCGGCCCCGCAGCAGCCCCACGATGCGCCGCGGGCGCAGGTCCCGCAGCAGCACTCCCCGCACAAGCAGGGGCAGGGGCAGGGCGCGGGCGGTGCCGCGGGGGCACCGCCCGTCTACGGGGACCGCAGCCCGACCACGTTCCACCAGCTCGCCCTCGGCCGGGTGATGCGCATCGGCCGTGCGCTCGAGAACGAGCTGGTCGTCTCCGACCTCCAGGTCTCGCGCCACCACGCCGAGTTCGTGGCGACGCCCGACGGACGGTTCGAGATCCGCGACCTCGGATCCCACAACGGCACCTTCGTCAACGGTCAGCCGATAGCCAAGTCGTCCACGGTGCTCATCGGTCCGAACGACATTGTCGGTGTCGGTCACTCCACCTTCAGGCTCGTCGGCGACCGGCTCGAGGAGTTCGTCGACACCGGCGAGATCTCCTTCTCCGCCCGCCATCTGACCGTGACCGTCGACGGCGGCAAGCAGATCCTCCGGGACGTCTCCTTCGGCGTGCCGGAGAAGTCGCTCATCGGTGTCATCGGCCCCTCGGGCTCGGGCAAGTCCACCCTGCTCAAGGCGCTCACCGGCTATCGGCCCGCCAACCAGGGCGATGTCCTGTACGACAACCGGAGCCTCTACAAGCAGTTCGCCGAGCTGCGTCAGCGCATCGGCCTGGTCCCGCAGGACGACATCCTGCACAAGGAGCTGACGGTCCGGAAGGCGCTCACGTACGCGGCCAAGCTCCGTTTCCCCGCGGACACCACCGCGGCCGAGCGTGCGGCCCGTATCGACGAGGTCCTGCGCGAGCTGAAGCTGGACATCCACAAGGAGAAGAAGGTCACCTCCCTCTCCGGTGGTCAGCGCAAGCGCGTCTCCGTCGCCCTGGAGCTGCTCACCAAGCCGTCGCTGATCTTCCTGGACGAGCCGACCTCCGGCCTCGACCCGGGCATGGACCGCGACGTCATGCAGCTGCTGCGCGGACTCGCCGACGACGGGCGAACCGTCCTCGTGGTCACCCACTCGGTGGCCGAGCTGGCGCTGTGCGACAAGCTCCTCGTCATGGCGCCCGGCGGCTCGGTGGCGTACTTCGGCCCGCCGGAGGAAGCGCTCAACTTCTTCGGCTACAGCACCTGGGCCGATGTCTTCTCGGCGTTCGAGAACTACCGCGACTACGACTGGGCGGGCCGCTGGAAGGGCTCACAGCACTACCAGATGTACGCCGCGGACATCGACGCCGTCGCCGCGCAGTCGGTGCACATGCCCCCGCCGCAGCAGATGCGACCCCCGAAGCCGCAGAGCTGGGGTTCCCAGCTGTGGACGCTGATCCGCCGCTACTCCTCGGTCATCGCGTCCGACAAGGGCTTCATCGGCCTGATGTTCATCCTGCCCGCGGTGCTCGGCATCGTCAGCACGGTGATCCCCGCCGACTCCGGCCTCGGCCTCGGTCCTGCGCGGGTGCGGTTCACGAACAAGGACGTCGGCACGATCCTGCTCATCCTGGCGGTCGGCGCGTGCTTCTCCGGCGCCGCGAACTCGGTACGAGAGCTGATCAAGGAACGCGTCATCTACGAGCGGGAACGCGCCACCGGCCTGTCGCGCTCCGCGTATCTGATGTCGAAGGTCATCGTCCTCGGTGTGATCACCGCACTCCAGGGTGCGGTCATCTGCGCCATCGGATTCGGTGCCCGGGACAGGCTGCCCCGCGAAGGCGTCATCTTCGCGGACACGCCGGTGATCGAGATGACCATGGTCATCAGCACTCTCGGCTTCACCTGCATGATGTTCGGTCTGATCATCTCCGCGCTGGTGAAGACCGCCGAGAAGACCATGCCGCTGCTGGTGATGTTCGCGATCGTCCAGGTCGTCTTCACCGGCGTGCTCTTCCAGGTGTACGACAGCCCCGGTATCGAGCAGGTCGCCTGGCTGATGCCGTCGCGCTGGGCGGTGGCGGCGCTGGGCACCACGGCCGAGCTCAATGTGGCCATGCCGTGGGACCGGGCAAACGTCGACCAGCTGTGGGAGCACACCGCCGGCCAGTGGGCCGTCGACATGGGCGTGCTGTTCGGCCTCGGGGTCATCTGCGGCTTCGTGGTCGTGCGCCTGCTGCGCCGCCACGAGCCCGAGGTCATGCGCAAGTGACGCGGTCCTGAGACGACGCCGAAGGGCGCACCCCGTGGGGTGCGCCCTTTCGGCATGTCGCAGCGTCCGTCAGTAGGCGCTGTTCACGTTGTCCATGGAGCCGTACCGGTCGGCGGCATAGTTGCAGGCGGCAACGATGTTGGCGACCGGGTCGTACAGGTCCCGGGCGGTGCCGGGGATGTGGTACGCGTCGAAGGTCGGCTGGATGACCTGCAGCAGGCCCTTCGAGGGGATGCCGTTCTGGGCGTTGATGTCCCAGTTGTTGATGGCGCGCGGGTTACCGCTGGACTCGCGCAGGATGTTGCGCTTGATGCCCTCGTAGGAACCCGGGATGTCGTGCTTCTTCATGATGGACATGGCCTCGCGGATCCAGCCGTCCAGGTTGTTGGCGTAGACCGGCTTGCGGTCGGCGGCACGGCTCGCCGCCTGCGCCTTCGCACGCTTCTTCGCGGCGGCCTCGGCCTTGGCCTTCGCCGCGGCCTTCTTCGCGGCGGCAGCCTTCTTCGCAACGGCTTCGGCCTTGGCCTTGGCCTGCGTGGCCTCCAGGCGCGCCTCGAAGGCGGACTGCTGGTTGACGATGCTCTTGTGGACGGTGGAGGCCTCAGCGGCGTCCAGGCTCCACGCGACGGGGGCCGCAGACAGTGCCTCGGTCTCGACCTTGGCCTCGGCGTCGCCCGGAACGAGCGAGATCGCAATCGCCGCGGTGGCGGCGGCGGCAATACCGGCGACGGCAGCCTTGCGGGTCTTCAGACGACGAAGGCCGGGGGTGTTGAACGCGGACATGTAGACGTACCTCTTCGAATAGCGGAAAGTCGCTCCAGGCCGGTTCGGCTCTGCGCTCTTCGGAAGCGACGTCGGCAATTCTTAGCGGCAGCAAAAAGCTGTGGCAAAGGTGTGACGTACTATCCGCGCTAGTGGACAAGGCCGGGTGCAATGTCCGATTTGGTCGCCCTGTTCCCGCTCACATGGCCTTTATGTGTCCACTACCCGGCTTCGTAAGTGATCTGGGTCCTATGTGGGGGCTCACATCGAGGGTGAAACCGAATCACGATGTGTTGCTCAAGCAATTCATAGGGTGAGGGCCGGTTGCCAGGCCCTCATCCCTTTGAATCAGCCCTCGTCGGGGAGGATCAGATGGACGTCCCCGAACTCGTGCCACAGATAGCGGAGCCGTAGGGCCTCCCTGTAACTGCAGCTCAGCGCCGCTCTTCCGGCGATCGCCTCCAGCATCAGCAGATGCGACGCCTCCGGCTCGTGCAGCCCGGTCAGCAGTCCGTCCACGGCGCGTACCCCGCGCCCCGGCGTGACCACCACATCCGTCCAGCCCGCTGCCGCCCGCACCACACCCTCCGCATCCACCGACGACTCCAGCGCCCGCACCGCCGTCGTCCCCACCGCGACGATGCGGCCCCCGCCTGCGCGCGCCGCGTTCACCAGCCAGGCCGTTGCCGCAGGCACCTCGAAGCGCTCCGGATACGGCGGCTCGTACGCCTCCGCCGACGCCACCCCTGTGTGCAGCGTCAGCGGCGCGAACTGCACACCGCGGCTGACCAGCTCCGCCACCAGCCGCGCCGTGAACGGGCGCGCGGCGCTCGGCATCTCCGCCGACCCCGAGCCGTCGCGGGAAGGAAGCGCGAACACCGTCTGATACGCGGACAACGGCTGGTCCTGCGCCGTGTACCCGTACCGGATCGGTCGGCCGTACCGCTGGAGCAGGCCTGGCACCGCCACCGAAACCGACGCCCACCACAGCCGGTCCGCTCCGGGGGTGAGCGGCTCGTCCAGCACCAGGTGCGCGCCGCCGGGAAGCCGTATCACCGCACCGCGCGGCCCGCCCGGCCTGGGCATGGTGCTGCCCGCACCGTCCGGGCGGCGCAGCTCCACCGCCCACCGCCCGCCGCCGGACTCCGTCCCGGGTGACCTCCAGTCCCGCGTGGAGAAGTGCACGACGACCGCCCCGCCGTCCGCGGCCCGCCCGCTGACGGCGGCCGGCAGCGTCGCCGACGTGTTGACCACCAGGACATCACCGGCGCGAAGCTGCCCGGGCAGGTCCGCGAACCGGTGATGGGTCACCCGGGTCCCCTGGGAGACCAGCAGCCGTACGTCGTCCCGCCCGGACCCGCGTACCTCGGCCGGCTCCCGCGCCGAGAGTTCGGCGGGCACCCGGAGCGCGTCCAGCACGGCCCCTCCTTCCCGCACCGGCCTCACCGGGTACCCAGCAGAGCCTGAGCCGCGTACCGGCCACTGGCCGGGCGCTGCTCGAGCAGCCGCAGAAAGCCCGGCGCCACGGACTCGGGTGACGGGCGCGGATCGTCGTCGTCCGGCACGGCGGCCGCGTACAGATCCGTCTGCATGTCCCCCGGGTCCACCGACCACACCCGCACCCCCGGCTCCTCCACCGCGAGCACCGCGGCCAGCTGGTCGAGCGCTGCCTTGGACGCTCCGTAACCGCCCCAGGTCCCGTACGCCTCCGCCGCCGCGTCCGAACTGACCGTGACGACCGTGCCGGCCGACGACGCCCGCAACAGCGGCAGAGCCTCCTGCACGAGACCCAGCGCGGCCACCACATTGGTCTCGAGCGCCGTCCGCAGACCCCCGAGCGGCAGCGCCTCCAGCGACACCAGCGGCTCCGCACCCAGTGCACTCGCGTTGCTCACCAGCAGATCGAGTCCACCGAGCGCCCGGGCCGCGGCGACCAGCTCGGTGCGGTGCCCGGCATCCGTGACATCCCCGGGCACGGCGATCACCTGGGTCCCGAAAGCGCCGGCGTGCTGCGCGCTCTCCTTCAACACGTCCGCGGTCCTGGCCCCCAGCACCAGATCCCAGCCCTGCTGTGCGAGGGCGGCGGCGAGCGCCCGCCCCAGCCCCTTGGACGCCCCAGTGATCACCGCAACCGGCATGATGTCCATCCCCTCGTCGTGTCGATGGACCCAACGTAGGAACGGGACCCGGCACCCCGCCTCCTGCCTGGGACCCCACCGGGCACGTCACTTCGACCTACATCCCGAGTCCCGGCCGGGTGCCGTCCCCAGGCCGATACGGACTGTCACCCCACGCCGGTACCGTGAGCTCATGAGTCATCGACCGAGCTCCGGCCTGGCCGCCGTGAGCACCGCGCTCCTCGCCATGAGCAGGCATCTCGAGGTGCGCGACGTGCTGAAGACGATCGTGGCCTCCGCCCGTGAGCTCCTGGACGCCGAGTACGCGGCGCTCGGCGTGCCCGACGACCACGGCGGCTTCGCCCAGTTCGTCGTCGACGGTGTGAGCGACGCCCAGTGGAAGGCGATCGGGCCGCTCCCGCGCCAGCACGGCATCCTCGCCTCGATGCTCCACGACGCGAGGCCCGAGCGGCTCGCCGACGTCCGCGAGGACCCTCGTTTCGAGGGCTGGCCGACAGCCCACCCCGAGATGTCCGATTTCCTCGGACTGCCGATCAAGGACGGCGACGAGATCATCGGCGCACTGTTCCTTGCCAACAAGCGCTGCCCGCGGCCCGAGGGCGGCTGCGGCTTCACCGAGGACGACGAGGACCTGCTCGGGATCCTCGCCCAGCACGCCGCGATCGCCCTGACCAACGCCAGGCTGTACGAGCGCAGCCGTGAGCTCACCATCGCCGAGGAGCGCTCCCGGCTCGCCCACGAGCTGCACGACGCGGTCAGCCAGAAGCTTTTCTCCCTGCGGCTGACCGCCCAGGCCGCGGCGGCCCTGGTCGACCGCGACCCGGGCCGGGCCAAGGGAGAGCTGCAACAGGTCGCGACCCTCGCCGCGGAGGCCGCGGACGAGCTGCGCGCGGCGGTCGTCGAGCTTCGCCCCGCCGCCCTCGACGAGGACGGCCTGGTCGACACGCTGCGCACCCAGATCCAGGTCCTCGACCGCGCTCACACGGCCAAGGTCACTTTCGACAGCCGTGCGATACGGGCCCTGCCCGCGACCCAGGAGGAGGCGCTCCTGCGCGTCGCCCAGGAGGCGCTGCACAATGCCCTGCGCCACTCGGAGGCAGACCAGGTCGACGTGGTCCTGGTCCGCCGCGGACAGGGGGCGGTGCTCAGCGTGACCGACAACGGCAGGGGATTCGAGCCGAAGACCGTCCGCAGGGCGGGCCGCCACCTCGGACTCGTGTCCATGCGGGACCGCGCGAGTGGCGTCGGCGGCACGCTCAGTGTGGAATCGGCGCCCGGCAAGGGCACCACCATCGAGATGGAGGTCCCCGGTGGCTGACAAGACGATCCGTGTGCTGTTGGTCGACGACCATCAGGTGGTCCGCCGCGGGCTGCGCACCTTCCTCGAGGTCCAGGACGACATCGAGGTCGTCGGCGAGGCGGGGGACGGGGCCGAGGGTGTCGCGCGCGCCGAGGAGCTCGGGCCGGATGTCGTCCTGATGGACGTGAAGATGCCCGGGATGGACGGTATCGAGGCCCTGCGCAAACTGCGTGAGCTGGCCAACCCGGCCAAAGTGCTGATCGTCACCAGCTTCACCGAGAAGCGCACCGTCGTTCCGGCGCTGCGCGCCGGCGCGTCCGGATACGTGTACAAGGACGTCGACCCCGAGGCGCTGGCGGGTGCGATTCGTTCCGTGCATGCCGGGCATGTCCTGCTGCAGCAGGAGATCGCAGGCGCGCTGCTCTCCGACGACGATCCGGTGGGCAGCACGGGCCGCGGCAGCACGCTGACCGAGCGGGAGCGGGAGGTGCTCGGACTGATCGCGGACGGCCGGTCCAACCGGGAGATCGCCCGGGCGCTGGTGCTGTCCGAGAAGACGGTCAAGACGCATGTCTCGAACATCCTGATGAAGCTCGACCTGGTGGACCGCACGCAGGCGGCGCTGTGGGCGGTCCGCCACGGGCTGACCAGCTGACCAAGGGGTACGCGGAGTGTCACGCTCCGATCGGAGATTCATACTGTCGGGTGTATGTCACCCGTTCAGCGCATCCTGATCGGCTCCGCGCCGTTCTCCATGGCGAGCTGCGGCAGTAGGCCGCAGCGATGTTACGGAGGATGACGAAGATGATGAATCTGAAGAAGGCCGCTGCGCTCACGATGATCACCGGGTCCCTGGTGGCTGCCGGCGCGGGAGTGGCGTCCGCCACCACCGGTGGCGCCCACGCTCATGGCGAGGCCGTCCACTCGCCGGGTGTTGCCTCCGGCAACCTGGTACAGGTCCCGGTCCATGTCCCGGTGAACGTCGTCGGCAACACGGTGAACGTGGTCGGCCTCCTGAACCCGGCGTTCGCCAACGCGGGCTTCAACGGCTGACGTCCCCCGATCCCAGGGCGCTGCCCTGGGCCCTGCGGGGGCGCGCCGCCCCTGCGGGGTGCTGTGGGATCCTGTGGGGCCACCGCTTCTGCGGGATACGGCGCACCGGCGGGCTCTGCCCCGGACTCGCGCCTCACGCTCCCCCCGGACTTCGTCCGGGCCCCACGGGGCTGGATTGTGGCTCTGCTGTCGCTTGCAGGCCGGGCCGGTTTGCAAGCGCAGCGGCACATCCAGCCGGTCCAAAGTCCGTCCCGGGACCTGGGGCGCAGCCCGGTCCGGGACAGGGGTGCCTGACTGTTCCGGAACCCGGCCGACGGCACGACGGCGGCGTCCGTGCCGTGCACGAGGCGTTGCTGACATCTGTGACCTTCGATGAGCAAGGGGGCGACGTCGGTACCGACGCCGGCCCTGTCCAGGCGGGGCCGGACGCGCACCTCCCACTTCCGCCAGGCTGGAGAGGGACGGCGGCGCCGCGAAGGGCTTTTGCGTAGACGCCTGCCGCCGGCACGGCCCCGCCTCACCGCGGCGGTGCCGCACCGGGCCGAGAGGCGGCGCCGGCCCGAGGCGCAGGCTCAACCGCGCCCTGCCCGGACCGCAGGCTCAGCCACCCGGGCGTCGCCGGCCCGAGCGCGAGGCTCAGCCACCCGGCCACCGCGGCCACGGGCACCCCACCCCGTGCCCGGCCGGGAACCTCACCCCCGCTCACGCTCCTCCACGTACGCGTTGTACGCCGCCACCTGGGCCCTACGCGCCACCCGCTCCACCGGCCGAAGCGCCTCCCCCCGCGCCGCCATCTCGGAGGCACTGACCGCACCCCCATGGCCCTTCTCGTACGCCACCGAGACCAGCAGCCCGATCCGCTGCGCGAGCTCCAACACCCGTACCGCACGCGGCGGATACCCCGGCGCGAGTGTCTCGCCGGGCCCCCGCGCCGCACGGGCCCGGTACGCGTCCACCGCCGCCTCGGCCACCGGCCCCGACGCCGCGACATCCAGTCGCGTCAGCGCGGCAGTCGCCTCCCGCAGCGCCTCCGCCAGCTCCCGCTCCGCCTCGCTCAGCGAGGGCACATCCGCGGGCTGAGCCTCACGCACGGGCAGGCAGTGCCAGACGACCTCCACATGAAGGTCGCCCGCCGGCCCGGCCTCGTACACCTCGGGCACCAGCCCGAACGCGGAGCCCGTCGCGACCACGGCCTCCTCCGCCTCGAGGGCGCGAGCGTTGAACTCCGGCGGCCCGCAGAGCCCCAGCGGATGCCCGGGCGCCGGGAGCGCGACCCGGTACCCGGTCACCCCGAGGCTCCGCAGCCGCCCCAGCGCCAGCGTGAGTCCGACGGGCGCAGCCTCTCCCGGCAGGCCCTCCACCCGGTGCACCGCGTCGTCGGCGACGATCGCGTGCACCGCGTCGTCGGGGGATACAAGTCCGGCCAACAGGGCATTTCCCCATGCGGCCAGCCGTCCTGAGCGTGGTTCGGAAAGCATGTACCCAGCCTAGGGACCGGACCGGGGGAAGGGAGCACTCGACCAGTGGCGTAGGTTTTCCCTGGGAGCTGACCCCACAGGTGCACACATGCACCCGAACACCTCAAGACGATTGCATGGGGAGACAACGCGCTCATGAGCGATGTACTGGAGCTGGTGGACGTATCCGTGGTCCGCGACGGACGCGCTCTGGTGGACGACGTCTCCTGGTCGGTCAAGGAGGGGGAGCGCTGGGTCATTCTCGGACCCAACGGAGCCGGCAAGACCACCCTCCTCAATATCGCCTCCAGCTATCTCTTCCCGACCAAGGGCGAGGTGCAGGTCCTCGGGGAGCGCCTCGGCGCCGTCGACGTCTTCGAGCTCCGCCCGCGCATCGGTGTGGCCGGCATCGCCATGGCAGAGAAGCTCCCCAAGAACCAGACCGTCCTGCAGACCGTGCTCACCGCCGCGTACGGCATGACCGCCAGCTGGCACGAGGACTATGACGCCGTCGACGAGGAGCGCGCCCGTGCCTTCCTCGACCGCCTCGGCATGACGGAGTACCTCGACCGCAAGTTCGGCACCCTCTCCGAGGGCGAGCGCAAGCGCACCCTGATCGCGCGCGCCATGATGACCGACCCCGAGCTGCTGCTCCTCGACGAGCCGGCAGCCGGTCTCGACCTCGGCGGCCGCGAAGACCTGGTCCGCCGCCTCGGCCGGCTGGCCCGTGACCCGAACGCCCCCTCGATGATCATGGTCACCCACCATGTCGAGGAGATCGCGGCCGGATTCACCCATGTCCTCATGATCCGCCAGGGCAAGGTGCTCGCCGCCGGCCCGATGGAGACGGAGCTGACCTCCCGCAACCTCTCGCTCTGCTTCGGCCTCCCGCTGCTCGTCGAGCGCAACGGCGAGCGTTGGACCGCCCAGGGCCTCCCGCTCGGCTGAACCGCGAACTCCGCTGCAACTGACCTGACTTCGCCCCCTGTCCGGACCGCGACCGGCGGACCTACCATGACCACGTGGACATCGACGCATGGGTGTGGTGGCTGATCGGCGCGGTCGGGCTGGGCATACCGCTCGTGCTGACGGCGATGCCGGAATTCGGCATGTTCTCGGCCGGCGCGGTGGCCGCGGCCGTGGTGGCGGCGCTCGGCGGAGGCACGGTGGCCCAAGTGCTCGTCTTCGCAGCGGTCTCCGTCGCTCTCATTGCCGTCGTACGGCCGATCGCGAACCGGCACCGGGCCCAGAGCCCCCGCTTCGCGAGCGGGGTCGACGCGCTGAAGGGCCGTCAGGCGGTCGTGCTGGAACGGGTCGACGGCAACGGCGGCCGCATCAAGCTCGCCGGTGAGGTCTGGTCCGCCCGTGCCTTCGACACGACGATGACCTACGAAGAGGGCCAGCAGGTCGATGTCGTCGAGATCGACGGCGCGACCGCCGTCGTCATGTGACCGGACCTGGACCGGGATTCGGGTCCCGCTCGGCCGACTCCCCAGCCCAACCCCATCGAACGCGCCACAACCCAGGCCGAGTTCTGGGAAACTCGATCATCGGAATCACCCGGCAGCGAAGGGCACAGGGAACGCGATGCAACCGATCATCATCGTCCTGATCATTCTGGTGGTGCTGGTCTTCATCGCCTTGATCAAGACGATCCAGGTCATCCCACAGGCCAGCGCCGCCATCGTCGAGCGCTTCGGCCGCTACACCCGCACCCTCAACGCGGGCCTGAACATCGTCGTCCCCTTCATCGACTCCATCCGCAACCGTATCGACCTCCGTGAGCAGGTCGTCCCCTTCCCGCCGCAGCCGGTGATCACCCAGGACAACCTGGTCGTCAACATCGACACGGTCATCTACTACCAGGTGACCGACGCCCGCGCGGCGACCTACGAGGTCGCCAGCTACATCCAGGCCATCGAGCAGCTCACCGTCACCACCCTGCGGAACATCATCGGCGGCATGGACCTCGAGCGGACCCTGACCTCCCGCGAGGAGATCAACGCCGCCCTGCGCGGCGTCCTCGACGAGGCCACCGGCAAGTGGGGCATCCGCGTCAACCGCGTCGAACTCAAGGCCATCGAACCCCCCACCTCCATCCAGGACTCGATGGAGAAGCAGATGCGCGCCGACCGTGACAAGCGCGCCGCGATCCTCACCGCCGAAGGTATCCGCCAGTCGCAGATCCTCACCGCCGAAGGTGAGAAGCAGTCCGCGATCCTGCGCGCCGAGGGTGAGGCCAAGGCGGCCGCCCTGCGCGCCGAGGGCGAGGCCCAGGCCGTGCGCACGGTCTTCGAGGCCATCCACGCCGGAGACCCCGACCAGAAGCTCCTCTCGTACCAGTATCTCCAGATGCTCCCGAAGATCGCCGAGGGCGACGCCAACAAGCTCTGGATCGTTCCGAGCGAGATCGGTGACGCGCTCAAGGGCCTCTCCGGCGCTCTCGGCAACTTCGGCGGTCCGCTGGGCGGCAACAACATTCCGCAGCAGGGCGGCGGCACGGAGCGCCGGGAGCAGCCCCCCATCGACTGATGCGTACACACGGTCGTGCATGATCAGTGCGGCCCCTCGACCTTCATGGCGGGGAGGCGGCGAACTGAACATGTGAGGAGATGGCCTTGTCCATCTGGGAAGCGCTCGCGGTCTTCGTGGCGGGTACGGCAGCCGGCACGATCAACACCATCGTCGGCTCGGGCACACTGATCACCTTTCCGGTGCTGCTCGCCACCGGGCTGCCACCCGTCACGGCCACCGTGTCCAACGCACTCGGCCTGATCCCCGGCTCCATCAGCGGCGCCATCGGCTACCGCGCCGAGCTGAAGGGCCAGCGCCGCCGCGTCCTGCGCCTCAGTGTCGCCGCAGCGATCGGCGGCCTCTGCGGGGCGATACTCCTGCTGATGCTGCCGTCGACAGCCTTCGAGACGATCGTGCCCGTACTGGTCGCTCTCGCCCTCGTCCTGGTGATCGTCCAGCCGAGGCTGGCCAGGGCCGTCCAGGAACGCCGCGACCGCAACGGCACCCCGAGCCGGCACGCCGACGGCGGCCCGTTCCTGTTCGGCGGTCTGCTGCTCGCCAGCGTCTACGGCGGCTACTTCACGGCGGCCCAGGGCATCATCTACCTCTCCCTGATGGGCACGCTGATCGATGACACCCTGCAGCGCCTCAACGCCGTGAAGAACGTGCTTGCCGCTGTCGTCAACACCATCGCCGCGCTCTTCTTCCTCTTCGTCGCGGACTTCGAGTGGACGGCCGTCCTCCTCATCGCCGTCGGCTCCACGATCGGCGGCCAGATCGGCGCCAAGGTCGGCCGCAGGCTCCATCCCACCGTCCTGCGCACGCTCATCGTCGTGGTCGGCACGGCCGCCATCGTCCAGCTGGTGCTGCGCTGATCACGGCGAGGGGACACGTACAAAGACGAGAGCCCGCCTTCACCGGTTCACCGGTGAAGGCGGGCTCTCGCACGGGTCACGCGGCAGGCTGCGAGGCCAGCCACTCAGGCAGTGCCTCTCGCTCACCCGACCGCATCCCGAGCAGCATGGCGTCGGCAGGCGACGGCACGAACGGCTGGTGCAGCAGCGGCATTCCGGCCTGCTCCGGCGTACGGTCCGCCTTGCGGTGGTTGTCCTCGGCGCACGAGGCCACCGTGTTCAGCCAGCTGTCCGCACCACCGCGCGACTTCGGCACCACATGGTCCACGGTCGTGGCGCGCCTGCCGCAGTAGGCGCACCGGTGCTGGTCCCTGACCAGCACCCCCCGTCTCGACCACGGAGCCTGTCTTCGGAACGGCACCCGTACGTATCTGCAGAGTCTGATCACACGGGGCACCGGAAGATCCACGGCAGCCGCACGCATGCGGAGATCGGGGTGCTCCTGCTCGACAACGGCCTTGTCCTGGAGCACCAGCACCACTGCACGGTTGAGAGTCACCGTCGACAGCGGCTCGAAGCTCGCATTCAGCACCAGCGTGTCCCGCATCTCGCCCACCTCCGTTCGCCGGCCCGGCCCCGTCGGCGGGCATCGGGCTCGGATCAACTCTGGCCGGGCGCGCCGAGATGGACAACGCAATATCTGTGCCTGCCAGGAGAGTGACCCCCAGGCCTCGGCAACAAAACTGCCCTGCCCTGATCTCTCCAAGACCAGGGCAGGGCAAACTCCAGGCGAACAGTCAGATCTACGCGGGACCCTCGTACTCGCCGATCAACTGGGCACGGGCGATCGCGTGGAAGCGCAGATGGAAACCCACCACCGCAGGCGAGGCATCCGCGCCGGGCCCGAGCTTCTCGCTGTCCACCGCGTACACGGTGAACACGTAGCGGTGGTTCTCACCGGCCGGTGGAGCGGCACCGCCGAAGTCCTTCGACCCGTAGTCGTTACGGGCATGGACGGCGCCCGCGGGCAGCCCGTCGAACTTCCCGCTGCCCGCCCCTGCCGGCAGTTCCGTCACCGACGCCGGGATGTCGAAGAGCACCCAGTGCCAGAACCCGCTGCCGGTCGGCGCGTCCGGATCGAAGCACGTCACCGCGAAGCTCTTGGTCTCGGCAGGAAAGCCTTCCCAGCGCAGCTGGGGAGAGGTGTTGCCCGCCGCGTGGACCTGAGCGTCCCTCAGCACCGATCCCGGCTCGATGTCCTCGCTCGCCACCGTGAACGACGGCACCGCAGGATGGAAGTCGTGCGGAAGGGGCGGCCGCTTGAGCTCGGTCACGTCAAAACCTCCGATTCGGCTGTCTGCTTGAGTCCTGCCGAATGGAGCCTAGAGCCAGTTGCGACGCCCGCCGACATCCGCGAGCCACTGGTTCAGGTATGCCGCCCAGTCGGTCGACTGGAAGTCGTGGTGCCCCACCTTGAATGCCTTGTACGAGTCACTGCTCTCGCTGAACAGCCCCGGCTTCTTGTCCATCTCCAGGATGACGTCCATCTCGTGGTTGTCCGCGACGAACGTCAGCTCGACCTGGTTCAGCCCGCGGTACTGCTGCGGCGGGAAGAACTCGATCTCCTGGTAGAACGGCAGCCGCTGACGCGTGCCACGGATGTGACCGCGCTCCATGTCCGCGCTCTTGAAGCGGAAGCCCAGCTGAATGAAGGCGTCCAGGATCGCCTGCTGCGAGGGCAGCGGGTGCACATTGATCGGGTCGAGATCGCCCGAGTCCACGGCCCGCGCGATCTCCAGCTCGGTGGTCACACCGATGTTCATCCCGCGCAGCTGCTGGCCCTGAATGCTCGTGACCGGCGTCTCCCAGGGAATCTCCAGCCCGAACGGCACCACATGCACCGCACCGGCCTTGACCTCGAACGCGCCGCCGAGCCGCAGCTTGGTGAACTCGATGTCCTGCTTGACCTCCTGGTCACCGCCTTCGACCTCGACACGCGCCTGCAGACCGACGGACAGCCCCTCGATCTGCTGATCGACCGAGCCGCCCTGAATACGCACCTCGCCCTGGACGACACCGCCCGGCACGACGTTCTGTTCGGTGAGCACCGTCTCGACGGAGGCGCCGCCGGCGCCCAGGCTCGCGAGCAGCTTCTTGAAGCCCATGTCCACTCCTTCTAGGTCCTGACCCCTACTTACGCGTTACGACGACAGTCGGTTCCCCACTACCCTCGTACGCGATGATCGAGAGCTCCGACCGTACGCCCCTGCCCCGGGCCTTCTTCGACCGCCCGGTACTCGAGGTCGCCCCGGAGCTCCTCGGCTGCACCCTGGCACGTCTCACGGACGACGGTCCCATCGAGCTCCGCCTCACCGAGGTGGAGGCCTATGCGGGGGAGGCCGACCCCGGCTCGCATGCCTTCCGTGGTCGCACCCGCCGCAACGAAGTGATGTTCGGTCCGCCCGGACACGCGTACGTCTACTTCACCTACGGGATGTGGCACTGCCTCAATGTGGTGTGCGGCCCCGAGGGCCGGGCAAGCGGGATCCTGCTGCGTGCCGGCGAGATCCGAGTAGGCGCGGATCTCGCGCGCAAACGTCGATTCTCGGCCCGTCATGACAAGGATCTGGCCAAAGGTCCCGCCCGCCTGGCCACGGCGCTCGGTGTGGACCGTGCCTTGAACGGGACCGACCTGTGTGCCGGCCCGGGCGCTCCGCTCTCCTTGTTCTACGGTCACCCCCCGAACTCTGACCAGGTACGCACCGGTCCCCGCACCGGAGTCGGCGGCGACGGCGCGCACCACCCCTGGCGCTTCTGGATCGATGGGGACCCGACGGTGAGCCCTTACAGGGCTCATACGCCACGCCGCCGGTCAACTTGACTCGGTTACCCCAGCCGCCTAACGTAGCCCGAGCCGCTTGAACCGGGCCCTGCTGTTCAGCATCCCGAAGCAGCCATCCACTACTCACGACGAACCCGAACGGGTGCGATTTCGGCATGCCGAAATTCGGACCTGATTGACTCGATTATGAGTCGCCAGGGAAATCGGCTAACGTAGTGACCGCGCCGAAAGGGAAACGCGAAAGCGTGGAACTGGAAAGCGCGGAAACAATCTCCTGCTTAGCAGGGGGCCCGCCGGCCGGGAATCGGACACGAAAGAGTCTGATAGAGTCGGAAACGCAAGACCGAAGGGAAGCGCCCGGAGGAAAGCCCGAGAGGGTGAGT
>NZ_JBEXSW010000073.1:0-29027 GCF_040613775.1 Streptomyces sp. NPDC006208 | reverse complement strand
GGCGCCCCTCGGACAGGCCGCGGACCGGCCCCACGCCCGCCGCGACCGCACGGCCCGCGTGCGGGGCCCTCAGGGTGGGGGCGCCCGCCTCGGGCAGGAAGCGGACCGGCCCCGCAGCCAGCCCGCCGCCCCGTGCAAGGCCCTCGCGCCAGGTATCTCGCAGACCGCCCCTCGGGCGGGTAACGGACCGGCTCAACGCTCGCAACGGGTGCGCCGCCCCCGCGCGGGCTCCCGCGCACGGGTTCCTCGCGGGCGCCCCTCGTACGACCACCGGTCCGCGCGAGGGCGCAGGAGGGGCTCCCGGGCGCGAGGTGGCGCGACTCGCGCGCGGCGCGGTGAGCCCTGCGGGCCGGGCCGCAGGCCCGGCCCGGTGACTCGAGGGGCGCCACACCCCCAGGCAGGCTCGCCCCGCAGCGGCGTCCCGCAGCGGGGCAACGCGAGCCCTCGCCGGCCCCGCCCCGGAGCTGCGTCGCGGGGCGCCGCGTCAGCTCCCCGTTCGCGAGCGGGCCTTGAAGGCCGCCTTGCGGGCCTCCTTCGCCGCCTTCTTGTCGCGGTGCAGGCGGCCCATCGCCTCCAGGACCGTCGCCGTCGCCGGATGGTCCACCCGCCACGCCGCGTCGAAGAAACCGCTGTGTTGGCCGACCAGGCCCTCCACCAGGTCCTGGAGTTCGTCCGGTTCGCCAACCGCGCTCAGTTGCGCGGCGATCGTGTCGATGGCCAGCCAGAAGATCATCGATTCCGGCGGCGCCGGTACGTCCGCCGCGCCGTGCTCCGCGAGCCAGACGCGGGCCAGGCCGCCGAGCCGCGGGTTGTCGAGGACCGCGCGTACGGCCGGCTCGGCCTGCGGGCCCACCAGGGTCAGGGCCTGCTGGCAGTGCAGCCGGCGCAGCGGTGCGCCCGCGTCGTCCCCTTCGGCGGCGGTGAGGAGTTCGCGCGCCGCGTCGGCCGGGGCACGCCGGGCCAGCCACTGCTCGGTCTCGGCGCGCGCCGACAGCTCGGGAAAGTACGCGAGCCCGTCGAGCAGCACCTCCGCACCCTTGTCCGCGAGGTCGCCGACCGCGGGCGCGTGGATCCCCTCCTCCAGCAGCCGGGCCCTGATGCCGTACAGGCCGAGCGGAGTGAGCCTGACCAGGCCGTACCGGGAGACGTCCTCGTCGTCGGGCTGCGGCGGGGGCTCCTCGCCCTCCTCGACCATCAACGCCTCGTCCACCGGCCGGTATTCGACCAGGCCGATGGTTTCGAGCAGCCTGAACTGGTCGTCGAGGCGCATCATCGCCTGCGACACCTGTTCCAGCACGTCGTCGGTGGGCTCGCCCATGTCGTCGGGCACGATCATCGACGCAGCAAGCACGGGCAGCGGCACCGCTTCCTCGCCCGCGCCGCCCCCGGTGACGGTCAGCAGGTAGAGATTGCCGAGCACACCGTCCAGGAAGGCGGCTTCGGCCTCGGGGTCCCAGTCCAGCGCCTCGACGTCGATGGTGCCGTCCTCGCCGAGGATGTCCTCGATGCCGTCGAGCAGGGGCGCGGTCGCGTCCGCGAGCACCACGTCCAGGGCGTCCAGCCACAGACCGAGCACATCCTGGGGACCACCGCCGGTGACGAGCGCCAGGTTGTCCCCCGAGGAGACCGTGCCGACCGAGTCGTCATCACCTTCCTCGACCTCCACGAGGCCGGTGTCGACGGCGATGCGCCAGGCCTCGCTGGCGTACGCCGGCCCCTCGCCGCCCCCGTCCGTGCCCTCGGCCCCCTCCCCGCCGCTCTCGCCGAGTCCCAGCACCTCCGCGGCCTCGGGCAGCTGCTCCTCGACGAGTTCACCGCCCACGCCGACCCGTGTCCCGGGTCCCGCCCAGCGGGCGAGCTTCACGGCCCTGGTCAGCAACGGAGTGGCGAGCGCGTCCCGCGCCAGCTCCGCGTCCGAGTGCAGCCGCACGGGCGGCAAAGGAGAGCGGTCTTCGGGCATCTGGTGGTTCTCCTCCGGGCGTTCGGAATCCGGGCGGCCCTGTGGGCGCCCCCAGCGTAGACGTATTTCACCGGGTTTCGCCGCGCCCGGGAGATACGGCCGGAGCAGGGGGCCGGCCAGGCACGGGCGTTCACCCCGCGAGCACCCCGCGAGCGGTGCAGACACCCCTGACTGGAGCCCCATTGCCATTGGTTCACCTGCCGGAACACCTCCGTACACCCGATGGCTCTTGACAACTACAGTGTCCAGCCAAGAGATTGACGCGCGTAGATATACGAACCACCCCCCAACCCTCATTCCGGAGTTCTCCGATGCCTTCCATACCGAGATATGCCGCCGTCGCGACCGTCGTGGCCTCCGCACTGGCCGCCGGTCTGCTCGCCGGTTCCTCCTCGGCCGCCGCCGACGCCGACACCACGGCCGACACCGCCGGCGCGCGCATTCATGACATCCAGGGCACCACCCGCACGAGCCCGCTCGTCGGGCAGCAGGTCAAGGACGTCGAGGGCATCGTCATCGGCGTCCGCGGGTACGGCTCCTCCCGCGGCTTCTGGATCCAGGACCTGCAGGCGGACGCCGATCCGGCCACCAGCGAGGGCCTCTTCGTCTTCACCGGCGCCGCCCCGACCGTCGCCGTCGGTGACGCCGTCAAGGTCTCCGGCACCGTGGGCGAGTACGTCCCGGGCGGCCTGAGCTCCGGCAACCAGTCGCTGACCCAGATCTCCAAGCCGACCGTGACCGTGGTGTCCTCGGGCAACGCGCTGCCCGCCCCGGTGACCGTCTCCGCCTGGTCCGTCCCGTCGCGGTACGCGCCCGAGGGCGACACCGCGGCCGCGGGCAGCATCAACGCCCTGCCGCTCAAGCCCCGTTCGTACGCCCTGGACTACTACGAGTCGCTCGAGGGCAGCAACGTCCGCATCGGCACCTCGCGTGTCGTCGGTGCCACCGATCCGTACTCCGAGCTGTGGGTGACGGTGAAGCCCTGGGAGAACCCGACGAGCCGCGGCGGCGCGCGCTACGGCTCGTACGAGTCCCAGAACACCGGCCGGCTGCAGATCCAGTCGCTCATTCCGCTCGCCCAGCAGCCCTTCCCCAAGGCGAACGTCGGCGATGTGCTGTCGGGCACCACCGAAGGCCCCCTGGACTTCAACCAGTTCGGCGGCTACACGATCACCGCCCGCACCCTCGGCACGGTCACCGACCGCGAGCTGGAGCGCGAGTCCACGCGTCCTCAGCGTCGCGGCGAGCTGGCAGTGGCCACGTACAACGTGGAGAACCTGGACCCGTCCGACCCGCAGGAGAAGTTCGACGCGCTGGCGAAGGCCGTCGTGGAGAACCTGGCGTCGCCCGACATCCTCGCCCTGGAGGAGATCCAGGACAACACCGGGGCGACGAACGACGGCACGGTGGCCGCCGACCAGACGGTCAAGAAGTTCACGGACGCGATCGTTGCCGCGGGCGGCCCGGCGTACGAGTGGCGCACGGTCGACCCGGAGAACAACAAGGACGGCGGCGAGCCCGGCGGCAACATCCGCCAGGTCTTCCTGTTCAACCCGGAGCGGGTCTCCTTCACCGACCGTGCCGGCGGCAACGCGACGGCCGCCACCGGTGTCACCAAGGAGTACGGCCGCGCCGCGCTCACCTTCTCCCCCGGCCGGATCGACCCGGCCAACACCGCCTGGGAGAGCAGCCGCAAGCCTCTCGCCGGCGAGTTCGTCTTCCGCGGGCGCACGGTCTTCGTCATCGCCAACCACTTCGGTTCGAAGGGCGGCGACGAAGGTCTCACCTCGCACCACCAGCCGCCGGTCCGCTCCTCGGAGGCCAAGCGCCTGCTCCAGGCGCAGGCCGTGAACACCTTCGTCAAGGACATCCTCAAGGCCGACCGGCGCGCGGACGTCGTGGTGCTGGGCGACATCAACGACTTCGAGTTCTCGGAGACGACCAAGGCACTGACGGACGGCGGCGCCCTGTACCCGGCGATCAAGTCACTGCCGAGCTGGGAGCGTTACTCGTACGTCTACCAGGGCAACAGCCAGGTTCTGGACCAGATCCTGACCAGCCCGTCGATCGGCGACTTCAGCTACGACAGCGTGCACATCAACGCCGAGTTCGCCGACCAGAACAGCGACCACGACCCGCAGGTGCTGCGCTTCCGTCCGTAGCACACCCCTCGCCGTGCGCGGGGCCCGCTCCGTCCAGCGGGTCCCGCGCCCAGGCGATCTCGTAGCAATGCTTCGCTGTCGCGGGAAGCAGATTTAACTGGAGCTCCCCGGTGGGGTGGGTCAGACTCCGATCATGCACTCTCCGCATCCTTTCGGCCGGGCTCTGTGCGCCATGGTCACGCCCTTCGCCGACGACGGCTCCCTCGACCTCGAGGGTGCCCAGAAGCTCGCCGCCCAGCTGGTGGACAGCGGCTGTGACGGGCTGGTGGTGAACGGAACCACCGGCGAGTCCCCGACCACCACGGACGCCGAGAAGACCGCGCTCGTCCGGGCGGTGGCCGAGGCGGTGGGCGAGCGGGCCTCGGTGCTCGCGGGCGTCGGCACCGCGGACACCCGGCACACCGTCGAGCTCGCGCGCTCCGCCGAGGCGGCCGGCGCCGACGGGGTTCTGGTGGTCACCCCGTACTACAGCCGCCCGCCGCAGGACGCCGTCGCCGCGCATTTCGTGCGCGTCGCGGACGCCGTGGGCGTTCCTCTGATGCTGTACGACATCCCGGGCCGCACCGGCACCCGCATCGAGCCGGACACCCTGCTGCGGCTGGCCGGTCACCCGCGCATCGTGGCCGTCAAGGACTGCTCGTTCGACCTGCTCGGCAGCTCCAAGGTCATCGCGCACGGCGGACTCGCCTACTACGCGGGGGCCGAGGAGCTGAATCTTCCGCTGTACGCGGTGGGCGGCGCCGGCTTCGTGTCGACAGTGGCCAATGTCGCGGCCCCTCAACTGCGGGCGGCTCTGGACGCGTTCGACGCCGGCGACACCGGCGCCGCGGTCCGGCTCAACCAGGCGACGCTGCCGCTCACCGAGCTGATGATGGCCTCCGGCCTGCCCGGCACGGTGACGGCGAAGGCGCTGCTCGGCGCGCTCGGGCTGCCTGCGGGCGGCGTGCGGGAACCACTGCAGCCCGCCGGCCGCGAGGCGGCCCGCGGGCTGCTGGCTGCGTACGAGGAGCTGGCTCAGTCGTCCACGTAGGTCGAGCCGAGGACCGCCGCGTGCTCGAGGACGTCCTCGAGCGGATCGTCGATCTGGCCGGTGGAGATCAGCGAGACGCTGTGTCCGTCGTGCGAGCCGGTGTGTGTCTCGTCGGCGAACGCGCTGCCCGCCGGATGCACCGCGGCAAGCAGCGCGAACACACCGAGTACGGCCGGCCTGGTCTTCATGTCGGTTCCTCGCCTTGCCGGTTCGGGGTCGGATCGTGTGACTCCGCTTCGCCCTGTCTATCCGCCCGAACGGAGCAAAGGTTACGCAGAGTCACACGATGGCGGGGACCGCCGACCGGGGACGGCCGGTCAGTTGTGGCTGTGGAGCACCTCGTTGAGACCGCCCCAGACCGCGTTGTTCGGACGGGCCTCGACGGCACCGGTCACCGAATTACGGCGGAAGAGGATGTTCGAGGCGCCGGACAGCTCACGGGCCTTGACGATCTCACCGTCGGGCATCGTGATGCGCGTACCCGCCGTGACATAGAGACCGGCCTCGACGACGCACTCGTCGCCGAGCGCGATGCCGACGCCCGCCTCGGCGCCGATCAGGCAGCGCTCGCCGATGGAGATGATGACGTTCCCGCCACCGGAGAGCGTGCCCATGGTGGAGGCGCCGCCGCCGATGTCCGAGCCGTCACCGACGACGACACCGGCGGAGATACGGCCCTCGACCATCGAGGTGCCCAGGGTGCCGGCGTTGAAGTTGACGAAGCCCTCGTGCATGACGGTGGTGCCCTCGGCGAGGTGCGCGCCCAGGCGGACCCGGTCGGCGTCGGCGATCCGCACGCCCTTGGGCGCCACGTAGTCCGTCATCCGCGGGAACTTGTCGATCGAGGTCACCTGCAGGTGCAGGCCCTCGGCGCGGGCGTGGAGACGGACCTTCTCGACGTCGTCGACGGCGACCGGGCCGAGCGAGGTCCACGCGACATTGGCGAGCAGGCCGAAGACGCCGTCCAGGCTCTGGCCGTGCGGCCGCACCAGGCGGTGGGAGAGCAGGTGGAGGCGCAGGTAGGCGTCGTGCGCGTCCAGCGGCTTGTCGTCCAGGGAGGCGATCACGGTGCGGACCGCGACGACCTCGACACCGCGGCGCGGGTCGGGGCCGATCGCCTTGGTGGCGCCCTCGCCGAGCAGCTCGACGGCCTGCTCGGCGGTCAGCCGCTCGGTGCCGGCGGGCCCGGGCTCGGCGACGAGCTCGGGAGCGGGGAACCAGGTGTCGAGTACGGTGCCGTCGGCCGTGAGAGTGGCGAGTCCGGCGGCGACGGCGCCGGTGGTGCGCGTTGCAGTGGTGCTGTCGGGCGAGTCAGTCATGACAGGAAACCTAACGGGCCGGGCACCGCCCCCGCGAACCGGTCTCAGGTGCCGGGCGTGATCCGCCCGTATGCCGGGTTCAGCGACTTGCAGGGGGTCCTGTCCGCCGCCCGGCGGCGTCCCGCTACGGTGTGCCGTCCGATCCTTCCGGTCGGATCGGTCCAGGTCGGTATCGAAGCACGGGGGAATCCAGCAGTGGCCCACGGAAACACGCCTTACCCGGGTACGCCCGCCTACGGCGGCTGGATGCCGCCGGTGCCCCCGCCGCCGAAGCCCGGTGTCATACCGCTGGCGCCGCTCGGCATGGGGGAGATACTCGGCGGGGCGTTCTCGACCATCGGCCGCCACTGGAAGCAGCTGCTCGGTGTCGCACTCGCGGCCTACGGCGTGGCCGCCCTGCTGGTCTGCGGTGCCATCGGCATCGCGTACGTGTCGGTCTCGGACCGCCTGCACCGCGTGCTGGACTGGTCGGGCAGCGAGGCCCCCGGCTGGGACGAGTTCGGCCCGCTGTTGCTCTCCTTCGGCGCGGTGTACCTGTTCGGCCTGCTCACGCTTCTGGTCGCCAACGCGGTGATCTACGCGAGCTGCCCCGTCATCCTCCAGGACGCGGTCCTGGGCCGCCCGACCACCATCGGCTCCGTCTGGCGCCGTGCCCTGCCCCGCACCGGGGTGGTGCTCGGCAGTGTTCTGCTGACCTCGCTGATCGCCCTTGTCCCGATCCTCCTGGCCGGGATGGCCTTCTTCGGATTCCTCTTCGCGATGATCATGCTGACCGTGAACGGCACGGACGGGTTCGGCTGGCTGATCCTGGTCGGATTCCTCGGCGCCCTGATCACGGGCCCGGCGGCCGTCTGGCTCTGGGTGAGGTTCAGTCTCGCCCCGGCCGCCGCCGTCTTCGAGGGCCAGGGCGTCATCGCCTCGATGAGCCGCTCCGCCCAGCTGGTGCGCGGTGCCTGGTGGCGGATCTTCGGCATCTCACTGCTGGCGTACCTGATCGCCGCGGTGGCCGGCTATGTGATCCAGCTGCCGCTGTCCGTGCTGAACGCCCTGCCCGCCGGCCCGGTGTCGCTGTCGGACGACGCGTCCAGCGGCGGCGTCGCCGTGACGATCCTTGCGACCACTCTGGTGTTCGGTCTGATCAGCTCGCTGATCGGCCAGGCCCTCACCGTGGCCTTCCCCCAGCTGGTGCTGAACCTGCTCTACATCGATCGGCGTATCCGCACCGAGAACCTGGCCGTTGCCCTCGCCGAGGCCGCCGGGCCGACGTCCTGACGGTCAGAGCAGAGGCATTCCGTATCCCTCGCAGACGGGCTTGAAGTCGTCGGGCCCGTCCGCGAGCGCGTTCATGGTGAGCTGCAGGGTGGGATCGTCGTTGAACAACCCCATGTGGCCCGCCTTGTCGTCGGGGCACATGTCCTGCAGGACGATGTTGGTGACGTCGTCGCCCTTCAGCGCCTGGGTCGCGTACGGGGTGATGACCTTGTCGTGCTCGGTCATCACGACGGTGTACTCGGGCCCTTCCGGCACCGTGTCACCGTCCGCCCACAGCTCCCTGGTGTAGTCGCTGGTGTCGGCCTGCTCGAGGACGCCGGGGAACTGTGCGACCTCGAACAGGCCGGTGACGAAGCCCATCGCGTTGAGGGAGTCGGCGAGGCGGACAATGCCGTTCAGATCGGTGCCGTGGGAGCTGGGCGCCCAGCCGACGTAGTGGGCAACCTTGTCGGCGCCGTCCATCTTCTTCATCCACCACATCGACACGCTCGAGCCGAGCGAGTGGCCGACGATGTCGACCTTCGCGGCCCCGGTCGCCTGCTGGACCCGCGCCACGAAGGCGTCCAGCTGCGCGGCCGAGTCCCTGTTGTGGCCCAGACCGCCGACGCGGCCGAACGACGCGGAGGTGAATCCGTAGTTCATGGCGAAGACGCAGTAGCCGTTGTTCTTCAGACGGGGCGCGGCCTTCACGAAGTCGGCGCCGATGTTGAAGAAGGTTCCCGGCAGCATGACCACCGGGTTGGGGTGTTCGGCACTCGGCCGGCACGACCAGTCGTTCGCGCCGGGCACAGCCTCGGGCGACACCGCGAAGTTCCACAGCGCCTGTGCGACGCCGCCTTCCCGCAGCGTGTCCTGCTGGGCAGCCTGTGCCGGGGCAGCGGCACAGGTGACGACGACTGCGGCCGAGACGGCGGCCGCGGCGAGTGACGTGCGCAGCCGGCGCACGGGCCACGTTGTCCCTGACATGGGTGCTCCTGGGATTCGCTCGGCCCGTCCTCGAACCGATGACCGGTGAAGTCGGGCGGACACTGCCGCCCCTGACGAATCGTCGCGGTGACCCGGCGCTCCGAGCCCCGTACGCCATCCAAACTTCGCGCCAGGGGTTTGTGAGCGATCACAGTTTGTCCAGGCTATGGCCAACGGTCCTTGACACCCCCCGCTCCCTGCGAGGACGGTGGTTACCACGCAGTAAGTTCGTTGATCCTCGCGGAGTTTCGCCGAAGCTCCGCACGGAGTGGATCTCCGCAGAGTGCCGGCGAGGTCGCAGCGTGAACAGTCACACCGGGGCGGGCGGCCATGTGCCGCTCACATTCGGCGGGATTCCCGTGCATCAGCGGCTCACCGGGGCCGTGCACGACCTGGCCGCACGCGTGCTGGCCCGTCTCGTCGACCAGGTGCCCGTGTACGCGACCCTGCCCGCCGAACAGCGCACCGAGACCCGGCGGGTCATCGAGCAGGGCATCCGGGCGTTCGCCACCATCCTGCGCACCGGCCAGCTCCCGAGCGAGGCGGAACTCCAGGTGCTGCGGCAGTCCGCGGCCAAGCGGGCCGAGGACGGCATGCCGGTGGAGGCCGTGATCAGCGCCTATCACGTGGGGGCACACGAGTGTCTGGAGCGGATGGCACCGCATGCGACCCACGAGGACATGCCGCAGCTACAGGCCGCGCACATGCTCGTCCTGCGTTTCCTGGAGCGGATGACGACCACGGTGGTGGCCGGATACCTCGCGGAGCGGCAGGCCGTCGCCAGCGATGAGCAGTCGGCGCGGCAGGCGATGCTCACGGCGCTGCTGGACGGCGAGGACGTCCAGGGCACGGCCACGCGCTGCGGTATCGGCCTGCCACTGTGCTACCTGGTCGTCGGGCTGGCGATCGGCCCGCACCCCGACGAGAGTGCCGACGGGGTGAGCAGCGTGATGGCGGGCCGGCGCAAACTGCGGCGGCTGCGGGTCGAGCTCGACCGCCACGTGGACGGCGCCGTTCTGACTGCGCTGTCCGGCGCCGGGGGGATCGCCCTGATCCCCTGGCGGACCGAGGAGGCACAGCTGTCGGACCGGGACTGGACCTGGCTGGGCCAAGTGGTCTCCCATATGAGCAGGGTGGCCGGCGTCGACATCGTGGCCGGGGTGGCCGCGGCCGTCCCTGAGGAGGTGGGCGAGGCAGCCGAACTGGTGGAGGAGATACGGCGGGTGGCCGTCGCCGCGGGCCGTCCGCCGGGGGTCTACCACCTCACCGACGTACTGCTGGAGTATCAGCTGATGCAGCCGGGACCGGCCCGGGACGCGCTGGCCCGGCTGATGCGCCCGCTGGCCGACCGGCCCGAGCTGCTGTCCACACTGCGCACGTTCCTGGACTGCGGCCTGAGCCGCCAGCTCACCGCGGAACGGCTCCAGGTTCATCCCAACACCGTGGACTACCGACTGCGGCGGGCAGCCGAGGCCACCGGCCTGGACGCCACGTCGGGCACGGACGTCCTGCGGGTCCGAGCTGCCCTGAGTGCCCATGACGCCTGCGCGTGAACCGAACCGCGACCCGCAGCCGCTCGATGCCCGCGCCCGCAGGCCCCCCGCACAGGCAGAAGCGGCCGTGGTCGCCAGGAACCCCTGGCACCCACGGCCGCTACTGAATTCGGCAGCGCGTCAGACGTTGAAGCCGAGCGCACGCAGCTGCTCGCGTCCGTCGTCCGTGATCTTGTCGGGACCCCACGGCGGCATCCAGACCCAGTTGATCTTCAGCTCGCTGACGATGCCGTCCGTCGCGGCCTTCGCCTGGTCCTCGATCACGTCCGTCAGCGGGCAGGCCGCCGACGTCAGCGTCATGTCCAGGGTCGCGATGTTGGCGTCGTCGATGTGGATGCCGTAGATCAGCCCGAGGTTGACCACGTCGATGCCCAGCTCGGGGTCGACGACGTCGTACAGGGCCTCGCGGACCTCCTCCTCGGAGGCCTTCGTGCTCGTCGGCGCCGCGGCCTGGGAGGAGAAGGTCTCCTCGTCCGGCCAGTCCTTCTCCGCCGTGGTCTCGCGGTTCTCAGTCATGCGGTCTTCCCTTCGGACAGCGCCTGCGCCGTCGCGTCCTTCCATGCCATCCAGCTCAGGAGGGCGCACTTCACGCGCGCCGGGTACTTGGAGACGCCGGCGAACGCGACCGCGTCCTCCAGCACCTCCTCCATCGCGTCGTCCGGCTCGATCTGGCCCTTGGACTGCATCAGCTCAAGGAAGGTCGCCTGGATCTTCTGTGCCTCGGCCAGCTCCTTGCCGACGAGCAGCTCGTTCAGCACGGAGGCCGAGGCCTGGCTGATGGAGCAGCCCTGGCCCTCGTACGAGACGTCGGCGATGAGCGTGCCGTCGTACTTCACACGGAGGGTGATCTCGTCGCCGCAGGTGGGATTGACGTGGTGCACCTCGGCGTCGCCGTCCCGCAAGCCCCGCCCGTGCGGGTGCTTGTAGTGGTCCAGGATGACGTCCTGGTACATCGAATCAAGCTTCACAGCGGTTGGTCCCTCATCCGAAGAAGTTGCGGACGTGTTCCAGGCCGTCGATGAGCAGGTCCACCTCGGCCGGCGTGGAGTACAGATAGAACGACGCCCGCGTGGTCGCAGGAATTCCGTACCGCAGGCAGACGGGCCGCGCGCAGTGGTGGCCGACGCGGACGGCGATGCCCTGTTCGTCGAGGACCTGGCCGACGTCGTGCGGATGGATGTCGCCGAGGGTGAAGGAGATCGCGGCTCCGCGGTCCTCGGCCGTGGTGGGGCCGATGATCCGCAGGTCCGGGACCTCGAGCAGCCGCTGCACCGCGTACTCGGTCAGCGCGTGCTCGTGCTGGGCGACCTTGTCCATGCCGATCGAGGTGAGGTAGTCCACCGCCGCGCCGAGGCCGACGGCCTGCGCGATCGGGGGCGTACCCGCCTCGAACTTGTGCGGCGCGGGCGCGTACGTCGAGGAGTGCATCGAGACGGTCTCGATCATCTCGCCGCCGCCGAGGAACGGCGGCAGGTCCTCGAGCAGCTCCTGCCGGCCCCACAGCACGCCGATACCGGTCGGGCCGCACATCTTGTGGCCGGTGAAGGCCACGAAGTCCGCGCCGAGCGCCTGCACGTCCAGCGGCATGTGCGGCGCGGCCTGCGAGGCGTCGATCAGCACCAGGGCGCCGACGTCCTGCGCGCGGCGGACGATCGCCTCGACCGGGTTGACCGTGCCCATGATGTTGGAGACCAGCGTGAAGGAGACGATCTTCGTCTGCTCGGTGATGATCTCGTCGATGTTGGACAGGTCGAGCCGGCCGTCGTCGGTCAGCCCGAACCACTTCAGCTTCGCGCCCGTGCGCTGCGAGAGCAGCTGCCACGGAACGATGTTGGAGTGGTGCTCCATCTCCGTGATGACGACCTCGGTCTCGCGGTCCACCCGGTAGGGCTCCTCGGCCCAGCCGAGCATGTTGGCCACGAGGTTCAGCGACTCGGAGGCGTTCTTGGTGAAGATCACCTCGTCGCGGCTGGGCGCGTTGATGAAGGCGGCGACCTTGTCGCGGGCGCCTTCGTACAGCGCCGTGGCCTCCTCGGCGAGCACATGGACGCCACGGTGGACGTTCGCATTGTGCTGCTCGTAGTACTCGCTGAGCACGTCGAGGACCTGGCGCGGCGTCTGCGAGGTCGCCGCGTTGTCCAGGTACACGAGCTTCTTGCCGTCATGGAGCAC
Organism: Streptomyces sp. NPDC006208; assembly: GCF_040613775.1. Classification (NCBI taxonomy): domain Bacteria; kingdom Bacillati; phylum Actinomycetota; class Actinomycetes; order Kitasatosporales; family Streptomycetaceae; genus Streptomyces; species Streptomyces sp. NPDC006208. Next base: position 16,593 of record NZ_JBEXSW010000073.1, on the reverse strand, counting down.
CCGATCGAGGATCGGGAAGTCCTTACGGATCGCCTCGGTGTCGAGGAGGCCCGGCAGCTGTGTCACGCGGATACGCCACCCTTCGTGTAAGCCTCGTAGCCCTCGGCCTCGAGCTTGTCGGCGAGCTCGGCGCCGCCGGACTCGGCGATACGGCCGTTCGCGAACACGTGCACGAAGTCGGGCTTGATGTAGCGCAGGATGCGCGTGTAGTGCGTGATCAGCAGGGTGCCGACCTCGCCGGTCTCACGGACACGGTTGACGCCGTCGGAGACCTGGCGCAGGGCGTCCACGTCCAGGCCGGAGTCGGTCTCGTCCAGGATCGCGATCTTCGGCTTGAGCAGCTCGAGCTGAAGGATCTCGTGGCGCTTCTTCTCACCGCCGGAGAAGCCCTCGTTCACATTGCGCTCGGCGAAGGCCGGGTCCATCTGGAGCTGCTCCATGGCGGACTTGACCTCCTTCACCCAGGTACGCAGCTTGGGGGCCTCGCCGCGCACGGCGGTGGCGGAGGTGCGCAGGAAGTTGGAGACCGAGACGCCGGGGACCTCGACCGGGTACTGCATGGCCAGGAACATGCCGGCGCGGGCGCGCTCGTCGACGGACATCTCCAGGACGTCCTCGCCGTCCAGGGTCACGGTGCCACTGGTGATCGTGTACTTGGGGTGGCCCGCGATGGAGTAGGCGAGGGTCGACTTGCCGGAGCCGTTGGGGCCCATGATGGCGTGGGTCTCGCCCTGCTTCACGATCAGGTCGACGCCCTTGAGGATCTCCCGGGGGCCGTTCTCGGCCTCGACGGAAACGTGCAGGTCGCGGATTTCAAGCGTTGCCATGGGTGACTCAGGACTCCTGGGTGATGGAGACGAGCACATCGTCCCCTTCGATCTTTACGGGGTATACGGGGACGGGGCGCGTCGCGGGCAGGCCCGACGGCTTGCCGGTGCGCAGGTCGAAGCTGGAGCCGTGCAGCCAGCACTCGATCTGACAGTCCTCCACCTCGCCCTCGGAGAGGGAGACGTTCGCGTGCGAGCAGATGTCGTGGATCGCGAACACCTCGCCCTCGGTGCGCACCACGGACACCGGCGTGCCGTCGAGTTCCACCCGCCGGGGGGTGTCCTCCTCCAGCTCGCTCAGCGCACAGGCTTTGACGAAGGCCATCAGACGGCCGCCTCCAGCTCCGCCTCGATCTTGGCGATCAGACGCTCCTCGACATCCGGGAGGCCGATCTGCTGGACCAGCTCGGCGAAGAAGCCGCGCACGACGAGACGGCGCGCCTCGCTCTCCGGGATACCGCGGGCCATGAGGTAGAACAGCTGCTCGTCGTCGAAGCGGCCGGTGGCGCTCGCGTGACCGGCGCCGACGATCTCGCCGGTCTCGATCTCCAGGTTCGGCACGGAGTCGACGCGCGCGCCGTCCGTGAGGACGAGGTTGCGGTTCATCTCGTAGGTGTCGGTGCCCTCGGCCTTGGCCTCGATGAGCACGTCACCGATCCACACGGCGTGCGCGGCATCGCCCTGCAGCGCGCCCTTGTAGGCGACGTTCGACTTGCAGTGCGGGGTGTTGTGGTCGACCAGCAGGCGGTGCTCCTGGTGCTGGCCGGCGTCGGTGAAGTACAGACCGAACAGCTCGGCCTCGCCGCCGGTGCCGGCGTAAGCGACGCGCGGGTGGAGCCGTACGACGTCGCCGCCGAAGGTGACCACGATGGACTTGAAGGAGGCGTCCCGGCCGACCAGCGTGTTGTGCTGGGCGACATGGACGGCCTTGTCGTCCCAGTCCTGGACACAGACGACGGTGAGCTTCGCGCCGTCGCCGAGGATGTAGTCGACGTTGGCGGCGAGCACCGCGTCGCCGGTGTGGTCGATGACCACGACGGCCTCGGCGAACGCGCCGAGCTCGATGACCTGGTGGCCGAAGGCGGTGCCGCCCTCGCCGTGCACCGCGATCCGGATCGGCTCGGTGAGCACGGCCTCCTTGGCCACGGTGACGACCGAGGCCTTCTCGAAGGAGGAGTACGCCTGGGCGGCGACCCGGTCCACCGGGATTCCGGCCTTGCCGAGCCGCTCGTCGTCACGGCCGACGGTCTCGACGGTGACGCCCTCGGGGGCCTCGATGGCGATCTTGACTCCGTCACCGGATGCGACCGCGGTGCCGTCGTGCAGACCGGCGAGGCGCTCCAGCGGCGTGAAGCGCCACTCCTCCTCGCGGCCGTGCGGGACCGGGAAGTCCGCCACGTCGAAGGACGGGGGCGCACTCATACGGGTGGCGACGGTCGACTCGGCGGCCACCGCGATCGAGCCGGCGGTGGTGGAGCCCACCGGGATGTTCTGAGCCTCAGCCATGGCTGTCGGTCTGCTCGCTTTCTGCTTCAGTGCGTTCGCTCGGGGCCCGCCACCGGCCGGAGCCTTCGCTCCGGCCGGGGCCGGTCACCCTGAGGTCTGCTCACAGGCTCACCGCGTGAGCCCGAAGGACGTGATCGGGACGGGCGGGGGCTAGCCCACCGCGCCCTCCATCTGCAGCTCGATCAGCCGGTTGAGCTCCAGCGCGTACTCCATGGGGAGTTCCTTCGCGATCGGCTCGACGAAGCCGCGCACGATCATCGCCATCGCCTCGAACTCGGTCAGACCGCGGCTCATCAGGTAGAAGAGCTGGTCCTCGGAGACCTTGGAGACGGTGGCCTCGTGGCCCATGGAGACGTCGTCCTCACGGACGTCGACGTACGGGTAGGTGTCGGAACGGGAGATGGTGTCGACCAGCAGAGCGTCACACAGCACGTTGGACTTCGCGCCCGGGGCGCCCTCACCGATCTCGATCAGACCGCGGTAAGAGGTACGGCCGCCGCCTCGCGCCACCGACTTGGAGACGATGTTGGAGGAGGTGTTCGGGGCCATGTGGACCATCTTGGCGCCGGCGTCCTGGTGCTGGCCCTCGCCCGCGAAGGCGATGGACAGCGTCTCGCCCTTGGCGTGCTCGCCCATCAGGTAGACGGCCGGGTACTTCATGGTGACCTTGGAGCCGATGTTGCCGTCGACCCACTCCATGGTCGCGCCCTCGTACGCCACGGCGCGCTTGGTGACCAGGTTGTAGACGTTGTTCGACCAGTTCTGGATGGTCGTGTAGCGGCAGCGGCCGCCCTTCTTGACGATGATCTCGACGACGGCGCTGTGCAGCGAGTCCGAGGAGTAGATCGGGGCGGTGCAGCCCTCGACGTAGTGGACGTAGGCGTCCTCGTCGACGATGATCAGCGTCCGCTCGAACTGGCCCATGTTCTCCGTGTTGATGCGGAAGTAGGCCTGCAGCGGGATGTCCACCTGGACACCCTTGGGCACGTAGATGAACGATCCGCCGGACCACACGGCCGTGTTCAGCGAGGCGAACTTGTTGTCGCCGACGGGGATGACCGTGCCGAAGTACTCCTGGAAGAGCTCCGGGTGCTCCTTGAGCGCGGTGTCGGTGTCGAGGAAGATGACGCCCTGCTCCTCCAGGTCCTCACGGATCTGGTGGTAGACGACCTCGGACTCGTACTGCGCGGCGACACCGGCGACCAGGCGCTGCTTCTCCGCCTCCGGGATGCCCAGCTTGTCGTACGTGTTCTTGATGTCCTCGGGCAGCTCTTCCCAGGAAGCGGCCTGCTGCTCGGTGGAGCGGACGAAGTACTTGATGTTGTCGAAGTCGATGCCCGACAGGTCGGAGCCCCAGCTCGGCATCGGCTTCTTGTCGAACAGCCGCAGACCCTTGAGCCGCAGCTTCAGCATCCACTCCGGCTCGTTCTTCTTCGCGGAGATGTCGCGGACGACATCCTCGGAGAGGCCGCGCTTGGCTGCCGCGCCGGCCGCGTCGGAGTCGGCCCAGCCGAATTCGTACGTACCCAGACCCTCGAGTTCGGGGTGGGCAGTCTCCGTGGGGAGAGTCATGCGGGGTTCCTCCCGGCCGTACTTGCAGATGCTGATGGGGTGGTCTGTGTGGTGCTGCGCGGAATGAACGTGGTGCACACTCCGTCGCCGTGGGCGATGGTGGCCAGCCGCTGCACATGCGTGCCGAGCAGCCGCGAGAAGACTTCCGTCTCCGCCTCGCACAGTTGCGGATACCGCTCGGCCGCGTGGGCGACGGGGCAGTGATGCTGGCAGAGCTGCTCGCCGACCGGTGCGCTACGCGCAGTAGCAGCGTACCCGTCGACACTCAGGGCCTTGGCCAGCGCTTCGGTGCGTTCCTCGGGGGCGGCGGCCTCGATCGCGGCCTGGTAGGCGACGGCCTGGGCCTCGATCCGGTCCCGGGCGAAGGCGGCGACGGCCGCTTCCCCTCCGGCGTTCTGCTCGATCCAGCGCAGGGCGTCGACGGCCAGCACGTCGTACGACTGGTCGAAGGCGTCACGGCCGCAGTCGGTCAGCGCGAACGCCTTGGCGGGCCGCCCGCGGGTGCGGGCGCCGTAGACCCGCTGCTCGCGGGGCTCCACCACATTCTCCGAGACGAGGGAGTCGAGATGGCGCCGGACGGCTGCCTGGGTGAGCCCGAGGCGGCCTGCGAGATCGGCCACCGTGGAGGGACCGTGGTCCAGGATGGAGCGCGCGACCCGGTTGCGCGTCGAGTGCTCACCGGTCGCGAGTTCCTCTCTGGGAGCCTCGCCAACGTTTTTCACAACACCATTGTTGCGTAATTCCTCAGAGAGTGACAAGCCGCGTCCGGATCATCATCGGTGCAGTGCGTCACTTAGGGAAACCTAACCTGACCTGCGAAAATGATCACTGACCGGTGTTCCGGACCCCCGCCGCACGGAGCACCGTGCGCCGCTTCGACGCCACCGCACGGGCGAAGGCGGTCGCGTCACGGACGGCCGCGCCCCCTGGGTCGTTGTTGAAGTAGGCGAAGACGTCGGCCGTGTCGGGCCAGGCGTCGGCGATCCGCCCGGCCCAGGCGGTCAGCGCTTTTCTCCCGTATCCGGGCCAGGGCTCGGCCCTGCCCTCGTGGAACCGCAGATAGCCCCAGCCCGCGGTCCGCCACAGCGGCGTCACAGGCCGCGAGCCCCGGTCCGCCCAGCACAGGGCCGCGCCACGGTTCCGCAGCACCTCCCTGACCTCGTCCGTCCACCAGGACACGTGCCGGGGCTCGACGGCCACGCGCACCCCGCGGGGGAAGCAGGCCAGTGCCGCGTCCAGGGATCCGGGATCGCACCGGAGCGTGGGCGGGAGCTGGAGGAGTACGGGTCCCAGCCGCTCCCCCAGGCCCTCGGCACGGCTCATGAGGCGCGCGACGGGCTCCTGCGGATCGCGCAGCCGTTTGATGTGCGTCAGATAGCGGCTCGCCTTCACCGCCATGACGAAGCCCTCCGGGGTGCGCCGGCGCCAGTCGGCGAAGGTCTTCTGCTCGGGGAGGCGGTAGAAGGCGTTGTTGCTCTCGACGGTCACGAAGTGCCGTCCGTACTCCTCCAGCCAGAGCCGCTGGGGCAGCTCCTGGGGGTAGAGCTCGCCGCGCCAGTCCTTGTACTGCCACCCTGAGGTGCCGATGAGCACGGGCATGAGGTGATCCTGCCCCGTGCAGCGTGCCTCACCCGGCCGGGTGAGGGGGAACGGCCGGCCGGCGTAATTCGGCGGCGGGGCCGTGACCATGGCGCGATCCGGACCCGGCCGACCGGGAACCGTCCGCGGCTCCTTAGACTTCCCGGCATGAAGAACGAGTCCGTCGTCCAGGTACGGGGCCTGGTGAAGCGGTACGGATCCAAAACGGCCGTGGACGGTCTCGACCTCGATGTCACCGCAGGATCCGTGACCGCCGTCCTCGGCCCCAACGGCGCCGGCAAGACCACCACCATCGAGACCTGCGAGGGCTACCGCCGTGCCGACGCGGGCACCGTGCGCGTCCTGGGCCTCGACCCGGTGGCCGACGCCGCGCGGCTGCGCCCGCGGGTCGGTGTGATGCTCCAGTCCGGCGGCATCTACTCCGGCGCGCGCGCGGACGAGATGCTCCGGCACATGGCCAAGCTGCACGCCCACCCACTGGACGTGGATGCGCTGATCGAGCGGCTGGGGCTCGGCGGTTGCGGGCGTACGGCCTACCGCAGGCTCTCCGGCGGCCAGCAGCAGCGGCTCTCCCTGGCGATGGCCGTCGTCGGCCGCCCCGAACTGGTCTTCCTCGACGAGCCGACCGCCGGTCTCGACCCGCAGGCCCGCCGCTCCACCTGGGACCTGGTCCGCGAGCTGCGCGCCGACGGTGTCACCACCGTCCTGACCACGCACCACATGGACGAGGCCGAGGAGCTCGCCGACGGTGTCGCCATCGTCGACGCGGGCAAGGTCATCGCCCGCGGCAGCATCGAAGAGCTGTGCCGCGGCGGCGCGGAGAACACTTTGCGCTTCACGGGGCGTCCGGGCCTGGACCTCGGCTCGCTGCTCAAGGCGCTCCCGGACGGCACGTCCGCGGCCGAGCTCACCTCGGGCGCGTACCGGATCAGCGGCCAGGTCGACCCGCAGCTGCTGGCGACGGTGACCTCGTGGTGCGCGCAGCACGGCGTGATGCCGGACGGCATCTCGGTGGAGCGCCACACTCTTGAGGACGTCTTCCTGGAAATGACCGGCAGGGAGCTGCGGTGACGACGGAGCACGGCACCCGAATCCGCCGGGGGTCCGGGGGTCGACCCCCGGGCAAGCACAGTCTGGAAATGACCGGCAGGGAGCTGCGGTGACGACGGAGCACGGCACCCGCATCACCCAGGGGTCCGGCCCGCGGCGAAGCCGCGATGAGGCACAGTGCCCCCCGGGCAAGCACAGTCTGGAACCGACCGGCAAGGAGCTGCGCCGATGAGCGCCGGTACATACGCGCCGAAGCCCGGGGCCGCGCCCCTGCCGCGCATGATCGCGGCGCAGGCCGCCTTCGAGACCAGGATGCTCCTGCGCAACGGTGAGCAGCTGCTGCTCACGGTGATCATCCCGTCGCTGCTGCTGGTGCTGTTCTCCACCGTCGACGTGGTCGACACCGGCAGCGGCAAGGCCGTCGACTTCCTGGCACCCGGTGTGCTGGCGCTCGCCGTGATGTCCACCGCCTTCACCGGGCAGGCCATCGCCACCGGCTTCGAGCGACGCTACGGCGTGCTCAAGCGGCTGGGCGCCTCGCCGCTCCCCCGCTGGGCGCTGATGGCCGCCAAGACGCTCTCGGTTCTGGTCACCGAGGTCCTGCAGATCGTGCTGCTGGCCTTGATCGCCTTCCTGCTCGGCTGGTCCCCGCACGGCAGCCCCGTCTCCGTGCTGCTGCTGCTCGTCCTCGGTACGGCCGCCTTCTCCGGGCTCGGTCTGCTGATGGCGGGCACGCTGAAGGCGGAGGCCACACTCGCCGCCGCCAACCTCGTCTTCCTGCTGCTCCTGGTGGGCGGTGGCGTGATCGTGCCGCTGGACAGGTTCCCCGACGGCGTCGCGTCGGTGCTCGCGCTGCTGCCGATCTCGGCGCTGTCGGACGGGTTGCGCGACGTGCTCCAGCACGGTGCCTCCATGCCCTGGGGCGACCTCGGCATCCTCGCGGTCTGGGCGGTGCTCGGACTGGGCGCCGCCGCCCGGCTCTTCCGCTGGGAGTGACGCACGGGTCAGGATGCTCCTGCCGAGACCCGCACGGTGGGAGGTCTTGATGGAGCGGACTGCCGCACTGCGTCTGGATGCTGAGTGGGCGAAGGTCAGAACGGGCAGACCCGGGGCTTCCCCCCGCAAGCGCGAGCGCATGCTGACCGATCTGATCGCAGCGCTCGCGCCGCACGCCGAGGATGATCTGTCGCTGAGTGCCCGGCTGAGCCTGCGCTACGGGGACCTGGCGCGCCACCACTTCGACAACGGCAGGCGGGACGACGCGCTGAGCGCGGTGGACGAGGCTGTCCGGCGCTGCGAGGAGCCGGCCGGACACGACGACGAGCACGCCCGCTGGTACGCGAAGGCCCTGATCAGCCGGTCCGTCTATCTGGCCGAACCGCTCAGCGACGAACTCGGTCTGCCGCGCTATCCCTTCCAGCCGCGCGGCGAGCGGCCCCGGCCCTGTGACCGTGCCGACGGTCTCGCCGCCGTGGCGGCGACCCACCTGGCCATCACGGTCTGGGAGGGACTCGACCAGACCGACCCGCGCAACCGGGAGGGTCTCGCCAAGGCGTACGTCTTCCTCGGCGACCGGCTCGAGGAGCTGGGGCGGCCGGTGGAGGCGGCCGGGTGGGCGGTTCGGGCCGAGCACGCGTTCCGCGAACTGTGGCAGGCACCCGATCCGGCGGGGCGCGCGCATACCGCGGTGCTGGAGCACCTCGGCGACCAGCTCGAGCGCCGGCTGCGGCGCTGTCCGTTCGACGGCGGTCTGACCCGGCTGCGGCGCGAGGCGCTGCTGCCCGACCGGCTGCTGCCGCTCGCCGTGATGGGGGCGCGGATCGAGGGCATCGGGGCCGAGGCGATCGCCGAGGGGCTCGCACTGGAGGTCGCCGAAGTGCGCCGGATCCTGCGATCGCGCTGCTGGCGTGCGGTGTGGCGGTTCGACGTGCGCCGTGACGACGGGTCCTGGGCGCCGATGGCGTTCCCGTGGCGCGGCATGGACGCCGTCGCCGACCGCAGCGCCGAGGCGGTCGCGGCGGATCTGGCGGATGCCTTCAGCCGCTCGCCCGACCGGCCGCCCGCCGCGCACTGGCGGTTCGCCCTGTGGTGGGAGGAGGAGGACCAGCTGGAGGGGTCGCGTATCCGGATGACCTTCGCACCCGCCGCCGACCCCTCGTGAAAGCGTGCACAAGCCTCTGCTTACGATAGGGCCCGTGCAGACCCCCCTCGCCTATATCGCCCAGCGGTGGACACCGTCCCCCAGAACGCTCCGGCGTGCCGCACTCTCCGCAGTCGTGATGAGCGTGGTCATCATCGTCACGGGCGGCGCGGTCCGGCTGACCGGCTCCGGTCTCGGCTGCGACACCTGGCCCAAGTGCACGGACGACAGCCTGTTCGCCACGCCTGAGCAGGGTCTCCACGGCGCGATCGAGTTCGGCAACCGGATGCTCACCTACGTCCTGTCGGCCGCGGTCGGCTGGGCGATCATCGCCGTACGGGCGGTCAAGCCGCGGCGGCGGGGGCTGAGCCGGATCGCCTGGTCGCAGTTCTGGATCGTCATGGCCAATGCGGTGGTGGGCGGCATCACCGTGTTCGCGGGCCTGAACCCGTGGACCGTGGCGGGGCACTTCCTGCTCGCCAACGCCCTGCTCACGGTCACGACGATCACCTGGGTACGCACGCATGAGGGAGACGGCGTCCCGCGCCCCCGCGTACCGCGCCCGGTCCGCAAGCTGTCCTGGGCGATCATCGCGGCCTCTGGGGTCCTGATCGTGCTGGGCACCTCGGTGACCGGATCGGGCAAGCACGCGGGTGACAACAGCAAGGTGCCCCGTATGCCGTGGGACTGGGTCGACGCCGCGCACATCCACGCGGTGGCTGCCTGGGTGGTCTGCGCGCTGGCCGTCGCCATGTGGCTGGTCCTGCGGGTGGTGGACGCGCCCGACGACACCCGGGCACGGGCCCGTGATCTGCTGCTCGTGCTGCTGCTCCAGGGGGCGGTCGGCTACGTGCAGTACTTCACGCACGTCCCCGAGATCCTGGTCGGCCTGCACATGCTCGGCTCGGCACTGATGTGGATCGCGGTACTGCGCCTGGCACTGAGTCTGCGGGAACGCGAGGAGCCGGAGACGGCGGTCCCCTCCCGGCCCGGCGGTGCGCTCTCCTCGGTCTGACCGGCCGGTGGACGGCGAGGCCCCTTGCGCCGCGCCCCCGGGACGTCTCACAGCCCGTACACCCGGCGCGCGTTGCCCGACGCGAGCATCGTGGCCACGCGTTCCGCGTCCGCGCGCGCCCACGCGCCTTCGGCGACCCAGTCGCCCAGCACCCGGCCGACCGCCTCCCGGAAGATCCTCGCGCCCACCACATGCATCTCGGGCAGCCCTTGCGCCCCGCTGGAGAACAGCAGTTTGCCGAAGGGCGCGAGCTCCAGGATCTCCGCGAGGACCGCCGCCGCCCGTGCCCCGGTCCGGGCGATCGCCGGACCCAGATCCGCGTACACGTGGGGGTGCGCGCCCGCCAGATGCGCGGCGCTGCGGTGGTACGGGTAGCCGTGCAACAGCACGACATCGGTGCCGAGCCCGGCCGTCGCCGCGGCGAAGGGGGCGAGCAGCAACGGGTCCCGGACGCCGACGTGCAGTTGCAGCGGAAGACCGGAGGCGACCGCGATCCACAGCAGGTGCCGCAGCAGTACGGGGTCGTCGATGGGATCGCCCGCGTGGCGTACGGCCAGCCAGCGCCCCGCGGCCCCGCGTACCTCCCCCGCCCCCGGCGGCTCCGGGGCCTCGGCCAGGCTCTCGTGCACGGCGGCCACGCAGGTGAAGGCGACGGCCGATGCGGCTGCCCCGTGGACGGCTTCGGCGAGGTTGGTCAGCAGGGCCTCGACAGTGCCCGAGGTGTCGGCGACCTGCTCGGCAAGCAGCTCGAGCCGGACGATCTCCCGGGCGTCGGCGGCTCCTGCGGCGGCGATCTCCGGCGGCCCCGCGAAATCGCCGGGGCGCCCGGTGTCCACCAGGTACGTGGTGATCCCGGTGCCGCGCAGCAGCCGTCTGCCCGCCTCCAGCACCCCCAGTTCGCGGCGGCGGGCCAGGTAGCGGGCAGGCGGGCAGTGGGGCTCCAGTCCGAGCAGCGGCGGGCACCAGCGCCGTACCGCGAACCCGGTCTGCGTGTCGAAGAAGGTCGTCCCGGTCGCCGGCGGCGCGGACGGCGCCGCGGCCGGCGCAAGATGCGCCTCGAAGGTGCCAAGGCCCAGTTCGGTGCGGAGCACCCCTTGGCAGTAGTGGTCGACGAGGTGCACCGCGGACGCAACGTCGATCATCGGGGGCTCCCTGCCTAGGACCGTGCTTCCACAGTCCTAACGGGTGACCCCCGCGCGAGGTGTTGGTCAGCCGTTGGACGGGCCGCCGACCTGGATGCCCGCCATGCGGGTCCACTCGTAGCGGCCGGTGCGGACCTTGGCCGCGAAGTCGCCGTCGAAGGACTCGTGCAGGGTGATGCCCGACTTCTCGGCGGCGTTCACCGCGATGGCGTGGGTCGGCGCGACGAGGTCGCCCCAGCCGCCGTCCTCGCCGACGAGGACGATCCGGGTGCCCATCTGACCGATGTACGCGAGCTGCCCCTCGGCGCCGCCGTGCTTCTTGGCGAAGGCGCCGATCTGCTTGGCGAGCTTGGCCGCCTTGCGCTCGGCGCGGGCGTCGGGCGCGGTCTCTTCAACCTTGGTTTCTGCCATGTGCCGCATGCTACTCGCGGGTAGATCGTTCTGCGATGCCCAGGCGGAGTGGCCTCGGCCACCCTGGCGTCAGCGCAGGAACGGGTCCACGGCGATGGCCACGAAGAGCAGTGAGACATAGGTGATGGACCAGTGGAACAGCCGCATCTCCTTGAGCTTGCCGCCCGTTGCCCCGCTCTTCGCCCGGTGCTGCAGGGCGTGCGCCTCCCACAGCCACCAGCCCCCGGCGACCAGGGCGACCGCCGTGTAGAACCAGCCGGTGTAGCCGAGCGGCGTCAGCAGCAGCGAGACGGCGACCATCACCCAGCTGTAGAGGACGATCTGGCGGGCGACCACCGAGTTGGAGGCGACCACAGGGAGCATGGGCACGCCCACGCGCGCGTAGTCCTCCTTCACCTTCATCGACAGCGGCCAGTAGTGCGGCGGCGTCCAGAAGAAGATGACGAGGAAGAGGATGACCGCGGCCCACGACATCGAGTTGGTCACGGCGGACCAGCCGATGAGGACCGGCATACAGCCGGCGATGCCGCCCCAGACGATGTTCTGCGCGGTACGGCGCTTGAGGATCATCGTGTAGACGACGACGTAGAACAGCAGCGCGCCGAGTGCCAGCGCGGCGGACAGCCAGTTGACGAGCAGCCCGAACCACAGCGTGGAGATCACGGCGAGCGCGAGACCGAAGACGAGCCCCTCGCGCGGCGACACCATGCCGGTGACCAGGGGGCGCTGCGACGTGCGGTCCATCAGGGCGTCGATGTCCCGGTCGATGTACATGTTCAGCGCATTGGCGCCACCCGCGGAGAGGTAGCCGCCGACACACGTCGTCAGCACCAGCCAGAGGTCGGGCACACCCTGCTCGGCCAGGAACATCACCGGCACGGTGGTGATCAGCAGCAGCTCGATGATGCGCGGCTTGGTCAGCGCCACGAATGCCTTGACGCGGGCCCCGAACGGCCGATGGCCCCCCGGGCTGGGAGTCAAGACGACCCCTGCGGGTCGGGACTCGACGGCCGTCACGCACACCCCTGACAGAGAAATCCCAGCAAGCCTCCGGGGGTACCTCCCATGCCCGAAGGGCTATGGAGGAGTGAGGACCCACTGCGAGGACTTGCGCGTACCACGCCACTCTAGACGTTGCCCATCCGCCGATCTTCGCCGGGGGTGGCTCGTGTTGAGCACCGGGCCGGCGTCCTGCGTATACATGCGCGGCATCGTTCCCGAGAGGCGGAGAGCACCTGGTGCCCGCACCCTGGCAGTGTCCGATCGGAGAGACGCGCACTCGAAAGAAGGCGCGTTGCTGCGAGGGTAGGCTCGACATCGGCTGCCCGTCCTGTGACCGGGCGGCCACCAGCCCGGTTACCCCTCAGTCACCGGGATTCGACATGTGGAGAGGAGCCCTGACTCAGGGTGAGCACCAAGCCGACCACCACAGACCTCGAGTGGACCGCACTGGACCAGCGGGCAGTCGACACCGTCCGCGTCCTGGCCATGGATTCCGTACAGAAGGTCGGCAACGGCCATCCGGGTACGGCCATGAGCCTGGCCCCTGCCGCCTATGTGCTCTTCCAGAAGCTGATGCGGCACGACCCCGCGGACGCCGACTGGACCGGTCGTGACCGGTTCGTCCTCTCCGCCGGCCACTCGTCGCTCACGCTCTACATCCAGCTCTACCTGGCCGGCTACGGCCTGGAGCTCGACGACCTCAAGGCGTTCCGCACCTGGGGCTCCAAGACCCCCGGTCACCCCGAGTACGGCCACACCACCGGTGTCGAGACGACGACCGGCCCGCTGGGTCAGGGCGTCGCCAACGCGGTGGGCATGGCGATGGCCGCCCGCTACGAGCGCGGCCTGTTCGACCCGGACGCGGCCCCCGGCACCTCCCCGTTCGACCACAACGTCTGGGTGATCGCGGGTGACGGCTGCCTCCAGGAGGGCATCTCCCACGAGGCGTCCTCGCTGGCCGGCCACCAGAAGCTGGGCAACCTCGTCCTGCTGTGGGACGACAACCACATCTCGATCGAGGGCGACACCGAGACGGCCGTCTCCGAGGACACCCTCAAGCGCTACGAGGCCTACGGCTGGCACGTCCAGCGCGTCGAGCAGCTGCCGAACGGCGACCTCGACCCCGCCGGCCTGTACCGCGCCCTGAAGGCGGCGCAGGCCGAGACCGAGCGCCCGTCCTTCATCGCGGCCCGCTCGATCATCGCCTGGCCGGCCCCGCATGCCCAGAACACCGAGGCCGCGCACGGCTCGGCGCTCGGCGACGAGGAGGTCGCGGCCACCAAGCGGGTCCTCGGCTTCGACCCGGAGAAGAGTTTCGAGGTTTCCGACGAGGTCCTCGGGCACACCCGCGAGGCGCTCGACCGCGGCCGTGAGGCCCGCGGCGTGTGGGAGAAGACCTTCGCCGAGTGGCGCACCGCCAACCCGGAGCGCGCGGCCGAGTTCGACCGGATCCGCTCCGGCGAGCTGCCCGCGGGCTGGGAGGAGAAGCTCCCCGAGTTCGAGACCGGGAAGGGCGTCGCGACCCGTGCCGCCTCCGGCAAGATCCTTCAGGCGCTGGGTGCGGTCATCCCCGAGCTGTGGGGCGGCTCCGCCGACCTCGCCGGCTCGAACAACACGACGATCGACAAGACGTCGTCGTTCCTGCCCAAGGGCAACCCGCTGCCGGAGGCCGCGCCGTACGGCCGCACCATTCACTTCGGCATCCGCGAGCACGCGATGGCCGCCGTGATGAACGGCATCACACTGCACGGCAACACCCGTGTCTTCGGCGGCACCTTCCTGGTGTTCTCCGACTACATGCGCAACGCGGTCCGGCTCTCGGCGCTGATGCACCTGCCGGTGACCTACGTGTGGACGCACGACTCGATCGGTCTGGGCGAGGACGGCCCGACGCACCAGCCGGTGGAGCACCTGGCCTCGCTGCGCGCCATCCCGGGCCTGAACATCGTCCGCCCCGCCGACGCCAACGAGACGGCGATCGCGTGGCGCGAGATCCTCAGGCGCTGGACCAAGGAGTTCGGCAAGGGCGCTCCGCACGGCCTCGCACTCACCCGCCAGGGCGTGCCGACCTACGAGCGCAACGAGGACGCCGCCAAGGGCGGTTACGTCCTCCTGGACGCCGAGGGCGGCGATGCCCAGGTCGTGCTGATCGGCACCGGGTCCGAGGTGCAGCTGGCCGTCGGGGCGCGCGAGCAGCTCCAGGCAGCCGGCATCCCGACCCGGGTGGTCTCGATGCCGTCCGTCGAATGGTTCGAGGAGCAGGACCAGACGTACAAGGACAGCGTCCTGCCGCCGGCGGTCAAGGCGCGGGTCGCGGTCGAGGCCGGTGTCGGGCTGACCTGGCACCGCTACGTCGGCGACGCCGGCCGCATCGTCTCACTCGAGCACTTCGGCGCCTCGGCCGACGGCAAGGTGCTGTTCCGCGAGTTCGGCTTCACTCCCGAGAACGTGGCCGCCGCCGCGCGGGAATCTCTTGAAGCCGCTGCACGCTGACGCCGGTACACGACAAGTAGGAGATGCAACTCTCATGACAGACGCACTCAAGCGCCTCTCCGACGAAGGCGTCGCGATCTGGCTGGACGACCTGTCGCGCAAGCGGATCACGTCCGGCAATCTCGCCGAACTGATCGACCAGCAGCACGTCGTGGGCGTCACCACGAACCCGTCGATCTTCCAGAAGGCCATCTCGTCCGGCGACGGTTACGAGCAGCAGCTCACCGACCTCGCCGCCCGCAAGGTGACCGTCGAGGAAGCCCTGCGCATGATCACGACGGCGGACGTACGGGACGCCGCGGACGTACTGCGGCCGGTCTTCGACACGACGGGTGGCCAGGACGGCCGGGTGTCGATCGAGGTCGACCCGCGGCTCGCCCACAACACGGCCGCCACGATCGCCGAGGCCAAGCAGCTGGCCTGGCTGGTGGACCGGCCGAACACGTTCATCAAGATCCCGGCGACCAAGGCGGGTCTGCCGGCGATCACCGAGGTCATCGGCCTCGGTATCAGCGTCAACGTCACGCTGATCTTCTCGCTGGAGCGCTACCGCGAGGTGATGGACGCCTACCTGGCCGGTCTGGAGAAGGCCAAGGCCGCAGGCCTGGACCTCTCGAAGATCCGTTCGGTGGCGTCGTTCTTCGTCTCCCGTGTGGACACCGAGATCGACAAGCGGCTGGACGCGCTGGGCACGGACGAGGCGAAGGAGCTGCGCGGCAAGGCCGCCCTTGCCAACGCCCGTCTCGCGTACCAGGCGTACGAGGAGGTGTTCGGCTCCGACCGCTGGGCCGCCCTCGACAAGGCGCAGGCCAACAAGCAGCGTCCGCTGTGGGCCTCGACCGGGGTCAAGGACCCGGCGTACAAGGACACGCTGTACGTCGACGAGCTGGTCGCCCCGGGCACGGTCAACACCATGCCGGAGGCCACCCTGGAGGCCACGGCCGACCACGCCGAGATCACCGGTGACACGGTGCGCGGCACCTACGAGCAGGCGCGCGCCGATCTCGACGCCGTCGAGAAGCTGGGGATCGCCTACAACGACGTCGTCCGGCTGCTGGAGGACGAGGGCGTCGAGAAGTTCGAGGCGTCCTGGAACGACCTGCTCAAGTCGACCGAGGCCGAGCTCGAGCGCCTCGTTCCCTCGGAGGGCTGAGGACCTTGTCCGGTATTGACGGAGCCAACCCGCTCCGTGATGCTGCCGACCGACGGCTCCCGCGTATCGCGGGGCCGTCGGGCCTGGTCATCTTCGGGGTCACCGGCGATCTGTCGCGCAAGAAGCTGATGCCGGCCGTCTACGACCTGGCCAACCGGGGGCTGCTGCCCCCGGGCTTCTCGCTCGTCGGCTTCGCCCGTCGGGAGTGGCAGGACGAGGACTTCGCCCAGGAGGTCCACGACGCGGTCAAGCAGCACGCGCGTACGCCGTTCCGCGAGGAGGTCTGGCAGCAGCTCATCCAGGGCATGCGGTTCGTCCCGGGCACCTTCGACGACGACGACGCCTTCGAGCAGCTGAAGTCGACGATCGAGGACCTCGACAAGGTGCAGGGCACCGGCGGGAACTTCGCGTTCTATCTTTCGGTGCCGCCGAAGTTCTTCCCCAAGGTCGTCCGGCAGCTCAAGAAGCACGGGCTCGCCGACCAGAAGGAGGGCTCCTGGCGCCGGGCGGTCATCGAGAAGCCGTTCGGGCACGACCTGGCATCCGCCGTGGAGCTCAACCAGGTGGTGCACGAGGTCTTCCCGTCGAACGAGGTCTTCCGTATCGACCACTACCTCGGCAAGGAGACCGTCCAGAACATCCTGGCGCTGCGGTTCGCGAACACCCTGTTCGAGCCGATCTGG
>NZ_JBEXSW010000072.1:0-29051 GCF_040613775.1 Streptomyces sp. NPDC006208 | reverse complement strand
AGAGGGGGGTCACCCGTCACCGGAGGACGTCATGATCATCCTCGGAGTCATTCTGCTCATCATCGGCCTCTTGGCCGGCCTCGGCATTCTCTGGACCATCGGGATCATCCTGGTCGCGATCGGAGTTCTGCTGTGGATTCTGGGAGCGGTAGGACACGCGGTCGGCGGACGACGGCACTACTGGTAACTGCGCCGCAATTCCGTCAGGGCATTCGGCGAATGCATGCCAGCGACGCCCTCCCCACACCGCTTCGGTCGCCGGCAGGGAACGTCTTTGCACCACGTTCCTGACCGTTGCTACGGCTCTTCCTCAAGCGACCGCGCAGGGCGCCGGCACAGACCTGATGTGGGCCGCCTGATTCCGACGGCGTCGCTTGTCGGGTGTCTCCTTCCGGTCTTCGACGGCGGGCTCGCTCCCATGAACGGAGCGACCGACCAGGCACGGCGTACGCGCCCTGGGGGCTCAGCCCCTGACGCGCTCGTTGTCCAGCGTCGATCCGGTGTCTCGCTGTGTCGGGACTGCTGAGAGCGCTCGCACCGCCATACCCGTCCGGTGCCCGTCGGCCGCCGCGCACAGCGCACGGGCAGCCTCGTTGAAGCGGACGACGGACGGCGGGTCGGAGGGGCCCAGCAGGTGCAGCTTGAGCTCGCTGCGGGCCTCGGCGTAGGCGTCCTTCTCGGGGTGGCGCACGGACTCCAGCAGGGCCGGGATGCCGGAGGCGTCCGAAGCGAGGACGGCACCTGCACGGACAGTGGGGAAGGTGTCGCGGAAGTCCTGCTCAAGAAGGCCGCTGGTGTTGGCGACGGCGTAGGGCTTCTCGCTCGCCAGATAGTCGGAGATGACACTGGAGACATCGCTGACCAGCAGGTCGGCCACGTTGAAGCAGGCGTAGACGGTCGGCCCCGCCCCGACGACGATCCGGTGCTCCCAGCCGGGGAACGAGGCCCAGTAGGCGGCCTCCCAGGCGGCGGTCGCGGCGGCCACGGCCGCGGCCCGACCGGGTTCGGGGACGGTCTGGAGCAGCATCCGCTCCGCGTCGTCCGCGCTCGCCCGGAACGAGGACGTGGTCAGTCGGTCGAGTTCGGCGGTCCGGTGAGCCAGTTCCGCCGCTGCGGAGGGCGCGGGTCCCTCATCGGGGTGTTCCGCGGCGCGGAGGGAGTTCGCGGCGCGGATCATCTCCTGGATCCGGGCGTCCGCGGCTCCCGCCCGGGGATCGACCGAGCCGGTCAGCGGGTGCGGCTTGTACAGCAGCCGGACCCCCGGATCGGCCAGGAGGGAGCGGACGATGTTCTCGCCGGCCTCGATGATCGAGGTGTTGCCCGGGTTGCCGTCCCACCCCTCCCACGTGGGGGCGTAGAGAACCGTGGTGTACGGGCCCGCAGGCGCACCGGCATACGGCTCGATCGCGTCCAGCTGCGGGCGTCCGATCTCCACGACGTCCCTGTCGTCGATACCCACGTCCGCCAGGGCGTACCGCTGGCGCCCCGCGGGACCGGCCACCCACACCTCGTCGTACGCCTTCGCGTACGGATTGCAGCTGGACAGTTTGTCGCTCTCACCGTGGTTGACGAACGCGTGCTTGATGGTGGGGATCCGCAGCACCTGCGAGGTCTTCCCCGAGTTCGACGGGTGGATCAGCATCTTCAGCGTCGAGTGCTCCAGCCTCATCAGGTCGGTGACCTTCGGCAGACACACGATCGGGATGTCGGTGGAGGCGATCTTCCTCACCATGAAGCGCTCACGCAGCACGATCAGCGGACGACCCTCCAGCCGGGCCAGCGGCTCCAGCCACATGTTCGCCTGATAGGCCGAGCTTGCGCCGCCGGAGAAGTACATGCCCACCGTCGGCTGATACTCCGCGAGCCAGGCCTCGAACCACTCCAGCGCCTCCTTGCTCGTCACCGGCCTGCGCCCCGGCAGCAACCGCAGCAGCAGCATGCCGACGGCCACCACGGCAAGGGCGGCGGACAGGGCGATTCCCGCGGCGGCCCACCGGGCCGAGCCGGTCGCCGCGGTGGCCAGCAGGCCGGCTGTCGAGGGCAGACCGAACGTGAGGAGCCGCTGCCCGGAGCGATGCATCAGCAGCGCCGGGGGAGCGGGGCTCAGCCGCAGTGGCGAGGCGTCGATGTTCCGGGACACCACGGGCAGGGTGCGGGTGCGGCGTACGAGGATCGCAAGGGCCTGGCATGCGGAATGCAGGGCGTAGAAGAGCAGCAGACCGCAGAGGAGACCCAGGTATTTCGTCTCGTAGTCCTGTTCCTCGATGCGGATCAGGCCGGTCACCAGCAGAAGGTCCCGGACGGCTTGGCGCACGAACACGGTCGCGTGCAGCTTCCCGAGGGCAGTGGCCGTGTTGCGCTGCCACCGGTGCAGGGCGATGTCCGTCGCCAGCCCGACAACAGTGGCGGCCATGAGCAGGGGAACGCTGGGGAGAAGGGCACCTACCGCCTGAACGGCGAACGACAGGGCGAGCACCGTGGGTAGGAGAAGGCGTGCCGCTGCGGTGCGCAACCGAGCGGGCAAGGGCGATGCTGACACTTCACGGGCTCCAGGCAACTCAACATCCTCACGCACGGACTAGCTGACAGGCGCGATCAGATGGCCGCGGGCCGGGAGCCGATGCATACGGATGTTCTCTCTTCAAGAAGGCGCTCGGACTTTACCTGCAAGATGGCCGAAATTTACCTGCTAGGTGGCCGAATTCACCTTCGTCGCCACATCCTCTGCTCTGAGGGCGGGCTGGAACGGAGGGACGGGCGGTTCCCAGCCGCTTCGAAGCCGGCTGTGCCGGCCTCGGCGACACGTCGGCCGTCGCCGGCCGGGGTGTGGGGCCGGCTGCCGCGACCCTGGTTCCGCGGATCCACGCTGTTTCAGGAGAGCCAGTCGGTGTAGTGGGTGGGGGCGATGCGGGCATCACTTCGGGCCGTGAGGACGTCACCGTGGACGGCGGCAAACATGCCGGCGGAGTCGTCGGTGACGACAGAGCGCCCGTCACGCTTGACGGTGAGCGTCAACCGTCCGAGTTCGTCGAGGGGATAGACGTCAGGGCCTGCGATGTTGAGCACGCCGTTCAGCGGGGCGCCCGCAGCGACCTCGGCGACGAAGCGGGAGACGTCCGCGGCGGCGATCGGCTGGATCGGCGTGCGCGGCAGCCGGACGGTGTCGCCTTCGGCGGTCCAGGACAGGACCGCGTCCATGAACTCCATGAACTGCGTGGCGCGGACGATGGAGTACGGAATCGGCCCGGCCTTGAGGATGTCTTCCTGGAGCGCCTTCGCCCGGTAGTAGTCCAGGTCGGGCACCTGGTCCACGCCGACGATCGACAGGATGACGAAATGCCCGACCCCGGCCTTCGCACCAGCGGCAAGAAGGTTGTCCATCGAAGTCCGGAAGAAGGCGGGCGAGGCGTCGTCGAAGGTGGGGGAGTTCGTCAGGTTGACGACGACGTCGGCACCCGCAACGGCTGCCTCCAGGCCCTGACCGGTGATGGCGTCCACACCCGTGGACAGGGCGTGCGGTACGGCTTGATGCCCGGTCGCATTCAGGTTCTCCACGACCCGCGACCCGATCAGCCCGGTTCCGCCGAGGACTGCGAACTTCATGGCATGCCCCTTCTCTCGATGCTTGATGCCCGAGATAGACCTTATGTGGAATGTGTCCGCATAATCCCGTGTTCGTCCGTGCGCGACCGGACTGCACCGAGATCTCGCCCGACCACCGGCCACACGGCCCATGCCGCTCGATTCCGCCGGTCAGGTGCACACCCGTGCTGACGCGGGGGCTGCGTCGGCAGCTCCAGAATCTGCACCGGTCCACTCACTGCCTCGGCCGTGGCACGTCGCGCCGGCCGCGGCCATGCGCGCGGTAGGGACCTTTGCGGCGGCCGCCTCCTGCGCGGCTGAAATACCCGCACGAAAGTACGCGTGAGGATGTCGTTGGGCCCCCGCAGAAAGCAGGGCTGATTTTCGACATCACAAAGTCCAGAAAAAGCGGCGCGATACGGGCCATGAATGAGTCGAGTCTGCCGTGAAAGTCTCCCCATCCGCCGCCATCGTCCGCGTCGGCCCGAGCAGCGGCGTCACGTGACGGAAAAGTCTGGCGATTCGCCTGCGAGGAGATCAACCTGCGCAAGCATTGAACAGCAGCGCACCCCGGTGCACAAATAGAGCAGTATGAAGCTAATGTGACAACCATATAAGCCATCATTACCTTGAATGCGCTCTGTTGGTGCCGGCATCCATCGGATTGAATCGAATCAGGCGAGACGGACCGCACGGATCGTTCGATCCGCCGGCACTTCGCATCGGATGACCGGCCTTGGGTCAGGACCGGCTGACCATCCCCGTGAGACGCGGACCGTTCCGCCGTGCGATGCCGCACGGGTTCGTGAGACCTCACTCGCCTGTCACAGCCGGTCCCGTTGCGCGCGCTCGATGCGCTGCGGCGGCGCACCGGTTCGATTCCCGGCTTCACATCCCGACGGAGACGCCCGGGACATGCCGTGCAGCCGCGACTCGTAACCACTCACGGTCAGCCGCACAACTCCTGCCACGGGAGCACACGAGCGCAAGGAGACCCGCCATGGCAACTCTCACCTCGCTGACACCCACCCAGAGCCACAACGGAATCACCCTCACCCTCACCGGCACAGGCCTGTCGGGCACGACCAAGGTGAACTTCGGAACGAAGAAGATCAACCCCGCCACCGTCGGCGCCACCACCGTCACCGTCGCCATCCCGGTGCTGTGCAGCGGCCAGGTCAACGTCAGCGTCACCGCGGGAACTTCAACCAGCAATTCGCTCTCGTTCTTCTACATCGACCCCCCGGCGCCCACTGCTCTCAGCGCCAACACCGGCCCGGCGGCCGCCACTTCCCTGAGCATCCTCGGAACTGGCCTGCTGACCGCGACCGGGGTGACTTTCGGTGCGGTGGGAGCCGGCACCGGGCTGACGGTCGTGTCGGACAGCCAGCTGACCGTCACCTGCCCGGCGCACGGCGCCTTCGGCGGTGCCAGCTTCGACACGGTGGACTGCACCGTGACCACCGCCGGTGGTACCAGCATCTCGCTCGGCGCCCCCACCCAGTACACCTACTACGACGTCCCGACCGTCACCATCCTGGCTCCCACATCAGGGGCGGTCGGTACGGACACCACCGTCACCGGCACCAACCTGGTGGATGTCAGCAGCGTGACCTTCACCCCCACGGGCGGCGGTGCCGCGGTCGACGCCGACTTCTCGAGCTTCTCACCCACCACGCTGGTCGCCACCGTCCCCTCGGGGCTCACCGCGGGCACGTACGACGTCCGGGCCACCACTCCAGGCGGTCAGACCGCGATCGTCGCCGGTGACGTGTTCACCGTCATCTGATCCCCCGGCCCGCCGGCCCAGCGCCAACGGGTCGTCAGTACCTCACCGTTCAGTCGGGCACGACCTGATGAGCGCCGAGCGTGAACCCGCTGCGCCCTGGCCGACACATGTCAGCCAGGGCGCAGCGTCCTTGAGGAGTCCAGGAAGGAACAGGTCATGGCCCCGGTAGTGAGCAGTGTCAATCCCAGCACGGGACCGACCGCGGGAGGGACCGCGGTGACGATCAACGGCAGCGGCTTCACCGGGGTCACCGCCGTGAAGTTCGGATCTTTCTCGGCCTCGTTCACGGTGATCAGCACCAGTCAGATCACCGCCACCTCGCCGCCGGGCGCCGGAACGGTCAACGTCACGGTCGTCGCAGCGTCGGGCACGAGCAACGGCATCGCCTACACCTACGTCGCGCCCCCGGTGATCAGCTCTCTGTCACCTGGCCGGGGACCGACCTCGGGGGGAAACACGGTCACCCTGACCGGTTCCAATCTGTCAGCAGCCACCGCGGTGCGGTTCGATACGAGTCCTGCCGTCATCACCGGCAACTCCCCCACCCAGGTCGCCGCCACCGCGCCGGCGGCGCCGGCCGCCCCCGCCGAGGTCACGGTGACCACGGCGGGAGGCGTCAGCAATCCATTGCCCTACTTCTACATCCCGGCTCCGACCATCAGCCTGCTCAGCCCCGACAAGGGCCGGCTCTCCGGCGGAGACTCCGTCACCATCACCGGCAGCAATCTGACTCTCACCAGCACAGTCCGCTTCGGAGTCACTGCGGCCACGGGTGTCGCTGTCAACTCAGACACCCAGGTCACCGCGAACGCCCCCAGCGGATCGGGCTCCGTGACCGTCACTGTCACCACGCCGGGCGGCACCAGCACGCCCGGGCTGGGAACCGCGTACTACACGTACCTCGCGGCTCCGGCCGTCGGCAGCCTCGACCCCTCATCCGGCCCTGCCCTCGGCGGGACCACCGTCACCGTCACCGGCAGCGGCCTGACCTACACCGAGGAAGTGCGCTTCGGGAGCGTTCCGGTGCCGTTCACCGCGGTCTCCGACACGCAGATCGTGGCTGTCGCCCCCGGAGGGGTACCGGGCCCGGTGACGGTTGTCGTGAGCACCCCGGCGGGCACCACCTCGGGCATCCCGTACCAGTACGTCACCTGAACCACAGCCCCTGAGTGCGATCCTCCCTGACGGAGCGGGCGGTCGGGGCAGAAGGCGAGTTCTCCCGGCCGGCGCCGGCCGGTCGCGGCGGGTGGTGTGGAAACACGCCGCCCGCCGCGCCGCATACGGCTCGCAAGGCGGAGGTCGCCCTCGTACCGGACGTACTCGGGCGACTCCGACAACACAGCGAGGTGCCGCAGCTGTCGCCGCGGGCCCGACAAGAACGCCCGGCCAGGGCCTAACTGCGGAGGAAATTCAGCAGGTCCGCGTTGAACTCCTTCTCGTAGTCGCCGACCAGGCCGTGCGGCGCTCCCGAGTAGACCTTGAGCGTCGCGTCCTTGACGAGTTGGGCCGATTTCTGTGCCGAGGCCACGATGGGGACGATCTGGTCATCGTCGCCGTGCGCGATGAAGGTGGGTACGTCGATGCGCTTCAGGTCCTCGGTGAAGTCCTGCTCCGAGAATTGCTCGATGCAGTCGTAGGCGCCCTTGAGCCCGACCTGCATGCTCCACATCCAAAAAGCGCGGCGTGCCCCGTCGCTGCCTTTGGCGCCAGGGCGGTTGAAGCCGTAGAAAGGTTCCGCCAGATCCCAGTAGTACTGGGAGCGGTCGCCCGCGACGCCGTCGCGGATGGCATCGAAGGCGTCGACGGGCAGGCCCTCCGGATTGGCATCCGTCTTGAGCATCAGCGGGGGTACGGCGCCCAGCAGGACCGCCTTCGCGACGCGGCCTGTGCCGTGCCGGCCGATGTAGCGGGCCACTTCGCCGCCGCCGGTGGAGTGGCCGACCAGGACCGCGTCCCGCAGATCCAGGGTTTCGATCAGCTGGGAAAGGTCGTCGGCATAGGTGTCCATGTGGTTGCCGTTCCATGGCTGGCTCGAGCGGCCGTGTCCACGGCGATCGTGAGCAATTGCGCGGTAGCCACTCTCCGCGACCAGACGCAGCTGGTTGTCCCAGGCATCGCCGTTGAGCGGCCAGCCATGGCTGAACACGACCGGTTGCCCGTTGCCCCAGTCCTTGTAAAAGATCTCGGTGCCGTCATCGGTGGTGATGGTGCCCATGCTGCTGGTCCTCCGTCCAACTGCGTGGATGCCGGTCGCTCGACAGCCCGTCGCCGGCGTGGTCGCCCGTCCGCTCACCGCGGGTTCCGCCGACCGCGATGAGCCCCGACGGAGACGTCCCCTTCTCCCGACCGTAGAGCGGAAGACTCCGGGTCGCCACACGTACCAAGCCCATGAAGATCCTTGAGCCGGCCGGAGATTCGGCGGGGCCTACGCGGCCGGAACGGACCAGCCGGCCGGGCACCGGTGTCAACGGGTGCTCGATGCCCAGGCGAAAGGCCCGCAGGAGGAGTCGGCCCCGCCTTGCGCTGAAGCCCAACTCCCGCACCACCGTATGAATCTGTCTCGCGGACCGCCCAAAGGGCCTTCGCGTGAGCGGCCCTGGCGCGCGTACGGCTGACTGCCGGCTCCGAGCCGCGTCACAACGCCATGACGATGGCGGCCCCGATGCCCCCCGCGCCCAGGGCGAAGGCGGCCGGACGCCACCCGCCGTCCCGCCAGGGGAAGCGCACGTCGAGCGAGAGGCGGCCCGGGCCCACGGCAGCGACCGTGAGCGCGACGACGGCAATGGTCATGGGATATTCGAAGGCGCCGCCCACAGCCAACAGGCCCTCGTCGGAGGCCAGCGCCATGGCATTGATCATCACCCCGATCAGGGCTGCCGAAGCGAGCGGGGTGAGCAGTCCAAGCGCAAGTCCCAGGCCGCCGAGGAGTTCGGAGACTCCTGCCAGACCGGCGAAGAAGACGCCGGGTTCGTAGCCCAGGTCGGCGAAGCCCTGCCCTGCGGCGTCCAAGCCCGGCCCGCCGAACAGCCCGAACAGCTTCTGGGCACCGTGCCCGGCCATGATCACGCCAAAGGTCACTCGGAGGAGGAGCAGACCGGCGTCGGCAGCGCTCACCGGAGGCGGCCTGGATGCCGTGGCGGGGGCGGCCGAGTGACGAGAACCTTCGAGCGGCAGTTTCATCGTGGAATCACCTCTTGCGAGCCGCCGGCCCAGGGCCCCGGTGCAGGCTGCCCGGGCCACCGGTGCGATCAGGTGGAGCGGTTGTCGAGGCCTGCGCGCCGCGCGTGCACGGGGACGCGTGCACAGGGGACGCGTGCACAGGGGACGCGTGCACAAGGGAACGAGCGCCCCGGCCATGAGCCGGTACGGCCGGTGGCCTCCCGGCGAGCCGGATGTGCCCGCCGGGGAACGGCGCTGTGACCGCTCGCGCGTACGGGGAGGAATAGCCCGGCTCACGGCCCCTTCACCACCGATACTCCCTCGACGGCAGGGGGCCGTCCACCAGGGAATCACCGGCCGGCCGGGACCGTGGGCACAAAGGGCTCACCGGACGTCGCGGCACGAGGGCGTGCGCCGGGCGCCCGGCGTCCCCGCGCTCCACTTGACGCTTCTACGCTCCGGCTTTCTTCGGATCGGTCCGTCCACGGGTCGCGGCGCGCAGAGCCACGGCTCCCGCCAGTTCGACGACGCCGATCAGGACGAGCCAGAGTCCGAGCAACCGTGCCAGCGCGACCGCGGACTGCGCGGGGAAGGCGAGGACCACGATCCCCGCGATGACGCCGATGGCCCCGAGAGCGAAGGCCACCCCCCGGTGCGCCAGGCCGCGGTCCTCGATGGCGATGAACGCGGTGAGGAGGCCCGAGACCAGCCAGAACGCTCCGACGATCAGCGACAGTGCGGCAATCGTCTGCATGGGATGCCGCAGACACAGCACGCCTGCCAGCACGGCCACGATCGCGATGAGCACCCCGGGCATCCTGCTTCCGTTGCGCCCCGGGCCTCTGGAGAAGGCGGTCACGAACCGGAAGCCGCCCGTGACCAGCAGTTGCAGTCCGATCACGACGGCCAGCACGTGCAGTGTCTCGTCCGGCCAGACCAGCACCAGGATGCCCGGCAGGAGTGTGGCCAGGGCGAGGCCGAGTGCCCAGCCCCACGAAGCCCCCAGGTCACCGAGGACTTCCTGAGGGTCCCTGCCGAAGACGTCCCCGGGGTCGGGCGGCTCGTATCCCGCCGTCGGACCAGGCGATGGACCAGGCGTTGTTCCCATGGCTCCTCCCACGTCGCTCCCTGGGCAGTGTCCGGTGGGCCACAGGGCCGGGGGATCACCCGGACAGGGTGATGTCGCGCGGGCGGGATCGGTCACGAGGGGCGCCGGGATCAGGCCTGCCGCAGCTCCGCCGCACCGAACGAGACGTCGAAGCGGTCGCACCAGATGCTGACACTGGTGAAGTCGGCCGGCTTGATGTCCGACGGAAGGGCGTAGTTCTGGTCGCCCTTGTTCCCCTTGAGCTTGCCGAGGCTGACGTACTTCCCGTCGTCGAACACGTGCCAGCCGTCCCGGCCCTCCTTCACCGGCGCGTCGGTCAGCAGGACGCGCAGGTCAGGGCCATTGCTGGTGTCGAGGCTCTCCAGGCGCAGGGTGTAGGAGCCGTCGGCCAGGCGCAGGAGCTTCACCGTGCCGGACGTCGGGTGCTCGTGGCTGATCAGCTCGCCGCTCGCCAGCGTCTGCGGCGTCGCGGGCGACGCCGATGCCTCCCCGGACGGCGACGTGGACGGGTCGGAAGGCGAGGACGGCGCAGCCGCCGTCGGCAGCGCCTCACGGACCGTCTCGTCCTGCCACAGCTTCCACGGCTGGAACCAGTACAGACCCGCACCCGCCACCACCAGGAGCACCGCCAGCGCCCCGAGGACCAAGGGCCTGGTCAGTACCGTGCGCACGCGTCCCATCGCTGCCTCCCGAATCTCTGTCTCCCTGTACACATTCAACGGCTTCGAAGGCCCCCGAACGTCCCGCAGGAGATGACGAAAGCCTTACGGCGGCGCCGCGTCCCCCGGCCGCCCGCACCGTCGCACTACGCTCCCCGACATGACTTCGCCCCCTGTGCCCCCTTTGAGCGCAATGTTCATCAACTGCACCCTCAAGCGCTCACCGGAGATCAGCAACACCGATGGCCTCATCGACAAGAGCCGGGCCGTGCTGGAGGCGGGCGGCGTCTCCACCGAGCTCGTCCGGGCCGTCGACCATGACATCGCCACCGGGGTGTGGCCGGACATGACCGAGCACGGCTGGAGCGTCGACGCATGGCCCGCGCTCTACGAGCGGGTCATGGCGGCCGACATCCTGGTGCTCGCGGGCCCCATCTGGCTGGGTGACAACAGCTCGGTGATGAAGCAGGTCATCGAGCGGCTGTACGCGTGCTCGTCGCTCCTCAACGACCGTGGCCAGTACGCGTATTACGGACGGGTGGGCGGCTGTCTGATCACCGGCAACGAGGACGGCGTCAAGCACTGCGCCTCGAACGTCCTCTACAGCCTCCAGCACCTCGGCTACACCATCCCCCCACAGGCCGACGCGGGGTGGATCGGTGAGGCGGGCCCCGGCCCTTCGTATCTGGACCCGGGGTCGGGCGGGCCGGAGAACGACTTCACCAACCGCAACACCACGTTCATGTCGTGGAACCTGATCCATCTGGCCACCATGCTCAAGCGCGCCGGCGGCATCCCGGCCCATGGCAACCAGCGCTCGGAGTGGGACGCCGGCTGCCGCTTCGACTTCCCCAACCCCGAGCACCGTTGAGGCATCTCATCGGTCGTGGTGGTGGGCGGACGAGCTGTCCGCCGGCGGATCCGTACGACGGCTGTCCGGTCACCGTCACGTCAGCGTGGCACAGACGAGCAGGACGAACGCGGCGGCCGCGAGCAGGGTGCGGTACAGGTGCAGCCGGTTCCACGGAGCTTCGAACGCCGTACGCACCTCGCTGTCGGGCACGGGCGGTGTGGCCTTCTCGGACGCGGCGAGCGCGTTGTTCAGCGGAATGTTGCCGGTGATGGTGACGAGGTGGTTGAGAGCCGCGCACACCAGGCCCGCGAGGACCAGCCATGTCCCGGTGCCGGTGCGGCCGTCGACGGGAACGGCGAGCGCCGCGGCCGGGAACGCCACCTCGGCGAGGAAGACGACGAGGAAGATGCCGCGCGGCACGGTCTCGTTGAGCCGGCGCATCGCCGGCACGAACTGTTCGTCCGTCAGCCGGGCGAGCCCGGGCATGATGCCGGTCAGGAAGATCAGCATGAAGCCCGCGTACAGGCCGGTGGACACCACTGCGAGGGCGAGCAGAAGGGTGGGCATGGGGCACATCATGACGCCCCCGGCCGGATGGCGCAGCGTGGTTCTGTCCCTATGGCGTGGCCGTGCGGGGGTGCGACCGCGGGCGCCTCGGCCGACACGGGGGGGGTGGGTGGGACCGCGCCCACCCCCCGCTCGCTCAGTCCTTCAGGCGCTGCGCCTGCCCGATCGCCTCGGCCAGTTCGGCCACCGCGCTGTCCTCGGTCGACTTCGCCAGGGCCTGTGCCCGGTCCTCCAGCTGACCGAGGCTCGGGGCTCCCGGCAGGTCGCCGCCGCGCAGGGCCTCGGCGAAGTAGGCGGCGACGGCGGTGATCTGGAAACGCTTGGAGGAGCCGCTCCACAGGGCGCCGTCGATCGCATCCGTCTCCACGGTGCCCGTCCGCTCGTGCGGCGCCCGGGTCCTCGGGTCGAGCCAGCGCACGGTCGCCGTGGCGACATGACCGCTCGCGCCGTCCCGGAGCCGTACCGCGTACAGCGCGGTCACGGTGTGGCCGGGGCCGATCTCGCCGCCGTCCACGCGGTCGTTGCGGAAGTCGTCGTCCGCGACCGCGCGGTTCTCGTAGCCGATGAGCCGGAACTGCTTGACCGTCTGCGGGTCGAAGGCGACCTGCGCCTTGGCGTCCCGGGCGCGCAGTTCGACATGGCTCGGCAACTGCTGGACGAAGACCTTCCGGGCCTCCTCGCTGGTGGAGACGTACGTGGTGTGGCCGTCGCCCTTGTCGGCGAGGCTCTCCATCAGCTCGTCGCCGTAGTCGCTGCCGACGCCGACCCCGAAGAGCGTGATGCCGTGCTCGCGGCGGGCGTCGTCGATACGGTCGAGGATCGCGTCGGCCTCGGTCTCGCCGGTGTTGGCGAGCGCGTCGGACAGCAGCACGACACGGTTGGTGGCACCGCGCCGCTTGCCCTCGACGGCCTCGTCGTACCCGGTGGTGACACCGGCCTCGACATTGGTCGAGTCGGTCGGCTCCAGCTCGTCGATGACGGAGTGGATACGGTCACGGTTGCCGTCGAGCCGGGTCATCGGCAGCCGGGTCTCGGCCTCGTCGCTGAAGGTGACGACGGCGATCGAGTCGTCGTCGCGCAGCTCGTCGGTGAGGACGCCGAGCGATTCCTTGACCAGGTCGAGCCGGCCGGGCTCGGCCATCGAGCCGGAGATGTCGATCACGAAGGTGAGTGCGGCGGGCGGGCGTTCGCTCCTGCGTTCGGCGGTACGGGTGGCCAGGCCCACACGCACCAGCGACCACTC
The DNA here is from genome assembly GCF_040613775.1 of Streptomyces sp. NPDC006208. NCBI lineage: Bacteria > Bacillati > Actinomycetota > Actinomycetes > Kitasatosporales > Streptomycetaceae > Streptomyces > Streptomyces sp. NPDC006208. The sequence goes on along the minus strand of NZ_JBEXSW010000072.1, from coordinate 16,091 downwards.
CTCGCCGCCCGAGTCGTCGATCTCGCCCTCCGTGCTGCGCGGGCGCGCCCCGTCGACACTCACCGAGAAGCCGTCGCCCTCGGGGCGCGCGTAGTCCTGGCGGAAGCTGTTGATGAACTCCTCCGGCCGGACCTCGTCCCGGGCAGGAAGGGAGCCGTCCTTGAGGGTGCGCCGGGCGTAGTGGTACGAGGCGGTGTCCACGTCGAGTGCGAACGTGGAGAGATAGTCGGCGGGCGGCGCGATCTCGCGGGACTCCTCGTCCGCGGCGCCGTCCCTCGATTCCTGCGGCGCGCCGTTGCCACCGTCGGGTACGACCGGGGCGGGTGCGCCGTCTTTTGCTTTCCGGCCGCCGCCGTCGTAGGAGGCCGACCGGTCGCTCTGACTCCCGCCGCACGCCGCCGTCAGCATGATGCCGCCGGCGAGCAGCGCCGCCAGCGCTCCCCTGCCCACTCGTGTATGGAATTCCATCTCGACTCCCCCTGCATCGTCGGCACTTGTGAATGTGACGTGCGAGACGGCCGGAAGGAGCAGACGAAGGGGTTGCGGAAGCGTCTCGATGCGGCAACGACCGGAAGTTTTCGACCGGATTGCCGCTGATTGTCCTACGACACGATGTCCTTGCGGCTGAAGTTCCGGAAGGCGAGCGCGAACAGCACCAGTGCGTAGGTCACCGACACCGCCGCTCCCTTCACCATCCCGGTCCACTCCAGCTGCGGTTGCAGTGCATCGATCCAGGCGAACTGCCAGTGCGCGGGCAGCACTTCGCGCCAGCCGCCCAGCGCCGTGACCGCGTCCAGAACATTGCCGATGATCGTCAGTCCGACCGCCCCGCCTACCGCGCCCAGCGGGGCATCTGTCTTGGTGGAGAGCCAGAACGCGAGCCCCGCCGTGACCAGTTGGGACACGAAGACGAAGCCCACGACCAGAGCGAGCCGCGGCAGGGTGCCACCGGTGTCCAGTGAGCCGCCGGTGGGCAGCTGCAGCGGCCCCCAGCCGTACGCGACCGTGCCCGCGGCCAGCGCCACCAGCGGCAGCATCAGCATCGCCGCGGCGCTGAACCCGAGCGCCACGGCGAGCTTGGACCACAGCAGCCGGGTGCGCGGCACGGGCGCGGCCAGCAGATAGCGCAGCGAGGACCAGCTGGCCTCCGAGGCGACCGTGTCGCCGTGGAACAGCGCCACCGGCACCACCAGCAGGAAGCCCGCCGATACGAACAGGCAGGTGGCGGCGAAGTTTGCGCCGGACGCGGTGGCCGTGTCCATCAGGCTCACGCGCCCGTTGTCCCGCCCGTCCGGTGTGCCGCCGATCGCGAACGCGGCGATCAGCACGAGGGGCAGTGCGGCCAGGACGGCACCCATCACCAGCGTCCGGCGGCGCTTCAGCTGCCGTACCGCCTCCACCCGCAGGGGCAGGGTGTGCCGGGCCCGGTAGCCGGGGGCGGAATCGACGAGCGCGCTCATGCGGATCCTCCGATCAGGGTGAGGAACGCGTCCTCCAGGCGGCGGTGCGGCCCGACGCCCGTCAGCGGTACCTCCAGGCGCACCAGTTCGGCGATCAGCGCGGTGGCGCTGGTGCCGTCGAGCCGTACGAGCAGTCCCCCGTCCGTACGGGCCGCCGAGCCGACACCTGGCAACGCGGCGACCTTCTCGACGAGCGGCTCGGACACCTCGTCCTCGGTGGTGACGAGCAGGGTGTCGCTCTCGCCGGTGATCTCGGCGACCGGTCCCGCCTGCACCAGACGGCCGCGGTCCATGACCACCAGGTGCGTGCAGGACTGTTCGACCTCCGACAGGAGGTGGCTGGAGACGATGACGGTCCGGCCTCCGGCCGCGTACCGGATCATCACGTCCCGCATCTCGCGGATCTGTGGCGGGTCGAGACCGTTGGTCGGCTCGTCGAGGATCAGCAGATCCGGCAGGCCGAGCATGGCCTGGGCGATGGCCAGGCGCTGCCGCATGCCCTGCGAGTAGGTGCGCACGGCCCGGGCGAGCGCGTCGCCGAGACCGGCGATCTCCAGGGCCTCCTCGAAGTGCGCGTCGCCCGCGGGACGGCCGGTGGCCTGCCAGTACAGCTCCAGGTTGTCGCGCCCGGACAGATGCGGCAGGAAGCCCGCGCCCTCGACGAACGCGCCGACCCGCGACAGCACGGGTGCACCGGGACGGATGGCGTGGCCGAAGACGCGGATCTCGCCGTCGTCGGGCCGGATGAGGCCCATCAGCATGCGCAGGGTGGTGGTCTTGCCGGCGCCGTTGGGTCCGAGCAGGCCGAGCACCTGGCCCTTCTCGACGCGGAAGGACAGGTCCCGTACGGCGTACCGCTCGGCGGACCTGGCGTAGCGCTTGGTCAGTCCGGTGATCTCCAGCGGCACGTCGGCCCGCTCGGGGTCGGGGGCCGGGGCGATCGCACGGCGGCGGGAGGTGAACAGCAGCCCCGACGCCACGAGCGCGCCCGCGGCCGGCAGGCCCCACACCCACCAGGGCAGCACGGCGGCCTGGGTGCGTACGGCCGGTGCGGTGGGCACGGTCAGCACACCGCCTCCGGCGAGGGCCGCGGTGTACGTGGCGGGCTCGGCCGGAGAGGCGTAGCCCAGGTCGGTGGCGGACAGGACCAGACGCAGCCGGTGGCCGGCGTCGACCTCGTGGTCCACGGCCGGCAGGGTCAGTTCGACCTTCTTGGCCTTGCGGGCGTCCTCGATCCGCACCGGAGCGACGAGCTGGGCGGGCAGCACCTGGCTGCGGCCGTCGGGCCCGACGTCGTACACCTTGCCGAACAGCACCGCCTCCCCCGTGGACGAGCTCACCTCGACCGTGACGGTCGGCGATCCGGTGATGCAGGTGGAGCGGGTCAGCGGCGCGGAGTCGAAGCGCGCGAACTGGCCGGGGAAGTCGAGGGAGATCCCCACGCCGAGCGAGGACAGCCGGCCGGCGCCGCCGCTCAGGCCGGGGACGGCGGAGATGGCGGGCGGGGTGGCGCCGGCCGGGTTGGCGAAGGTCTGGGAGGTTCCGGTGAGCGCGATCTGCTCGGTGCCGTCGGACAGGCCCGGGTAGCGGTCGGCACTCGCGCCGCGCAGCAGCGCCTGGCCGTCGGTGGAGTCGACGCCTCCGGTCCGGCTGACGCGGAAGGCAGGCCCGGTGCCGGCTCCCTTGTCCCGCTTCAGGTAGTGGTCGAACCAGGTGCCGATCCGGGCCTCGACGCGCCCTCTCTCCCGGTCCCCGCCGTCGTGGCCGCCGGCGATCCAGTCGACGGCGACGGGTGCGCCGTTGGCACTGATGGCCTTGGCCATGGCGTCGGCGTGCTGGAGCGGGAAGAGCGAGTCGGACTGGCCCTGCACGATGAGCGCGGGCACCTTGATGCGGTCGCCGACGGCGGAGGGGCTGCGGCTCTCGAGCAGCGCGCGGGCCTCGGCGTCGGGCTTCCCGGCGACGGCGACGCGCTCGTACATGGCGCACAGGGCGGGCTGGAAGCGGCCGCAGCCGGTGGGGTCGGCGGGCTGCCCGGTGGCGGGCCGCGACGCGCGGGAACCGGAACGGTCGCCCGCAGCCTCACCGGCAGCGGGCGCGTCGCCCGCCGGAGCCTGTGCCGGCGGGTCCGACGCGCCCCGTCCGCCGGCCGGGTCGGTCGAGGCGGTCGTGCCGGTCGAGAAGAAGATCCCGGCCCACAGCTTCTTGAACACGTCGTCGGGGAACAGCGCGTCCGCGAGGTTCCAGTACGTGATCTGCGGCGCGACCGCGTCGACGCGCTTGTCGTACGCCGCGCCGAGCAGCGAGATCGCCCCGCCGTACGACACTCCTGTCATCCCGACCCGCGGATCGCCGTTCCCGTCCAGCTGCACCTCGGGCCGCTTCGCCAGCCAGTCGATCAGCCGGGAGACGTCCTTGACCTCGTGGTCGGGATCGTTCAGCCCGATCTGTCCCGTGGACCGGCCGAAGCCGCGCGCGGACCAGGTCAGCACCGCATACCCGTCGCGGGCGAGCTGTTCGGCCTGCGCGCGTACGTCCTCCTTGCTGCCGCCGAAGCCGTGCCCGAGCAGCACGGCGGGGCGGCGGCCCTGCGCATCGCCCGCGGTGAAGTAGGACGTGTCGATCTTCGCCCCGGGCATGGCCTGCACCCGGTCCTCGCGGTGCACGGCGGGTGCGCCGTCGTCGGCGACCGCGGTCCAGGTGCCTGCGCCGGCGAGGACCGCGACGGCGGCGACCCCCGCGAGCCATCGGCCGCGCGGCCGGGGAAGTCGGATCTGCATGACTGAACCCTAAGCGGCGCCGCCGCACGGTCTCGGCTGCCGCCGGGCGGAACTGGGGAGCCTCCTCGGGTAGTACGCACCAGCGTCGCCGTACACCAGACGCGGTACACGGGAGATGAGCAAGCGGGGCCCCGCATGGACATCCGGCGTGCGACGACGGTGGACCAGCTGATCGCGGCGGAGCATCTGTACGACGGGCCGGCCAGGCCCGAGTGGGCCGAGCGTTTTCTCGCCGCCGACGGGCATCTGATGCTGATCGCGTACGTGGACGGCGCACCGGCCGGGATGGTCTCGGGCATCGAGATGCTCCATCCCGACAAGGGCACGGAGATGTGTCTGTACGAGCTGTCGGTGGACGAGCCGTTCCGCGGGCGGGGCATCGGCCGGCGCTGGTGGAGGTCGCGCGGGCGGGCGGCTGTGACGACGTGTGGGTCGGCGTCGACACGGACAATGAGGCGGCGCTCGCGACGTACCGGTCGGCGGGGGCGAGGGACGACGGAATCTTCACCATGCACACATGGGATCTGACGGCGGACTGACGGGTCCGGCTGCCGAGACCAACTCCCTTTGAATCAAGGGCAGTTCACGATCTCCACCATCACCGATTCCTTTGTCATGCACTCATCCTGTGTCCTAGGTCACAGCACGAGCCCCTGTTCGGCGCAACGGCACCACCTGGCACGATGCACGCTCCTTGTCCGTGATCGGTCAACGAAAGGTCAGGTGCACGAGATGAGAGTCTCTGCCCGCCGCATCGGGACGCTGATACCCGCAGTCGTCCTTGCGGCAGGTCTCCAGTTCGCCGTTTCCCCCACCGCGCAGAGCGCGACGATCGGCGATCTTCGTCTCGCCCCCACTGCAACCGCCATCCAGAACAGCTGGATCGTCGTCCTGAAGGACGGCAGCACGCGCGCCGCCGATCTGGGCGTCACGCCGAAGCACACCTACCGCAATGCCCTTAAGGGCTTCTCCACATCGATGTCGGCGGCCAAGGCGCGGGCCCTCGCAGCAGATCCGCGCGTGGCGTACGTCGAGCAGAACGCCACGGTCCGGATCAGCGAGACCCAGACCAACGCCACCTGGGGCATCGACCGCATCGACCAGCGCAACCTGCCGCTGTCGAAGACATACACGTACAACACGCCCGCGTCGAACGTGAACGCCTACATCATCGACACCGGAATCCGTACCTCCCACAGCGAGTTCGGTGGGCGCGCGAGCATCGGCACGGACACGGTGGGCGGCGGCCAGAACGGCCAGGACTGCCAGGGCCACGGCACACATGTCGCGGGCACGGTCGGCGGCAGGACGTACGGCGTCGCCAAGGGCGTCAACCTGATCGCCGTACGCGTCCTGGACTGCAACGGCTCCGGCACGAACGCCGGCGTCATCGCGGGCGTCGACTGGGTGACCGCCAACGCCAAGAAGCCGGCCGTGGCCAACATGAGCCTGGGCGGCAGCGCCAACACGGCCCTGGACAACGCGGTGAAGAAGTCCATTGCGTCGGGGGTCAGTTACGCCATCGCGGCGGGCAACGGCAACATCCTGGGCTGGCCCGTCAACGCGTGCAACTACTCGCCCGCCCGCGTCCCCGAGGCGATCACGGTCGGCGCGACGGACAACACGGACCGGCGCGCGTCGTTCTCCAACTACGGCACCTGTCTCGACCTGTTCGCACCGGGCGTGAGCATCACCTCGGCGTGGAAGGACAACGACACCGCGACGAACACCATCTCCGGCACCTCGATGGCCACCCCGCACACGGCCGGTGTCGCCGCGCTGTATCTGGCGGCCCACCCGGCCGCGACCCCGGCCCAGGTCAGGGACGCGCTGGTGAACAACGCGACCAGCGGCAAGGTCGTGGACCCGCGTACGGGCTCCCCGAACAAACTGCTGCACTCGCTGTTCTGACCCTCCGTTCCGGCCAGGCCCTGTTCGGGCCTGGCCGGAACGTTTCGGCTTCTCCCGTCACCCGTCCCCGGCGAACTCCCTCTCGAGCGTCTCCAGCGAGGGCGGCTTCCGGTACGCGCGGTGCGGCGAGGGCTCAGGAGGCTTCGGCGGGAGTCCCGCCTCCGCCAGGCAGCCCAGCTTCCCGGCCAAGGCGCGTGAAGCGGAGTGGAGCATGACCATGTGGGCATGTCTCCGCTCGACGTCCGACAGTTTCGCCGACGGGTCCTTGCTGTCGGGCTCGAGTACGCCCGCCACCACCGGAGGACCGTTCTTCCGAAGGCCCCTGGAGCACCGGAAGGCGATGAACGCCTGCTCGTCGCTGCTGTCGGCGTAGAGCCCCAAGGGGTAGTACGAATCGTCCGGATCCAGCGCCGGCGGCCATACGACTCCCGTGTCGACATGCACGAACTCGATCCGGAAGAGCGGGTCCTGTGCACTCTGCTCCGCGGTGTGCACGGTGCAGATCGTGCTGCGGGACGTGCTGGTGTCGGCGTGGCCGCGCAGTCGGGTGACCGCCTTGTCCAAGGGGAGGACCGACTCCTGGTACCGGCCGGCCGTGCTGATCCTGCCCAGAGCGTCCCGGGCCTCGGCGGAGAACGACGAGTCGCACACCTTCCCCGCCGGTACCCCGTCGTCCCGCTCCTCCTTCCCGGCCGTGCACGACACAACGGCCATCGCCACGCACAGCGCGAGGGCGAGTGAGGGCCGGCGCCGGGTGAGCACGCGCGCCCGTCGCACGGTGACTCCGTCCTCAGCCTGTGTAGGGCTTACGGCCTCGCTGAGCACTCTCCTGCGCCCCGGTGCCGTAGTTGTTCTTGAGGTCGTCGGAGAGGTTTCCGGTCGCGTCTGCTTCACTGCTGTGCCCTTCGAGGTACTTTGCGGCCGTCGCGCCCAGACCTTCCTCACCGCGTATGAAGAATTGCCGTGAATCCACCGGTTGAGGCAGATCCGGGCCGCCGAACACGGCGTCGTTGTGGAACACCTTCGCGAATTCGGTACCTGCGCCCATGGCGATGGGGACGATCATTCCCCACGGGCCCGCCTTGCCGACGACGCTGACGATTCCCGCGCTCAGGGCCGGGGCCGCACCGCTGTAGCCCACACGCGTCCAGTTGGAGGACTCCTGGAAGGCCTGCTGCGCCTTCGCGGTGTCGTGGGCGTACGTCGCCTCGATCTGCGCAGCACGGGAGTGGTCGAGAATGCCCCGCACCTCGGCCTCGGTCAGCAGCGCCCTGCGTCCCATGGCGTAGTTGTCCGCCCCGTCGGCAGGCGGGTGCTGCGCGAGCCGGTCGATGGTGTAGAGGTGCTCGGCCTGATTCATGATGCCGTGCGAGACCTCGTTCTGCCCCAGCACACTGAGGAAGTCGATGGCACCGGTGCGGCCGAAATCGGCGCGCCCCTTGTACGCGGCCGGGAATGCCCCGTCGTTCTCCAGGTCCGCGCCCGTGCCGGACACCGCGAAGTTGAGGTCGTCCACATAGGCACCGCCCATGGCACCCAGCGCACCGGCCATCCCCGGCTGGTCATGGAGCAGTTTCGGGCCGCCCTCGCCGCCGTACACGGCGACGACCTGTTCCATGACGTCCGCGGTGGCCGCGGTCCTGCGGTCGCCTCCATGGCTGAAGATCTCGGGGTCCTTGCCGCTGAGTTCTTCGGCGTCCCAGGCGTAGCCGGTCGTCGCGGCCGTCAGGGCGTGCCCGAGCGCCTCATGGCCGGGCAGGTCGCGGGGAGCGCCCGCGGTGTTGCCGTCGAAGACCCAGTTGCGTTCCTCGGCGAGGTACTTCAGGTGGGAGTTGATCTCGGACGTCGAACCCGCGCCGGCGGGCGGCTCGAAGAACTCGGTGGCGGCCTTCGGGTTGTGGCCCAGTCCTTCGAGGAAGCCGGTCATCGGGTCGTGGCCGGTGTCGTCGCGCCGTCCGATCAGATTGAGCGAGTCGACGTCGGCGGTGTTCGACCAGTAGGCGTAGCCGTCCTTGGTGTTGTTCTTCTCGTCCCAGGCGACGAGCTTGTCGCCGTAACTGTTGAGGAAGCTCGTGTCATAGGTGCCCGAGCGCATGAGATTGCTCATGACCTGGAAGCCGTAGGGGTGGGTGGTTCCCCCGGTGTTCAGCCGCTCCGAACCGGTGCGGATGATCTCGTCCTTCCAGGCCCGCATCTCGGGACTGTCGGAATGCGATGCGGTGGCCAGGGTGGTCCCGAGGCTCTCCTGAAGGCTCTTGGCCGACTTCCACCACGACTTCTCGTCAATGTCCGTGTCCGGGTGGAGGGCATTGCGCGGGTGCGTCGCGTTGTACCAGAGCTTGAGGGTCTCCTCCGGTCCCAGCCGGGTGGCGAACTCCTCGGCGAACGCCGGGTCTTGGCTGTGCCGGGCCATCACCAGGGACAGCCGGCTCAGCTGGTCGGAGCTCATCCTGCCGTTCTCGAGCCCGGCGAGATCAAGAGCCGCTTTGAGATCCTTGGCCGATTCGGCCCGGGCCTGGGCCAGGGAGTCGTACGCCTTGTCGTTGAATCCGCGGTCCGTGCCGTTGACGTCCGCGGTCAGGGCGTGGGCCAGGGCACTGTCCGCCTCCTCGGCCTTGGCGATGGCGCTGCTGGTGCGCTCACGGTAGTACGCGAAGGTGTCCTGGTAGGCCTTGGTGAGTGCGGCGGTGTTGTTGTTCTCCGCGGTCGTCAGGTCGACGTAGACGGAGCCGTCGTGTTTGTTGAGCCTGAGGTGCGGGTGGCCCTCGAGTTCCGTCTCGATGTCCTCGAGTGCCCTCTTCGCGGCTCTGAAGTCCTCCAGGCCCTGCCGCAGGACGCTGTGCACGCGGCGGGACTCGTCGACGGCCGCCTGGATCTGCTCCTGGACCTTGCGGAACTTCCCCTCCGCGGCGTCGGCCGCTTCACCCTCCCAGTCGGAGGCCGCCAGCCCCTTGGTGACCTGCGTGCCGAAGTTCACGCCGATCTGCTGGAACTTCCCCGGGGCCACGCTCCACTTCGTGACGGCTTCGCTGAGCGGGGTGAGGTTGGCATTCCTGACGTCGGTGTAGGTCAGCTGCCCGCTCATGGGTTCTGTCCCTTGCCCTGGGAACCGGTGTTCACGCTCCCGGCAGCCTGTGCCCGCTTCTTGTCCTCCGCGGTGAAGGTGGTCGCGGCAGCGCGCAGCGCCTGGGCCGTACTCGTGAACTGCTCCTTCACGTACGACATCTGGCCCCGCCAGCGCTCCAGGAACGTGGCGACGGCGGCGTCCGTCGCAAAGCCCTTGAGGGAGCCGGTCACCTGCCCGGTCTCCAGCATCACCTCGTCGTCCGCCTTGAGGAACTGGGTGCGCACTCCTTCGGCCTTGCCCGCCCGTTCGTTGAGGACGGACGCCGTCACCTTGAGTCTCGGCTGCGGCCCGGGGCCCGTTGGTCCTGGGCCCGACATCGGACCGTCGACGTGGTCGAGCGACATGCTCAGAAACGCGGACGGCCGCCGGGCAGCGCCGACCCCCTCTTCCCCCGTTGACGTCACGTGGATCCTCCGTCCGACGGCGACGAGTTCGCCGATTGCCGAGAAGCTAATTCCCGAAGGGCAACGGAACGTGTCGTACCGGGGGCTCCGGGATGGACGTACAGCGCCCCGGATTCGCCGGTGGACCTGACGGAAGGTGAGGAATCGCTGATGGGAGGCCAGCTGAGCGTCGCGGGCCGACTCACCCGCCCCCATCGGGGGCCGATCATCGATTAAGCCGCGCAAACAACGCTGCGGTCGGGGACTGGCGAGAGGGCCGCGCCTGGGCCGATACGCCCTTCGGACACACCTACGCCATGAGGTGCCCGAGGAGCTCCTCCCCCGCGGGATACGCCCGCTCCTCGGGCAACAGCCGTGCGGCCGCATCCAGTTCTCCGCGGCGCACGTGCCCATGGATCTCGTGTGCGAGGGGGGTCACATCGCTGATGGCCACGGTCCACTCGTCGGCGTACCGCGCCGCCGCCTCGCCCGCCAGCCCGAGCTGCAGCGAGCGGTACGGCAGGGCCGCGAGATACAGATCCCGCTCGGGATCCCACTGCACACGTGCGGGCGCCTGCCGGAGCTGCCGCTTCCAGGTGGCCTGATCGGCATGCAGGCCCCGCTTGTAGTGCGACAAGCAGGCGTTCCGCAGGGCCCATTCGAAACCGTCGCGTCTGATCTCGACGGCCAACACGGTCTCCTGCCCCTCCTTGGCACCCCACCCGCAGCGGTACATCATCCACAGGAACGACGGCTTGATCCATGTCATCCGGTCCCGCTTCCAGGCCCCGGGAAACCGCCCGGTGCGCGCGGCCGGCTCGCCGATCTCGGGGCGGTAGGCCTGGTAGACGGTGACGGTGTCCTCGGTGTGAAGGGCGCGGATCCGGTATCTGGGTTCATCGGGCATGCGGAACAGCATGCGCACAGACTCCGCGGTGGGGCCACTGGATTCGCCCCTGGCATCGCGCCCATGACAACGCGGGAGCAGCCGCGCGGCGCTGCTGCCCGAAGGGTTCGGGTAACGGCCGGGAGGAGGACAGGTCCGGACGAGGGGATTCGAGTCGTCCGTACGGCCCTATCCGGGATCTCCAGCCGTCGCGGGCTGATCACGGCGCTTAGCGTCGGGCGCGGCGTTGATCAGCGCCACGGCGGCCACCTCGCGCATGCATGACGGGGCATCAATCGCCGACTTCACTCGGAGCACGCGGACGCGCCCGGTGCGGTGCGCTGCAGGAGGTCTACATGTCGGGTATCGCAGTCGGGGGAACACCCCGGCGGGGAAGTTCGGGGCGAGGTCGCGGTGGCGGGGGTTCGTGGTGGGGGCTGGTGCGGGCCTGGGCGGCGGGGCTGGCAGTGCTGGCCGGCCTGGCCCTCCCGGTCGCCCTCACCACACCCGCCGCGGCTGCCCAGGGCGGAACCTTCGCTTACGTCGCCAACTTCGACTCGGACGACGTGTCGGTGATCGACACCGCCACCAACACCGTCACCACCACCATCCCCGTCGGTGACGGCCCCATCGACGCGGCCGTCACGCCCGACGGCAAACGCGTCTACGTCACCAACTTCAACGCAGCCAGTACGTCGGTGATCGACACCGCCACCAACACCGTCATCGGCACCATCACCGTCGGCACCTCACCCCTCGCGGTGGCGATCACCCCCAACGGCACCCTCGCCTACGTCACCAACGTCGGATCGGACAACGTGTCGGTGATCGACACCGCCACCAACACCGTCGTCGACACCATCACCGTCGGCAGTGCACCCCGCGGGGTGGCGGTCACCCCCAACGGCACCCTCGCCTACGTCACCAACGCCGGATCGGACAACGTGTCGGTGATCGACACCGCCACCAACACCGTCGCCGACACCATCACCGTCGGCGACGCGCCCCAAGGTGTGGCAGTCACCCCCAACGGGGCCTTCGCCTACGTCACCAACGCCGGATCGGACAACGTGTCGGTGATCGACACCGCCACCAACACCGTCGCCGACACCATCACCGTCGGCGACGCGCCCCAGGACGTGTCGATCACCCCCGACGGCACCCTCGCCTACGTCACCAACCAGAACTCCAACAACGTCTCAGTGATCGACACTGCCAGCAACACCGTCATCGACACCATCGCCGTCGGCACCTCACCCCTTGGCGTGGCGGTGACCCCCGACGGGGCCTTCGCCTACGTCGCCAACCAGAACTCCAACAACGTCTCAGTGATCGACACTGCCAGCAACACCGTCATCGACACCATCACCGTCGGCACCACCCCCCAACGTGTGGCGACCGGGAGCGTGCCGGCGACATCGGTGGCAACATGCCCACCCGGCAGTCCCCTCACCGGCGGCGGCTTTCAGCTCACCGGCCCGCCGCCGAACGACCTCACCAGCCGACCGGTCGACAACTCCTGGGAAGTTTCCCTGACCAACCAGACCGGCGAGGACATCACCTTCACGCCCTACGCGGTCTGCGCCGACATCACGCCGTAGGTCCAGAAGAGGGGATTCGAGTCGTCCGTACAGCCCCATCACGGATCTCCGGCGATCACAGGCCGATCGCGGCGCCTAGCGTCGGGCGCGGCGTTGATCAGCGCCGCGGCGGCCTCGCACCTTCATGACGGGGCATCAGTCGCCTGTTCGTTTCGAGCACTCGGACATACCTCGGTGTGAGTGCGGTACGGGAGAACTTCATGTCAGGTATCGCAGTACGGGGGACATCAGAGCGGCGAAGCCGCGGCGGTGGGGGTTCATGGTGGGTGGTGGTGCGGGCCTGGGTGGCGGGACTGGCCGTCCTGACGGGTCTGGCTCTCCCCGTCGCGCTGGCGACACCGGCCGCCGCCGCACCCGGAACCTTCGCCTACGTCGCCAACCAGATCGATGGCACGGTGTCAGTGATCGACACCTCCACCAACACCGTCACCGACACCATCCCTGTCGGCGCCATCCCCTCGAAGTTGGCCCTCACGCCCGACGGCAAGCGCCTCTACGTCACCAACTTCAATTCCGACAACGTGTCAGTGATCGACACCACCACCAACACCGTCATCGACACCGTCCCCGTCGGCAGCCAACCACGGGGGGTGGCGATCACCCCCGACGGCACCAGCGCCTACGTCACCAACGTCGGCACGAACAACGTATCGGTGATCGACACCACCACCAACACCGTCACCATCACCATCCCCGTCGGCAATCAACCCGCGGAAGTAGCGATCACCCCCGACGGCGCCAGCGCCTACGTCAGCAACTTCGGTTCGAACAACGTGTCGGTGATCGACACCACCACCAACACCGTCACCGCCACCGTCCCCGTCGGCAACGGTCCTCAGGGCGTGGCGATCACCCCGGACGGGGCCTTCGCCTACGTCGCCAACGGCTCCTCGAACAACGTGTCGGTGATCGACACCACCACCAACACCGTCACCACTACCATCCCCGTCGGCAACAGCCCCCAGGGCGTGGCGATCACCCCCAACGGCGCCAGCGCCTACGTCGCCAACACCCTCTCGAACAACGTGTCGGTGATCGCCACAGCCACCAACACCGTCACCACCACCGTCCCCGTCGGCACTTTCCCCCAGGGCCTGGCGATCACCCCCAACGGCACGAGCGCCTACGTCAGCAACTCCGGTTCGAACAACGTGTCGGTGATCGACACCACCACCAACACCGTCACCGCCACCGTCCCCGTCGGCGCCGAACCTTTCGGCGTGGCCATCGGAAGGGTGCCGGCGTCGTCCGTGGCAACGTGCCCCCCGGGCAGTCCCCTCACCGGCGGCGGGTTCCAGACCACAGGCCCGCCGCCGAACGACCTCACCAGCCGACCGGTCGGCGACTCGTGGGAAGTGTCCTTGACCAACCAGACCGGCGAGGACATCACCTTCACGCCCTACGCGGTCTGCGCCGACATCACGCCGTAGGAGCGGCATTCGTCCCCGGTCGGACCTCACCATTCCGACCCGTGGCATGCGGCAGAGGAGAACGGGTCCGGAAGAGGGGATTCGCGTCGTCCGTACAGCCCTATCCGTGATCCACAGCGGCCGGTCGCTGATCACGGCGCTTAGCGTCTGGCGCGGCACTCATCAGCGCTGCGGTGGCGCCCCCACGCGTTTATGACAGGACATCAGTCGCCAGGATCGTTTTTCGAGCACTCGGACGCACCTCCGTGTGAGTGCGGTACGGGAGGTCTTCATGTCGGGTATCGCAGTACTGCAGGGGTCAGGGCGCGGAAGTACAGGGCGAAGTCGCGGGGGGAGGGGCTCTTGGTGGGTGCTGGTCCGGGCCTGGATGGCGGGACTGGCCGTGCTGGCGGGCCTGACCCTCCCCCTCGCCATGGCCACACCCGCCGTGGCCGCCCAGGGCGGCACCTTCGCCTACGTCGCCAACTTCTCCTCGAGCGACGTCTCGGTGATCGACACCGCCACCAACACCGTCGTTGACACCATCCCCGTCGGCACCCTCCCCCGAGCCCTGGCCATCACCCCCGACGGCAAACGCGTCTACGTCGGCAACTTCATCTCGAACGACGTCTCGGTGATCGACACCACCACCAACACCGTCATCGACACCGTCCCCGTCGGCGCCAACCCCCAAGGCCTGGCCATCACCCCCGACGGGGCCTTCGCCTACGTCACCAACAGCGGCTCGGACAACGTCTCGGTGATCGACACAGCCACCAACACCGTCACCACCACCATCCCCGTCGGCGACAGTCCCCTGGGCCTGGCGTTCACACCCGACGGCACCCGCGCCTACATCACCAACAGCGCCGACGACAACGTGGCGGTGATCGACACCACCACCAACACCGTCACCACCACCATCATCGTCGGCGACCTCCCCATCGGTGTGGCGATCACCCCCGACGGGGCCTTCGCCTACGTCACCAACCTCATCTCGGGCGACGTCTCGGTGATCGACACCACCACCAACACGGTCACCACCACCATCCCCGTCGGCATCAGTCCCCAAGGCGTGGCGATCACCCCCGACGGGGCCTTCGCCTACGTCGCCAACAGCGGCGTCTCGAACAGCGTCTCGGTGATCGACACAGCCACCAACACCGTCACCACCACCATCCCGGTCGGCAGCGCCCCCACGGGTGTGGCGATCAACCCCGACGGGGCCTTCGCCTACGTCACCAACCAGTTCGCCGACAACGTCTCGGTGATCGACACCGCCAGCAACACCGTCACCACCACTGTCACCGTCGGCGACCAACCCGTCGGTGTGGCGATCGGGACCGTCCCCGCGTCGTCGACGGCGACCTGCCCCGCGGGCAGTCTCCTCACCGGTGGGGGTGCCCAGCTCACCGGCCCGCCGCCGAACGACCTCACCAGCCGACCGGTCGGCGACTCGTGGGAAGTGTCCTTGACCAACCAGACCGGCGAGGACATCAGCTTCACGCCCTACGCGGTCTGCGCCGACATCACGCCGTAGGTCCGCGCTCCCAGAGCCCGCCGATGGTCGCCGTCGACCGCACCTACCTGGATGTGCTCGACCCGCCCGCCCCGGCGCACCTGGGCAGGCAGCCGGGAGGTGACGTTCTCAGCCGTCGCCGCACCTCACCGGGCGACCGGTCCGTTCCGAAGAATCAGGAGCAGAGCATGAACTCTGATCGCACATCACGGTCCGCCCTAGGGCCACTTCCTCGACGGAGAGCCTGGCTGAGCGGGGGCGCGATCGCGTCGCTCGCTCTCGTGCTCATGGGAATCACGAATCCGGCAGCCGCGACCTTGCGGCCTGCGGAAACGGCCCCCCACGAGAGCGTGGCGACGCCACGTGCAGACAGGGACAAGTGCCCGAAGCCCAAGAAGTCCGGCCCGGCCGCCGACCGTGGAAGCGACAAGTGCAAACCGGGTCGCACCGGCGCCACAGGCCCCACCGGGCCCACGGGACCGACCGGAACCACAGGACCCACCGGGCCCACAGGACCGACCGGAACCGGCACGACCGGGCCAACTGGCCCTACTGGCCCCACTGGACCCGCCGGAGTGACCGGGCCGACCGGAGCCGGGAACGGTGCGACCGGGCCCACCGGACCGACCGGACCGACTGGACCCACCGGGCCCGCGGGACCGACCGGAACCGGCACAACCGGACCTACCGGTGAACCAGGCCCCACCGGGCCCGCGGGACCGACGGGCGCGACAGGCCCTGCCGGAACCGGCACAACCGGCGCAACCGGACCCACGGGACCGACCGGGCCCACCGGGCCCACCGGCGCCACCGGACCGACGGGCGCAACGGGACCTGCCGGACCGATCGACACCTTCATCGTCCCGGGCCCGACCGTGACGGTCCCCGGTAATCCGTAGACGTGGCACTGAAACCGAAGCGGGCGGGCCGGCCCCCGGGGCGGGGGGGGGCGCCCCCGGCGCCGGCGGGCGGTCGATTCCCCTCTCCCCCGCCCCCCCCCCCCACTCCCCCACCC